>NZ_JAVXIQ010000008.1:0-175571 GCF_036648275.1 Hafnia sp. | reverse complement strand
GTAAGTGTCTACCATGTCTCCGAACAAGTGTTCACCATGTCTCCGGTCTGAACAAGGGGGAGGGTTAGGGTGGGGGTTAAGTTGAAATAACCACGCCCCCACCCAGCCTCCCCCTTCACAGGGGGAGGAGCCGTTCGGATGTTTTCATACCATCTCGAGCGCTATTCAATATTTCCTTACCGCCTCGCCAATTCCCCACCATTCGCGAAGTAAGCTTTAATCCCAGCCAGAATAGATTGAGCAACCTGCTGCTGGAAAGCGCTAGTACGCAGTTTACGCTCTTCTTCAACATTACTGATAAATGCGGTTTCAACCAAAATGGATGGAATATCGGGTGCCTTCAGCACCGCAAATCCGGCCTGTTCCACGCTATTTTTATGCAATTTGTTCACGCGGCCCATGTTTTTCAGCACTTCTTTGCCGAACTTCAGGCTATCGTTCACCGTCGCGGTCTGCATGAGATCAAAAATGGTGTGATCGAGGTATTGATCCCCACTGCGGCTAACCCCACCGATTTCATCGGATTCATTCTGGGTTTGGGCTAAAAACCGTGCCGCCGCGCTGGTTGCGCCTTTGGTAGAGAGAGCAAATACCGAAGAGCCTCGTACCGAGCGGCTGGTAAAGGCATCGGCGTGAATCGAAATGAACAGGTCAGCGCGCTGTTTACGCGCCTTCGCTACCCTAACTTTCAGCGGGATAAAGACATCTTCATTGCGCGTCATATACACACGCATATTGGGCTGTTTTTTAATCAATGCACTTAGGCGACGGGCAATTTGCAGCACAATGTCTTTTTCACGCGTCTTATTTTTACCGATTGCTCCGGGATCTTCACCGCCGTGCCCAGGATCGAGCATGATAACAATCGGTCTATCACGCCCGGCTTTGCCTTTTTGTGGCCCTTCCGGTGGCAAACTTTTGCCCAAATCACCTTTATTGTAATCTTCCAGCAAAGCCAGCAGCGGATCGTTTTCCGCCGCGCTAGTGCCTTGTGCCGGATACAGATCGACCACCAAGCGGTTTTTAAATTCGGCAAACGGCGCTAGGGTGAACAGCTTCGGACTGATTTCCTGTTTAAGTTCTAACACCAACCGCACGGTGTTTTTATCAAACTGTCCGACGCGCGCGGTCTTTAAATAGGGATCGCCCGACTGAACCTGACTGCTGATCCCTTTAAGCACACTGTTAAGGTGAACGCCCTCAATATCAACGACGATGCGATTTGGGTTGGTTAGCGCAAACTGCTTATATTTCAGGGGCACCTTCGATTCCAGCGTCACGCGAGTATAGGTCGACGCCGGCCATACCCTTACGGCAATCACCTGTGAAGACGCAGCAAAACCCACTCGGCTTACACTTAAAAACCAAGTAGCAGCGGCACCCTGCAACAAACGACGACGGGTCAGATTATGGTTCGAATTTGTCATGCAATCCCAAAATAAAAAGCCAAACACAGCGGAGAATAGCGCTCCAGCACAAATTTTAGGGCAAAACTTTATCGAATCGCGGCGGGACTGTCATTAGAAAATGCTTAAAGGAGTTTTGCAGATATCTCTATCCGCAGCAGATATGACTTGAATTTACATAAAATTCACACTTGCCTTTATTCGCAATAAAGAATAAAAATACAGTTTTAGCGAATAAAAATTCAGAGGGTTTCATGAAGGAGCGCAGCACCGAACTGGTTCAGGGTTTTCGTCACTCGGTACCCTACATCAATACTCACCGTGGCAAGACATTCGTTGTGATGCTTGGCGGAGAGGCCATTGAGCATGAAAACTTTGCCAATATCGTCAATGATATTGGGTTACTGCACAGCCTTGGTATCCGACTGGTTGTCGTTTATGGTGCGCGCCCACAGATCGACAGCAATTTGAATGAACACCACTATGAGCCTGTATACCACAAGCATATACGCGTCACGGATTCCAGAACCCTAGAACTGGTGAAACAAGCTGCGGGTCAGTTGCAACTAGATATTACAGCGCGCCTGTCCATGAGTTTGAATAACACGCCGCTGCAGGGTGCCCACATCAACGTGGTGAGCGGGAACTTTATTATCGCGCAGCCGCTTGGCGTCGATGACGGGGTGGATTATTGCCACAGCGGGCGCATTCGCCGTATCGATGAAGACGCTATTCACCGTCAGCTCGACAGCGGTGCCATTGTGTTGATGGGCCCCGTTGCCGTTTCCGTTACCGGTGAAAGTTTTAACCTCACGTCTGAAGAAGTCGCAACTCAGTTAGCTATTAAGCTTAAAGCAGAAAAGCTGATTGGTTTTTGCTCTTCGCAAGGCGTCACAAACGACGATGGCTCGATTGTTTCCGAGCTGCTCCCCAACGAAGCGCAGACGCGCATTGAAACGCTAGAAGCCTCAGGGGATTACAACTCTGGCACGGTGCGCTTTTTACGTGGAGCCGTAAAAGCCTGCCGGAGCGGCGTAGGGCGTAGTCATCTGATTAGCTATCAGGACGATGGCGCCTTAGTGCAAGAGTTATTCTCCCGCGACGGCATCGGCACCCAGATAGTGATGGAAAGCGCGGAACAAATACGTCGCGCCAACATTAATGATATCGGCGGTATTTTGGAACTTATCCGCCCGCTAGAGCAGCAAGGTATTTTGGTTCGCCGTTCGCGTGAACAGCTCGAACGGGAAATTGATCAATTCACCATTATTGAGCGAGATAATCTGACCATTGCCTGTGCGGCGCTCTATCCGTTCCCTGAGGAACGGATTGGCGAAATGGCCTGCGTGGCGGTACATCCAGACTATCGCAGCTCCTCTCGCGGCGAAGCCCTGCTCAAACGCGTGGCTGCACAAGCCAGACAAATGGGACTGGAAAAACTGTTTGTGCTCACCACGCGCAGCATCCATTGGTTCCAAGAGCGTGGTTTTACCCCCGCAGAAGTTGACGTGCTCCCGATGCAAAAACAGGAGCTGTACAACTACCAGCGCCGTTCCAAGATTTTGCTCGCCGACTTATCTTGAGGCTACCTCGCGCTGCCCGCAGGATGCGGACAGCCAGCTAGACGGGCAACATCATCCGTTCCATCAACCCGCTTCGACGCAGGGTTGGCGTGCGGATCGCCGTCTTTAAGATTTGCTCGCGGCTAAACAGCGTTAACCGATTTTTCGCACGGGTGATGGCCGTATACAGCAGCTCACGCGTTACGATAGGAGAAAAATCGGCAGGCAGCACCAGCAGAGTATGTTCGAACTCAGAGCCCTGCGATTTATGCACCGTCATCGCGTAGGCCGTTTCGGTCTGCGGTAAACGGCTCGGCTGGACAGATTTAATCGAGCCATCGGGCAGTTGGAAATACACGCGAATATTATTCTCGGCATCAGCCAACGCAATGCCAATATCGCCGTTAAACAATCCCAACGAGCTATCATTGCGCGTGACCATCACCGGACGACCGCTGTACCAACGCTGATGAGCCTGCGTAGGCTTGTGAATAAGCCTTGCTTTGGTTAAGGCCAGCTCAATACGATCGTTCAGTCCAGACTGCCCAAACGGCCCCTCCCGTAGTGCACAAAGCAAACGAAAACGTGAGAAACTCTCAAGAATTTCAGCCGCATCAGCCTGTTCCCATACCCGTTGCAGCGTTGAGCGATAGCCCTCAACGCAGGTTTGGATAAGCGTGGAATAGTCGTCATCCTGCGTCATCGGTGACCATGAGATATCCGAGAACTGCCCATCAAAACAGCGGCGAGCAGCGGAAAAATCTCCGCGATTAACCGCAGAGGCTAACTGCCCGATGCCTGAATTAGCGTCAAAGCGATAGCTCTTCCTGAGTAAACAAATGCTGTCGCGTACCGCAATATCCGGCAGTTCGGCTCCCGCTGGGATCGCCGTCTGACACAGTTCAGAAAGTTGTTTAGCGCGCTCAGGGCGATAGCCAAACTCACTAAAGCGACAAAGATCGCCTAAGACCGCTCCCGCTTCCACCGATGCCAACTGATCGCGATCGCCTAATAGAATCAGTCGTGCACGCTGAGGCAGCGCGGCGATAAGTTTAGACATCATCGGCAAATCCACCATCGAGGCCTCATCCACCACCAGCACATCAACATGCAACGGATTTTCGCGGTGGTAACGCAAACGAATACTGTTCGGCTGCGCACCTAGCAGGCGGTGTAACGTATACGCTTCTTGGGGAATAACTTCGCGCTCAGCGGGGGTTAATTCCAAAGCTTCAACGGCTTTACCCAATGATTCAGTCAAGCGTGCAGCCGCTTTGCCCGTTGGGGCAGCTAATTGAATACGCAGTTTACGTTGGGGATGCAAACGTACCAGCGCCGTCAACAGACGCGCAACCGTGGTCGTTTTTCCTGTACCTGGGCCACCAGAGATAACGGAAACTTGGCGCGTTGCAGCAACGGCGGCAGCGACCTGCTGCCAGTTAACCTCAGCATCTTCAGACCTTGCGGGGAAAAGCTGGGACAAAATCGCCGATAAAGCGGGCGCTGATTCATCTGACGCCGCCTCGTTGCCCGCAAAGAAAGTGGCGACGACGCCTTCATCCTGCCAAAGGCGTTGCAGATATAAGCGTTGATTTTGCAACACCAGCGGTGCGGGATAGCTGCCATCGCTGACCTCGGCCTTAGCCAGCAAACATGCCTGCCACGCAGCCTCATCCATATCACCAAACAGCTGGCTAAGCTCATAGGCAAAATCAGGAAATTGCTTGGCCAGCGAGGTTGAACTGAGCTGGCTCAGCGGCAAACAAACATGACCGGAAGCAGTTTCTAAACTCACCAGCGCCGCAGCCAAAGCCAGATGCGGTTGCCCTTGATTTGCAATTAAGCGCGCAAACTGAACATCCAGAGAACGTAGGTATTTTTGTGCGCCCATGTTTAACAGCAGATCGAAAATCAGCATGTTGCGCCCTCCGAGGCTGAACTAAAGAGCTTATCCATTCCCTCAATGAGCGCGGCATCTGGGCGACAATGGAAAACACCCTGCCCTGGCTTATCTGGCGACATCCCGCGTAGGAAGCAGTAGAAAACGCCGCCGAAATGCTGCTCGTATTGGTAATCAGGCAGCCGATGGCGCAAATAGCGATGCAGCGCCAATGAATAAAGCTGGTATTGGAAATCGTAGCGGTGTTCTGCCATCGCCCCCGCCATCGCCTCTGGAGTATAGGCATTTTCGTCGGCACCTAACCAATTGGACTTATAATCCAACACGTAATAACGCCCTTGCCAGAAAAAGACTAAGTCGATAAAGCCTTTCAACATGCCGCGCACCTGACGGAAATCTAACGGATCGCACTGAGCGGAAAGAGGATCATAACGTTTAATCAGGGCATCCAGTTCAACGCTTTTTAGCAGCTGTTCAATCGGCAGATAAAATTGTAGCTCGGCCTGAATTTGGCTTGGTGGAAGTTGTGCTAAGCAGGGCCCGTTTTCAGCTAATGGCGCGCGTAAAATAGCCTCTAGCCAACGGTCGAGTACAGGAACCCACTGGTCATCCAATCCCTGCAGAGTCACCTGCTCGCTCAGCCATTCAAGATCGCGTGGCTGAGTGAAATCCAACGGTTCTAATAAACTATGTAAAAAGGTTCCCGGTGCCGCACCTTTAGGGAACGTATGCGGCGTGAGCTCTGGCGTGGTTTCAATGTCAGACTCCCCCACCGCATCTACATCCAGTTTGGGAAGCAGGTCGAAAAACGGCGTGCTGCTGTGCTGCTGTAACCCCGAATAACTGGTGACACGCCAGTCATCTTGCATCTTGCGGGTAAACAGCTTGGCTTGAAGATCCTGTGCTTCCGGTGCATTAGGCACCCACGGTGAGGTATCTTCAGTGGAAACAGGCGTCACCACAATATCGTCATTTTGTAGGCGCTGGAGACACTCCAACAGCAACGCGGCATCACCGGGCTCACCTTTTTGCAGCAGGTATCCGATGGCGCTGTTATGCACATCGGTTTCACCCTGTTTTTTTCGACCACCTAAAAACAGAGGCGCCAGCCCGAGACTACAATGATAAACAGAGCGTGTAAGCGCAACGTAGAGCAGGCGCAAGTCTTCTGCCAAGCGCTCTTCTTCCGCCAGCTTAACCGCATCATCGTTATAGTTCAGATCGAGTACCGCTTTGAAATTATCTCTGTCGTGATACAACGGCTGTTTTTGCAGCCGATAACTGCCGATAAAAGGCAGCCAAACTATCGGAAATTCAAGCCCTTTCGATTTATGAATGGTCACCACCTGCACTAAATGGCGATCGCTTTCCAAACGAAGCTGCTGGTTTTCCGACTGCACTGCGGGGTTATCAATTTGCTGCGCTAACCAACGCAACAATGCCGGTTCGCTATCTAACGTTAGCGACGCTTCCTGCAACAGTTCACCGATGTGTAGCACATCCGTCAGACGGCGTTCACCGCCCTCACTGGCCAACAGATTCTCAGCCAGATTTCTGCTCACCATGATTTCACGCAGCATGGGTAATACACCCTGCTTTTGCCAACGCTGACGATAACCATCGAACTCATCAACCAACGCGTCCCACAAGCACTCGTCCTGATTGAAATGGTTAATCTGCTGCGAGTTCAGCCCCATCAAACTGGTTGCCAGAGCGCTGCGCAACAGTCGCTCCTGCTCAGGGGCCAGCACGGCTTGCAAAAGCCACAGTAAATCGCGCGCTTCCGGCGTTTCAAACACGTTGTCACGGTTAGATAAATAGACAGAAGGGATCGCCAGTGCGCTTAGCGCATCACGAATTAACGCTGCTTCAGCACGGCTACGCACCAGAATGGTGATGTCTGATGCTTCAACGGGTTTTGCAATCTCTCGGCCATCTTTATCTTTTTTATTGGTATAAAGCAGCGCTTTGCCCTGCTGCCCCGCCGTCAGCCAATCGCGGATTTGAGCCGCACATTGTGTTGCCAATGACTGTTGATATTCAACGGTGCCGCAGCCTTCGCCCGATTGCAGCCAAATATGCATGGCTTGCTGACGCTGCCCTTCAATTTCAAAACGCAGCGCCTGATTATTCTTGGCCGCTTCAACCGGCAAAAACGGAATATCTTCGAAAAGAAAAGGAGATTCAATCGCAGAGAAAACCCGATTGACTGCGGCGACCATACCGGGCGATGAGCGCCAGTTGGTGCCCAGCGTGTAGTGATGTTTCACTTCGCTACGCGCATACATGTAGGTAAAAATGTCTGCGCCGCGAAAAGCATAAATCGCCTGTTTAGGATCGCCAATCAGCAACAGCGCCGAGTCTGATTGTTTGGCGCTCTCTGTCTGTACATAAATCGCTTGGAAGATGCCATATTGCTGGGGATCGGTATCTTGAAACTCATCGATCATCGCCACGGGATAACGCTGGCGGATCGCCTGAGCCAGCATATCACCACCAGGTTGCTGTAACGCCTGTGAAAGGCGGCTAAGCAAATCATCAAAGCCTAACTGCGCATGTTGGCGCTTTTCCTGCTGAACGCTGGTACGTACTTCACTGAGCGCACGCGATAACAATAGGTCACGCAGAGACAATGGTTCGACCAGTAGCTGATCGATCGCGACAAACACGGCATGCTGTGGAGGCGTGCCTTTCTTGGTCTTTTCCAACAAGATGTTCTGGCCAAAACGTTTGAGCTCATCGGGTAATTGATAATCCTGCGTCTCGGCGGTAGACCAGTCACCAACCGCTGCCAGCCATTTAGGTAGATAACGGCTGCTGTAGCTGCGTTTGTCTACGCCGGAATCCGCGATCAGGCTTTCAATTTCGCCCGCGGCTGCGCACCACTGGGACTTCACGGCATCAATGCGCTCAATAATTTGCTGATGTCGCTGAGCCAGCGTTTCATCATCAGCGATCGCTTGGCGTAATTCAGGAAGTTCCCCATGCAGATAGGGCTGCAAATCACTCAACAGCTGTTCAGGGCCGCTCCACTCTTGGCTCACCACCGCCGCAATATTCAGCGGCAACGGGTAACAATGCCGACGCCAAAAATCGGCGCAGGCTTGGCGGCGCAGCGGCAGTTCATCCTGAACTAAGGTTTGCTGGAACAAAATGCCAGACTCAAAGGCATTATTGCTGAGCATTCGCTGACAAAAACCATGGATGGTATAAATAGCGGCTTCGTCCATCTGGCGCTCTGCCGCTAATAATTGGCTTACCGCATCGGTTTTGTCATCGATAAGATTGAGCAAATCAGACAACAGCGGATTGGTGCTACTGCCACGCACACAGGCCAGCCGTAGATCGTGGATATTGCTACGAATGCGCCCACGCAACTCTTCGGTCGCCGCTTCGGTAAAGGTCACAACCAGAATTTCTTCTACGGACAAGGGGCGAGGATAGGCATTTTCGCCCCCTAACCCCAACAGCAAACGCAGATACAGCGCCGCGATAGTAAATGTTTTACCCGTACCGGCTGAGGCCTCAATCAGGCGCTCCCCAATCAGCGGTAGCGCCAAAGCATCTAACGTTTGTGCCTGAGTCATTATGGAGCAACCTTAACGGGCAGGGTTTGCTGCAACGCAGAGGCGTTTTGGTAAGTAGTCCATCCTTTTGG
The DNA here is from genome assembly GCF_036648275.1 of Hafnia sp. Lineage (NCBI taxonomy): Bacteria > Pseudomonadati > Pseudomonadota > Gammaproteobacteria > Enterobacterales > Hafniaceae > Hafnia > Hafnia sp. The sequence continues at coordinate 167,045 of NZ_JAVXIQ010000008.1, read as the reverse complement.
TGCCGCGTAATGCCCATTGGCGTGACCGCCAAGCACCTGAGACAACAGCGCCATCCCTTGCGGTTTAATCACCGACTGATGGTAGAACGCCACAATATTGTCACGATGTAACATATCGATTTGTTTGATCAACTTGCCGCGCGTATTGAACTCGAAATTGCCACGGTCAAAATCATTCGCAAAGCGACCTGCTTCTTCATCCAACGTCTGTGGACGCTGGCGCAACTGATTAACCAACGCAAGTTTATACTGATTAAAATCAGCTTCTTTTAGCGCTTTCAAACGTTTATCTGCCTGACCATAAAACTCTAGGTAGCGGTTATACAGATAGTCCGGTGCCTGATTGTTACTCTGTAGCAGGAAGCCGATCCCCCATTGGTTACCAATGGATGATGGGAAAGCAAAAACTGCATATCCCAACTGTTCTTTGGTACGCAGCTGGTCGTAGAACCATGGCTGAATAATTTGGCTCAGCAGATTGCTGTAGGCCATCCCCTGAATTTCATCATATCCCGTTGGGATATAAACGGCGCCTAGCGCGGAGTCGCTGCTACTGCCGGCTCGTTGGATATTGGCAAGCTGCTTATGTTCAATCACCACATCCTTTCCATGCCACCAGAGCGTACCGCCGCACTTGAGCCGATCGCGAATGTTTTGCGCCAGGGCTTTCACCTGAATCGCGGTCATATTACCCACCACCAGCAACTCTGGCGTTGCACCTTCAATTAGCTGACTACGATAGTTTTTAATATCGCTTAGCGTAATACCGTCCAGCAGTGCTCTTCGCTCGCTACGTTCGGTGTAAGGCACGCTTGATAGCGCCTGAATAGGCTGCATAGCCTGTTCAAATGCCTTCGCTTTATCCGCTGAATCAAGCTGTTCGCGATACCATGACTTAGCCTGTTCCAGATGCTCTTCGCTGGCATCAAATCCGGCATAGCCCTCCACCAGAGTCGTCAGCAGCTGCGGTAAACGCTGGGTAAAGCCGTTGGCGTTAATGGTTAAACCATCGTTGTAGGTGGTTGAGAAACTAATCCCACCAATCGAAGCCTGATAGGCAAGCTGATCAAGTTCAATGCCCGCCAGATAATCGGTCAGGGCAAACATTACCTGCTCTTTGGCTCCATCGCGGCCAACTTTGTTACGCAGCGAAAGCGTGATATTGGCCTTCGGCTCATCGGCAAAATAGCGGCTCGGCATATACAACGCACGCAGCCCCGGCTGATCCAACACCATCTCCGGTTTTGTCAGGCGTGGTTGAACCGGCTTGATAAGCGAAAAATCATCTGGAATATAAGGATTCAGCGCTGGCAGAGATAAAGAAATACGCTGCTCTAAGTTGTTCCATGCGGCAAACTGCTGCGCGGTAATACGATCAACCTGATAAGGCGCATCAACAAAATACGCAGTTTTGTTATGGGGCTCATTCGGGCTGATAAACCAAATACGGGCATTTTCCGGCGTCATGCTGGCTAAACGTGCATTAATGGCCTGCGGATCATATTTGTCTGCCAGATAGGAAGAATCGAGAACATTTTGCACTGGCACACGCAGCATGTTGTCGACCAACCATTCGATGTAATCCATGTCGCGCGTGATGGATGGATAGCGGAAATCAAGATCGAGCACATGAGCAATTTCATCGAAATAGCTTTGCTTAACGCCCTGTTCACGCAGCAATTTTAAATAATCATACACGGCGGCAATCACACGATCGCGCTCAGCTAAACCTTTATCGGTGAGCGAAACGCTGATGGAGAATACGCCGCCGTTACGATCGATCATTGGGTCTGCACCCGCACCGATAGACTCCGCCAAACCCTGCTTTTGTAACCAATCAGATAGCGTGTTTTTGCTCCGGTTACCGATCAGATAAGCAATATAGGTATCGGTTTTGCTGCGAAACGCTGCGCTATTATTTTCAATGCGGTACTCAATTTTCAGCATCTTGCGCGGCTGCGCAGGAACGTAATGAATGATAATTCCCTGCTGTTCCGGCGTTACCGCCGGTACAGTAATAGGCGGTACGCTCGCATCGCGGTTTGGAATACGGCCAAAAGAGGTCACGGCCAGCTTGGCAAGGTTAGGAAGCGGTTGATTACTGTAAATGACGCCAACCATCAGATTAGCGGAATAATAACGGTGATAGAACGAAACCAGCTCTTGATGAAGCTTGCTGTTCGGCTTATCACTCAGCGTTTCCAGATTACCACCGGAGAAACGAGCGCTTGGATGTTCTGGGTTGAGCGTTTCGGCTGAAACCTGAGCCATTCGCATTCCATCACGTGAACGCGCCATCGTTAGCTCAGCATTCACCGCGTTACGCTCGCGGTCGGCATTCACCGGATCAAGTAAGGGTTCTGCAATAGCATCGGCTAAACGGTCAACGGCTGGCGACAAGGCGTCATTTTCGACCTCAAGATAAAACGCGGTGCGATAAGACGCCGTGCTCGCATTGTGGCTTCCTCCATGCTTTTTCAGAAACTCAGATAAGTTATCCGCCTGTGGATAGCGCTTCGACCCCATCAGAACCATATGTTCAAGATAATGAGCTAAACCCAGCTGTGAGTTAGGATCTTCAAGCGAACCCACGGGTAGTGCCAGCGCGGCAAGAGACTTAGGCGCATCTTTATCTGAAACTAAGATCACCTTCATACCGTTATCAAGCTTAATTGCCTGATAGAGTCGCGGATCGCTGGCGCTTTTATCGATCTTTTCCGCCAATGCCTGCCAGCCAGCAGGTTCAATTTTTGCTGAGCTGGCCGGTATCCACAACAGTGACGCGCTCGTCAGCAAGAATGCAAATACCGTCAGGATGGATAACTGCCTACGCATGAAAAACCTAACCATCATTTACCCCAAAATACTGTCAGCGACAGATAGTATAATGCTGAAAAATAGAGTGATTCAGATACCGTTTCAGCTTAAAAATTAATACCACGTTAAGGCAGACTTAGCGTTCACGCAAATTCAACCTCATAAATTCACACCTGTTTGACCTCTATCAGGCCAAATTACTCCGCGCTAATGGCAAATAATAGTATTCAGCCAGTTGCTGAATTTCGCGCAGTCTCTTCTCGTCCATGGTACGCATAACGCGTTGAATATAGGGATCGGAGCCTTCTCCTATCACCCGCTGGTCGCCCTGCCATGCCAGCAGCAGCTTCATTTGCGCCTTAGACTGAGTTTGTTCATCCCAATCAACAGCACCAGAATCTTTATCGAAGCAGTTATTCAGCCACGCCCAGCCCGTTTTAGGTAGCAGCAATAACGGGCTGCTGCGGCCTTGTCGATATCCTTCAATCAAGGGCAGTAACGCTTTCTCGGCTTCTGTTTTGCTCAGTGCGGCAAAATGCCACGCCGAGTTTTGACGACCAAAGCAACGGCTTTCACCGTCTCCACCGCTAAGGCAATAAAACAGGTGCTCAATCCAGAGAGCCATACCGTCTACCGCGCCCAATACCGCAGGCCGCCAGCGCACTAAGCCATTATCCTGTACCTGTTGCAGCCAGCCGGTTAGCCGCACACCGCCCAGCACATCATCAATTTCGATGCTGTGGCCCGAGGTGCGATATTCTCGAACCTTGGCTGCCACTTCTTGCATCTCTTCCTGCTGTTTTTTCCAATAGATCTCGCCAAAAGCTCCGAACGGCAACCCACCCGCCGAGCGGATACGGCGAAATAGCGTGGTGGGCTCTTCACCATTAATGAGTTGGTTTAGCAGTTGGCTATTGAGCTGATAGCGGCTGAGGTTATCCAGCGTAAACGGCTCTTCATCCGGCAATTCCGTCTCTTCTAAAATAAAGTTTACCCCAAGGCGCATTTGGAAAAAGGCGCGTACGGGATGACGGTAGAAACGAATGAGATCGTCGAGCGTGACCATCGAAATATCTTCTAGGGGCAGCGACTGAGCAAATGCCTGATGAGCCTCTCCGGCGCGCTGCGCCGCAGGTAGCCACTCAGCGGCATAGCTCTGACTTTCGCTATCATTAACATAGTTTTCAGCGGCAAAGGGCACACGCGGATGTTCAATTTGCAGATAGTCCATCACTCGCTGGGCGCTGCTATCAACATCACGCTTTTCATCACCCGGCAAATGATGGCTTTGCGCAATATATTCCATCAATTCACTGACGAGCACCGAGGGATAACGCGGCGCGTTATCCTGAATCGAGCGGCCAATATAGCTGATATACAGACGTTCCTGCGCGGAAAGCAGCGCTTCAAGAAACAGATAACGGTCATCGTCTCGACGGCTTCGATCGCCGCGCTGCACCTTGTTTGCCATCAGATCAAAGCCAAGCGGTGCAATGGTGCGAGGATAGATACCATCGTTCATGCCAAGCAGACAAACCACTTTGAAAGGGATGGAGCGCATTGGCATCAGCGTACAGAAGTTAATCGGCCCCGCCAGAAAACGTTGGCTAATGCGTTCATTATCTAGGCGCGAAACCAGCTCATCACGCAGTATTGAGAGCGGGATCGCCTGTGGATACTCAGCGCTGATCCCGTAGCCAATCACTTTTAGCCACTGCTGTTCAATCAATGCCTGAACGGTTTCCGTTTCGCTATCCTGAACGAAGAATTCATTGAGCATCTCACGGCATAACGGTTGCCATTCTTGTACCCGATATTCGCCGCTCAGGCGCGTGCGCCACTCGCTGAGCCTCATTAATAAGTCTGCAAGCTGGCCCGCGAGTTCGGCAATAAGACCGCTTGATTCGTCGTATGGGAGAACCCCATTCCAGTCACCACAGCGGCTATCCATGGCATAGCCCAGCAGCATGCGAGTTAAACCAAATTGCCACGTGTGCTGGCCTGTTGCAGGAAGATCGAGTTCACGCACGTTGTCATCATCTAGCCCCCAGCGGATCCCAGACTCATCCACCCAGTGGCGTAAGCGACGCAGCCCCTCTTCGCTAATGCCAAAATGCTCAGCTAAGGCAGGAACCTCAAGCAACGTTAAAACGTGTTCGGAGGTAAACCGGCTGTTGGGGAGCTCTAATAAGGTGAGAAATGCCTGAATCACCGGATGGGCTTGTCGCGCGCTGCGGTCAGAAATAGCGAAGGGTAAATAGCGTTCGCGCGGCGCATTACCAAATACGGCTTGGATAAACGGCGTATAGCTGTCGATATCCGCGACCATAACAATCACATCACGCGGCGTGAGAGAAGGATCTTCAGCAAATAGATCTAGCAGCCTATCGTGCAACACCTCAACTTCACGCTGAGGGCTATGGCATAGATTAACGCTAATACTGCGATCGTTCAGATCCAGCAGCCGCTTACCGTTACTGCTTTCCAAACGATCGGGTCGATCGACGATTTGGGCATGATCTTCCAGCTCCAGCAGATCGTGCTGGATACGCTTGAGTAAGTTATCGGGGGCTAGATCTACAAATGCGTGCACTTCCTGTGGTTCACGCTGCGCCAGCAGATACATGTGATCGCGCCCCAGTTTTCCCCATGATGCCAGCAGCGGATTACTTAATTCTTGCTCACCGTCTGGATTGAATAACTCAGACGCGGTTTGCGGATCGCGGAAGAGTTCGATCTCTTGCTGCCGCTGAATATGATGACGCCGTTTACGGCTCTGTAACTTGGCAAGAAATGCATAGTCCTGAATATCCCCCCAATAATAGCGGCATGGATTGGTGAACATCAGATGCACATCAATATGCTTGCCCAGCGCCTGTAGCGCATCGAGATATACCGGCGGCAGCGCCGCAATCCCACAGATAAAGACCCGTTTAGGCAGCCCAGCCGGACACTCGGTTGATTGCTCTAAGGTATGAATAAAGCGCTCATATAAATTGGCACGGTGCCATTCAGGCTGATTAAGCTGCGCGGTGTACTCTTTAAGCGCGACCCAAAGCGGAGCCTGCCACTGCTGAGCTTCGTCCAGCCCGTCAATACGCTCGCCGCGCTCCCAAATCTGTAGCCATTCAGGGCGATACACCAAATATTGGTCATACAGATCCGCCACACGAGCGGCCAGTTGGAAGTGCTTACGGCGGTCTTCATCATCAGAAAGATAACGCGCTAGTGGAGCAAAGGCTTCCTGCTCTAGCATTTGTGGCAACAGCCACATCAGCTTCCAGGTCATTGCATCTTTGCTAAAGGCGCTTTCCTTAGGGATACCCGGCATCACCTGAGTAAAGAGATTCCAAATAAAGGTGGCGGGTAAGGGGAATTCAATATTCGCCGCAATACCAAACTGTTTGGCTAACTCCATCTGCAACCACTGAGCCATACCGGGGCTTTGTACCAAAATCACTTCTTGCTCAAAAGGATTCTGCAAAGGCTGGCCTTCAATAAGCGCCGCAATAAGCTGCTTAAGCAGATCCAATTGATTCGAGTGATAAACAGTAAACATGCTTTCTCCGATAACTCAGGGTTCTGGCGAGTAACAAACGTAGCCAGCGTTGAAGCAGCTTCAAGTATTAAGGTCTATACCCAAAATAATTGGAGTTGCTTCAAGTATGCAGGGTATACACACTTTAGCCTTTCATAGGTAAGGAGGAAATCATTAGCGTTCGCTCACTCGTTCAACTGTTCGCAGATTGTTCTCTCAAGCTTTGCTTGGATGTTCAACGGCGCGGAGATCTTGGCGTTAATCATTTCACAATTCGCCTGTTGCTCAATGTTGACCTCCAACTGCCATGATGTGGGCAGAGGCAAGCGTGTCGGAATCTCCGCAACGGGCACGCCCATTCGATACAGCGTGATAGCCTGTTCGCTGAATTGCCATGCGCGTTGCTGTTGCCATAATCTCATTTGTGCCTGCGTCATCCATTGCTGGTAGTGCAACATGCCGAGAAAACCAACAGATACCAAGAGGATACCCACCATGACCTCAATCAGGCCAAAACCAGACTGACTATGCCCTTTCTGCCTCGATACGGTTAGCATAAATTTTCGCTATCTGCCGATAGATAATCAAGCCAACCGCCTGATAGCTTTAACATCCTAGGCGTTGTCGGTGAGGTCGATAGCGTACTCACCGGATTTCCAATACTCACATAGCTAAATCGTTGTATTTTCATGCCATAAATTTTCGTTTTTACGGCCACACACACTATCCCGATATCAGCACTGATAGCTTTAAAACACACGGTAGCCTGTGCTGATGTTTGGCAAACGTCGGTTAGCGGCGTCGGCCATTTATCCGATATTATCGCCAGATCTAGCGCAGACGCCGCCTGTTGGCGAAGCATCTTGAGCTGTCGCTGATAGCCTAGGTTCTGAACCTGTAACTCCAGACGCCCCTGCTGCGCCCCGACAACCAGCAGTGACAGGCTCAGCATCAGAAGTACCGAAGGCAATAGCATGCTGCCCGATTGTGGGTTGTCGTGGCTATACGCTAAATTCATTTACCCGTCACTCGACCATTCTCAGGCAGAACAAAACGCGACTGCTGCTCAGCCATAAACGGTGGTTTTAGCCGCCTTAATCCCAACAGCACTTCATACCCTCGATAAAGAGGGATCACTTTAAACAGCGAAACATTAATATCCCTTTCATCGGATACCTTTTCCCAACCGTTTCCCGAACATTGCTGTATACCACGTGCTGTTTCTAAAGCTCCGTTGCGGAGACGGTAGCCGAATGAGTCCGCATTAGCCGGTGGGGTGAGATCGATTCGTCCATTGGCGTTCAAATCGTAAAACAGAATAATGCATGAGTTGGCAGCCTCCCCCTCCGCAGATGAAATTTTCGGCTCTGACACCAAGCAGCCCCGCGCACAGAAACCAGCTCGGGTGAGATCTTTGTCCACGCGGTCGAGCAACTGGGTCATATTTTCCTGTATTTGCTGCCAGCGTTGGGTTCGAACGCTGCTGGCTCGCAGCATGACCATAATTTGACTGGTTGATAGCAGGACAATACTCGATAGCAGCAGCGTAACCAGCACGTCTGGCAGCGTCATACCGCTTTGGTGATTTAGTTGCATGGCGGTATTCCTAACAGGCGTTGAGGCTGCGCACATAGCCGAAGACGCCCCTGCGCAGACCAAATAACGCTAACCGTTCCAGCCGAATTGCTGAGATCGATATGCCCGGCTAAAGCATTATTACGCACGCCGTAAAACCCTGCGTTTTTAGTCAGTTGAGAGGCAACAGTGATATCCGATGAGGAAGGAACATACATTCGGGACGTATTCTGTATCCCCACGCTACGCTGCTCGGCATTAACCTCAATTTGCACCGTGCTGTTTTCAGCAAACGCCCGCCGTTGCGCCTGTTGCAAAAAAGTCAGTAATACTTGCCCCGCCTGCTCAAGCTGAAGCGCCATACGCTGCTGCTTAAATCCATGAAGACCATACAGTGCCATGCTTGAAACCAGCAGCATCACCACCATCATTTCCAACAGCGTAAATCCACTCATCCGTGACCATTCCATCGTAAGCCCTTAATCTCTGCCTGATAGGGAGATGACTATAAAACCTGCCTTAGAAAGGAAAAGTGAAACGAATAGCTTTAGGAATGCCCGCCGCAGTCAATTTGATTGCGCAGTGAAACGTGCATCGGAGTTTGCGAAGGACCACGTAAAACCAAGCAGTAATAAGGACGAAAGTTACGGTAAAAAAGGATAAAAAAACGCCAGCACAAGGGCTGGCGCTTTCAAAGCAAATAACGCGATATCAAATCGCAACAGGTGCTTTAATCCCTGGATGTGGGTCGTAGCCTTCGATGTCGAAATCTTCGAATTTATAGTCGAAAATAGATTCTGGCTTACGCTTAATCACTAGCTTAGGCAGCGCACGAGGCTCGCGGCTAAGCTGTAGCTGAGTTTGTTCCATGTGGTTGCTGTACAAGTGGGTATCACCACCGGTCCAGACAAAATCGCCCACTTCCAGATCCAACTGCTGCGCCATCATGTGTACCAGTAGGGCATAGCTGGCAATATTGAACGGTAGGCCAAGGAATACGTCACAAGAACGCTGATACAGCTGGCAGGAGAGCTTGCCGTCTGCCACATAAAACTGGAAGAACGCATGGCATGGCGCTAACGCCATCTGGTCTAACTCACCCACGTTCCACGCCGATACGATAATGCGGCGTGAATCTGGATCTTGTTTCAGTTGTTCCATCACCTTGCTGATCTGGTCAATTTGACGGCCATCAGCCGCGCCCCAAGCACGCCATTGTTTGCCATACACCGGACCCAGATCGCCATTTTCGTCTGCCCACTCGTCCCAAATAGTGACGTTATTTTCGCGCAGGTAAGCCGTATTGGTATCACCGTTCAGGAACCACAGCAGCTCATGAATGATGGAACGTAAATGACAACGTTTGGTGGTGACCAGCGGGAAGCCTTCTTGCAGGTTGAAACGCATCTGATGCCCAAAAATGGACACAGTGCCGGTTCCGGTACGGTCGGCCTTTTGTGTTCCCTCTGCGAGCACTTTTTTCATTAAATCCAGATACTGTTTCATGTCACCTCACGACGTTTATGCTTTTGATACCTGCCGCGGCGTGATCGTCCGCAGCAGGCTATGGAACGTTATTTAAAGAGTTTGCTGTGGCTGAGGGCGACGGTACGCCCAAATCATCATGATCACACCCGCGATAATCATTGGGATAGAAAGGATCTGTCCCATGCTGATCACGCCATCAAACAGACCGAGCTGCGCGTCTGGCTGGCGGAAGAATTCAACGATGATGCGGAATGCGCCATAGCCAATCAAGAACAGTCCAGACACGCTGCCCATCGGGCGCGGTTTGCGGATAAAGAGATTCAGGATGATAAACAGCACTACGCCTTCAAGCAGCAGTTCATACAGCTGTGACGGGTGGCGCGGCAGCACGCCATACTGGTTAAGAATCTCTTGCCACTGTGGATTGGTAGCAGCCAAAGGAATATCTTCGCTACGAGAACTCGGGAACAGCATCGCCCATGGCGTATCAGTGCTCACGCGGCCCCAAAGTTCGCCGTTAATAAAGTTGCCTAAGCGGCCAGCGCCCAAGCCAAACGGGATCAGCGGCGCAATAAAGTCTGACACTTGGAAGAAGTTACGTTTGGTGCGGTGAGCAAATACCATCATCACCACGATGACACCAATCAATCCGCCGTGGAACGACATGCCGCCGTCCCAAACTTTGAAGAGATAAAGTGGGTTTTCGAGGAACAGCGAGAAGTTATAGAACAGCACATAGCCAATACGGCCACCGAGGAATACGCCCAAGAATCCAGCGTACAACAGGTTTTCAACTTCATCTTTCGTCCAGCCACTTCCCGGCTTATTAGCACGGCGCACGGCCAACCACATAGCAAAGACAAAGCCCACTAGATACATCAGGCCATACCAATGTAAAGACACCGGCCCAATAGAGAAAATTACTGGGTCAAAACTAGGAAAATGCAGATAGCTCGTCATCTATCACCACGACAATATCGAATATTTATTCCCTATCACTCCCTTAACCAGAAGGCATTGGGATATCAGCGGGAAGGCAAGTTGCGCATGATAGCATAGGAAAGAAATAGAGCGGGCTTGAGGTTGCGGAAAAGTTATGTAAAACCGTGAATCATCTTGCAGCGGAAAACCTGTCATTTCTTCAGCAGAGATAACAGGTTTGCCAAAAAATCAGATATAAACATCGATCTGATTTTCATCGGTTGGGCGGTTAACGCCGTCACCGGTTTTACCCACTTTATCCAACTGGCTTTGCTGCGCTTGCTCCGCCTCTTGCTGGCGAATGCGGGCGATTTCGGCCTGTAACGCTTTGATTTGGTTTTGAATCAGCTCTTGCTGCTTTTTAATCTCTTCCGGTGAGCCGCCCGAACTGGCTAAATCACGCAGCTGCTGCTGAAGTTCCTGAATTTGTTTCATCAGCTGTTGGACACGGCCTGAACCGCCTCCGGACGTGCTCGCCCCCACGGTGCTACCGCTTCCACTGCCGACGCTTTCGCCGCTGCCGGTTAACGCGGGCGCCCCCCCCGCAGCGGGAACCGACATGGTGATAGATACATTTGCCATAGTAATTATCCTCTGTAACGACTAACCCCAAAGATATTTTTAAAATATCTCTGAGTTATCGGCGAAAGAGGAAAAAACCTGAGCGAAGAATTTTGTCGAACTCAGCAGGAATTACCAGCCTGTCAGCAATAAGAAGGTTTGCCAGAACAGCATCACCACCAGCACCCCACACAACGGCACGCTAATCAGCAGTCGTCCCGACACCAGCTTATTGATACCAATGCCAAGCAGCACTGAAATGGGCATCAGCGCCAGAAAAAACGGCCACGTGTAGAGCAGGAAAAAAGGAGTATTCAGACCATAGACGATAAATGGCAGAACAAAAGCTAACCAATAGAAAGAAAAGCCCAATACCCCGCCAGCAAAGGCGTAGGAAGGCTCTTCTTTCTCCAATGACTTTTTCTTGTCAGAGGGAATGTTGGCAGCGTTTATTAGCATATATCAACCCTGAATAATCATTACATTCACCAAAGGAATAAATGTAATGCAACAATAACTAGGGTTTGATAATAGCGTGATGGCGTAAAACGTCTAACATTTGTGCGACCAAATTTGTTACTAATTGTTCGCCATTTAGGTGAATTTCAGGCTGCTCGGGTGACTCATAAACCGAGCTAATTCCAGTGAAATTTTTAATCTCACCCGCGCGCGCTTTCTTGTAGAGTCCTTTAGGATCACGCTGTTCACATACGGCGAGTGGCGTATCCACAAAGACCTCGATAAAGCGCCCTTCCGGCAATAGTTCGCGTACCATCTGTCGCTCATGACGATGAGGTGAGATAAATGCAGTGAGCACTAACAAACCCGCATCCTGCATTAGTTTGGCTACCTCACCCACACGGCGAATATTCTCGATACGGTCGTCGTCGCTAAAATCCAGATCGCGCGACAGGCCATGCCGCACGTTGTCGCCATCCAGTAAGTATGTGCTCACCCCAAGCTGATGCAGTGCCTGCTCCAACGCGCCCGCAATCGACGATTTTCCCGAGCCCGAAAGCCCGGTAAACCAAATTACTGCGCCCTGATGCCCATGCAGTTTTTCGCGGCTCTCGCGGTTGACTGCATGTTCATGCCAGACGATATCAGGGTTAGAGGCGTTACTTTCAGTAGCTGGTTGTAATAAATTGATATCAGTCACCGCTATTTTCCACCCAGCAAATCGCGCGCACCCCAGTGTGGGAAGTGGCGGCGAACCAACGCATTAAGCTCAATTTCAAAAGCGCTAAAATCAGCCGTATTGGTTTGTGATGATGTCAGTGCTTCACGGATAAGCCCCGCACCCACGGTAACATTGGTGAGCCTATCGATAAAAATAAAGCTGCCGGTGTCGTGGTTTTGCGCATAGCTGTCGATAACCAACGGTTCATCAAAGGTGAGTTCAACCAAGCCAATTCCATTGAGCGGCAAAGATTCTACCGCACGCTGCGTAAGCGTGTTGATATCCACCTGATAGTCGATTCGCTCCACGCGAGCGCGGGTTTTCTTGCCACCGAGTTTAATATCAAAACTTTGCCCTTGGCTCAGCGGCTGCTCAGACATCCAGACAACATCTACCGTCGCACCCTGCACGGCAGGAATTGACGCATCGGCGGCCACGATCAGATCGCCACGGCTGATATCAATTTCATCCTCTAGAACCAGCGTGATGGCCTCTCCAGGGATGGCGCTTTGCAGGTCACCATCAAAGGTGACAATCCGAGCAACGCGCGAAGTTACCCCTGACGGTAACACCTTCACCGACTGCCCCACGCTGAGTACGCCTGCGGACAGCGTTCCTGCATAGCCGCGAAAATCCAGATTCGGGCGGTTCACGTACTGCACGGGGAAACGCAGCGGCTGCTGCTCAGCATCGTGAACCACATCAACAGTTTCCAAAATTTCTAATAACGTTGGCCCGTGATACCAGCTCATGGCCTCACTTTGTGTCGCCACATTGTCGCCATCAAGCGCAGAAAGTGGCACAAACTTAATCGCTAAATCACCGGGCAGTTGCTCGGCAAAGCTGAGATAGTCCTGTTTGATTTGCTCAAACACGTCCTGTTGATAGTCACGCAGATCCATTTTATTCACCGCCACCACCAGATGGCGAATACCGAGCAGCGTGGCAATAAAGCTATGGCGACGAGTTTGATCCAGAACGCCCTTGCGCGCGTCGATCAGTAAGATAGCCAGATCGCAGGTTGATGCACCGGTCGCCATGTTACGGGTGTACTGCTCATGCCCTGGGGTATCGGCAATAATAAATTTGCGTTTTTCTGTCGAAAAGTAGCGGTAGGCAACATCAATGGTAATGCCTTGCTCACGCTCGGCCTGAAGACCGTCAACCAGCAACGCCAAATCAAGCTTCTCGCCCTGTGTGCCAATGCGCTTGCTGTCGCTGTGCAGCGTCGTCAGCTGATCTTCATAGATTTGGCGTGTATCGTGCAGCAGGCGTCCAATCAGCGTGCTTTTACCATCATCCACGCTGCCGCAGGTCAGAAAACGCAGCAGGCTTTTATCTTGTTGTAGCTGTAAATAAGCTTCCACCCCGCCTTGCTCAGCAATTTGGTCTGCGATGGAATGGTTAATCATCTGGCTCATGGTTCTCGTCCTCTACGAATTCTTAAAAGTACCCTTGGCGCTTTTTCAGCTCCATCGAGCCAGACTGATCGCGGTCGATCATTCTTCCCTGACGCTCGCTGGTGGTGGAAACCAGCATCTCTTCGATGATTTCAGGCAGCGTTTGCGCCTGAGACTCCACCGCGCCGGTGAGCGGCCAGCAGCCTAAAGTACGGAATCGAACCATGCGTTGCTTGATCACTTCACCCGGTTGAAGATCGATACGATCGTCATCCACCATCATTAGCATGCCATCACGCTCTAAAACAGGGCGCGGCTTCGCCAAATACAGCGGAACAATATCGATATTTTCCAAGTAGATATATTGCCAAATATCGAGTTCAGTCCAGTTTGACAACGGGAAGACGCGGATGCTTTCGCCTTTGTTCACCTGACCGTTATAGTTGTGCCACAGCTCAGGGCGCTGGTTTTTCGGGTCCCAGCGATGGAAGCGGTCACGGAATGAATAGATTCTCTCTTTGGCGCGTGATTTTTCTTCATCACGACGCGCACCGCCGAAGGCGGCATCAAAACCATATTTATTCAGCGCCTGTTTTAGCCCCTCGGTTTTCATGATGTCGGTATGTTTGGCGCTACCGTGAACAAACGGGCTAATGCCCATCGCGACGCCTTCTGGATTTTTATGCACCAAAAGTTCACAGCCGTAAGCCTTGGCGGTGCGATCGCGAAATTCGTACATTTCACGGAATTTCCAGCCGGTATCAACGTGCAGCAGTGGGAACGGCAGCGTCCCCGGATAAAATGCCTTACGCGCCAAATGCAGCATCACCGAAGAATCTTTGCCGATGGAGTACATCATGACAGGGTTAGAAAACTCGGCAGCCACTTCGCGGATGATGTGAATACTCTCCGCTTCAAGCTGTCGTAAGTGCGTCAATCTTTGGTTATCCATGGACGATCCTTAAGCCAGAAATTCTCCCGAAGGCCACACCGGCACAACGGATATTTATCCAAGAGGGTTGGAGTTACAGCAAATCAAACGGAGTGAACGCAGCGGTAACTTCAAAAAGCAGGATAGGGGCACTATAAGGTGTCAGCTTTGCCCAAATGAAATGACGAAAAGGTATTTGAAATAACCGAAAGAAATATGCAGCAAGCTGAGGCGGCGCAAGATTAAGGAAGTAAACATTTCCTTAAATTTTAGGAGCGCTAGAAATTGTGTAATAAGAGCGAAGACTCCATACTAGCCGCACTGATTTATCATCCCAATTATCACGCTGTTGAACACGTTTTTGGTTTTCAGCAGCGCTAAGGACGCTTTACCCATGTTTTCCTGCCGTTCACTTAAACTGGTTTGCGCAGCGCTATGTCTCAGCAGTAGTTTCGCGGTTTCAGCCGCAGGTATTACCCATCAGCCCGTAGGTAAAATTGCCGAACAAGAAGTACGACATATCTCGACCTACTTCCCCGGCCGCATGGCAGGTAGCCCCGCCGAGCTGATGATGGCAGATTATGTTAATCAGCGTTTCCAAAGCATGGGCTATCAGAGCGACTTAAGAGATTTCAAAACTCGCTATGTGTATACCTCAAGCGAAGGTAAAAAAGATTGGCATAACGTGAACGCCACGTCAGTGATTGCGGTGAAACCCGGCAGCACCGACAAACAAATCTTAATTGTCGCCCACCTTGATACCTATACCCCAATGAGCGACAGCGATGTGAACCATAATCTTGGTGGATTAACGTTGCAGGGCGTAGATGACAACGCGTCTGGCGTTGGCGTGATGCTGGAGCTTGCCGAGCGTCTGCGCAGCGTAAAAACCAAGGCGACCATTCGCTTCCTTGCGCTCAGCGCCGAAGAGTTAGGCAGCAAAGGGGCTGAAAACTATCTCAGCAGAATGAGCAAAGCCGACAAAGACAATACGCTGTTAGTTATCAATCTCGATTCTTTGATTACCGGCGATAAACTCTATTTCCACAGCGGTGTTAACACGCCGAAAGCCATCGCCGAGAAAACCCGCAACCGCGCCCTTAAGCTTGCTAAGCGCTTTGGTATTAGCGCCGCCATTAACAACGGCCATGGCGAGCACAGTCCGAAAGGCACCGGTTGTTGCTCGGATCACGTGCCGTTCGATGCGGCCAATATTCCGGTACTCGCGGTTGAAGCCAGCAACTGGTCTCTGGGCAAAAAAGACGGCTATCAGCAAACCAGCAAGAATACGCATTTCCCAGAAGGCACCACGTGGCACCAGCCGCAATATGACAATCTTCAATATTTAGATAAACATCTGCCGGGGCGCATCAAATCGCGTACCCGAGACAGCGTGAGGATTTTACTGCCTCTGGTGGAAGAGGTGGCTAAGTAGTTTCCAGCGATAATGTCATCTGTATAGAAACCGCAGCCTTTGTGACAAAGCGTTAAGCCATATTGATCTTTAAAGAATGGGCATTACATTGATACTCATCATACTTGAAGCTGCATCGGTGTTGGCCGCATTCGCTTACCCGAATCACTTACTGAAGTAAGCTCATCAGGCTCAGCTCATTTGCCGCCTTGATGCAACTCCAATTATTTTGGGTATCGTTCAGATTGATCTGTTTTAGTGCCGCTTTGGCATCAATATTTGTTGAGGTTTCTATGTCTGATGAACAATCCGTTGAGCAACGCGTTATCTCTGGCCTTTTCTCTCGCCTACAACAGGCTGAGGCAGGTAGCGGGCCGAGGGATACTCAGGCCGAGCGTTTGATTCAGGAATGTATCGCCAAACAGCCTGCGGCGCCTTACTACATGGCTCAGGCGATGCTGGTACAAGAAGCGGCGATTAAGCGTTTAAACGATCAGGTAAATGCTCTACAGCAACAGGTGACTCAGCTACAGAATCAGCCGAAACAGAGCAGCGGCGGCTTTTTAGCGGGCCTGTTCGGCGGTGGCAGCACCAATGCAACTGAGTCACGCCCTGCCGCCGTGTCAAACAGCGGAAGCCAACCCATTCCTGGCGCGGCAAGCTATGCCAATAATCAATACGCCAACAATCAATACGCCAATAACCAGTATGCCAACAATGCGAATAGTGGTTATGCGCCAGCGCCCTCTCGTGGCGGCAGCAGCTTTTTAAGCGGCGCATTGCAGACGGCGGCCGGTGTCGCAGGCGGCGTGGTGATCGCGGATATGCTGACCGGCATGTTCCACAATAGCCGGCCGGAAGAGATCGTGAACGTGGTTGAGGAAAATACGATTGCGCAGCCCGATGCGACGCAATCTGATGTGATTCAACCAGATAACACCCAGCCCGATCTACAAAATGCGGATTGGCAGGATGATGCGTCAAATCAGAATGGGCAAGACAGCGGGTTCTTCGATTCAGGTTTTGGTAGCGATGACGACAGCTACAATAACAGCGACGATGATTCGTTCTTCTAAAACTATCGCGTAGATATCATATCCGCCGCATGACGCGGCGGATTGAATCTACTTATTTCCCTTGCTTGCGCAGCAAGAAAATAAAGTACGGTGCGCCGATAAACGTTGCTAACAATCCGGCGGGAATTTGATAAGGGAACATCACCATCCGTCCGCACCAATCCGCAAACATCATCAGAAAACCACCGATTAACGCAGCAACCATCAGCTGCGGCATCGCTCGTTTAAAACCTAGCATTCGCGCCATATGAGGCGCCATCAGGCCAACAAAACTGAGCGGGCCGGTCATTAGCGTCGCGGCAGCGGTTAACGCCGATGCAATCAACAAAATAGCGACACGCGAAGGCATCAGCGCTACGCCTACCGCTTTCGCCGTCACCGAGCCTAAAGGTAATAGCATGAGCCAACGGCGGCACAGCGGCGTTGCCGCAATCAGCACCACGGCAACGCCCACGGTACGTAACGCCTGCGCGCTGTCCACGCCATAGGTCGAGCCCGCCAGCCATGTGAGCAACATGCCGGTACGCGGATCGCCGCTTGCCAGCACCATCACCACCAGCGTACTAAATACCGTACTCACTGCAATACCGGCCAACAACATACGCTGAGCGGAAAATCCGTTACGACTTGACGTGATCATCACCAGCAATAACGTCAGCGCGGCACCGAGGCTCCCCGCCGGAAGTAGCCATACAAACGCATTACCCGGCACCAACAGCAGCAACACCAAAACGCCAAGGGCGGCGCCCGACGTAATCCCCAACACTTCTGGGCTTGCCATCGGGTTACCGGTAAGCTTTTGAATCATGGTTCCTGCTACGGCTAGCATCATTCCCGCAGCCAAAGCAGCCACCACACGCGGCCAGCGCCAAGGCATCAGTGCGTCTATCTGAGCGCCCTGCGCCCAATACCAGCCTTCGCTACCGCGTCCAAACAGCAAAGCAACGGCCAGAGCTAACGCCAGGAGAACCATGCCGATAACCATCCAACGCCACAAATGGTGACGTTCTGGCGTAACACGGTCGCCTTGGTTCATATCCGGCATATTGCCGTTGGTGCGCAGCTTCGGTAATAACCACAGCAGTACCGGCGCGCCAATGAGCGCGGTGGCTGAGCCGGTTGGAATTTCGTGCCAAACTACGGCCAGCCATTGCACCACCTGATCGGTAAGCCACAGCAGCAAAGCGCCGATAAAAGGCGCCATCAACAATCGTTGAGATAATCGGCGCGCGCCACAAATGCGCGCCAACAGCGGCGAAAATAGGCCGATAAAACCGATCACGCCCACGGCATTCACCATCTGTGCGCTAATTAACACCGCCAGCGCGAGGGTAGCCAAACGAGCGCTGCTTAGGCCAAGCCCCAAGTTTTTAGCCACACCGTCGTCCAATCCCAACAGCGTCAAAGGGCGAATCAGCAAAGCGGAAAGCAGTAAAGCTACCAGCAAACGCGGAGCCAGCTCAGTCACATTATGCCAATCGTGTTGGTTCAATGCCCCGCTCGCCCACACAAACATGCCCTGTAGGGATTCGTAATTAAACAGCGCCATCAGGGAGTTCAGTGCACCGCAGTAAAGCCCCATCACCAGCCCCGCCAAAATCAACGTAACCGGCGACATGCGTTTACCCCACGACAGGCCAAATACGATAAGTGCAACCAGCACGGCACCCAGCAGAGCCGCTAGCTGCATCATCCAGCTTTCGGGCGAAACGGCCAATAGCACCGCAGCCGTTACCCCAAACTGAGCACCGGCGGAAACCCCCAGCGTGGCAGGTTCCGCCAACGGGTTTTTTAATACCTGTTGGAACAGTAGCCCTGCAAGACCAAGCCCAGCCCCCACCAGCAAAGAAACAACGTCACGTGGCAGAATGCTGTAATGCATGACAACCTGCTGGATATTATCCATATCCGGCGCAGTCGCAGCCTGCCACCATTGGTTAAACGGTAGCTGGTGATGCAGATTGAATAGGGTTAATCCCAGCGCAGGCAATGCCAGCAACAGCGGGATCAACCACAGGCCGAATTTAGCCTGAGATGCTTTTACGTTAGCGTTCATGGTTTCACTCCTAACGCAGACTCCAGCAAATCACAGAAACGCATCGCGGAGAGCGTGGCGCCATAGAACCAAACACCCGGCTGGCTGATAACTTTTTGCCCTCGCACAAAAGGCAGTGCCTGCCACAGCGGGGTTTTCTGCACCTGAGCAAACAATGCATCATTGCCGTGACTGAAGAAAATGGCCTGCGCCTGCGGAGAAACCGTCGCTAGCTGTTCAATGCCAACGATCGCGCTGCCCCAAAAATTGGTAGCGCCCGTCCACGCATTTTTTAAATCCAGTTCATCCATCACTTCTTGGAACATGCTGCCTTTACCAAATACCAAAGCATGTCCGGCGTCTAACAGCGTAAACAGCAACAGTGGCGTATTGTCCCACGCCCTCAGGCGCTGTTTACTTTGTGCCAACCGCTGTTGGAATAGCGCGAGGTGTGCGGTAGCGCGTTCAGGCACACCGAGTTTTTCCGCCAGATTTTGCAATGACTTTTTAGCCAATTTCAGCGGCAGGCCTGAGCCATCGTTAAAGGAAAAGCCCATCGCAGGAGCAATGCTTTGCATTTTCGCCACTGAGGGGCCAAATCCATCGGAATAGAGGATCAGCGAAGGATCAATCTGTTGCAGCAGCTCCATATTTGGCTCTGTGCGGTTGCCGAGATCGATGACCTTGGGTGCCAATTCAGGCTCTTGTACCCAAAGGCGATAATTGGCGATTTCAGCCACGGCAAGCGGCGTAATGCCGAGCGTCAGCAGAAGCTCAATCGGCAGCCATTCGAGCGCCACAATACGATTGAGATCGGGATATGTCGTACTGGTCAGCGCAGAGGCCTGCACCGAAAGCGGAAGTAAAAATGGCGACAACGCCAGCGCCGTGATCAAACGGCGACGGCCAAAATCAGGAGAGTTGGGATCACGCATTGAATCTTGCATCAGTAAACGAAGCTCACGGGTGCACCACCGCTTGGGTGCGGCAGCGTGCCCATCGGTATACCGTAGATTTTCTCCAGTACATCGCCCTGCATAATGTCAGCAGGCGTACCTTGAGCAATCAGTTCACCACCGCGCAGCGCCATCAAATAATCGCAATAGCGTGCAGCCATGTTGATGTCATGCAGAACCGCAATCACGGTTAAACCACGTTCGCGGCTGAGGCGTTGAATAAGGGCCAACACTTCAACCTGATGAGCGATATCCAGCGCCGATGTCGGTTCATCGAGTAATAAACAGCGGCTATTTTGTGCCACCGTCATCGCCAGCCATGCGCGCTGACGCTCACCGCCGGATAAGCTGTCAACCAAACGCCCTGCCAACGGTTTAAGATCGACCAAGGCAATGGCCTCTTCCACTCGTTCACGATCTTCGCTACGAAAGCGCCCTAGCGCACCATGCCAAGGATAGCGACCAATGGCCACCAGCTCACGCACCGTCATTCCCTCAGCCGCGGGCAGCTGTTGAGGAAGATAGGCCACTTCACGGGCAAACGCTTTGCTATCCCATTCAGCCAGCGGTTTATCGCCCAGCAAAATCTGGCCAACGCTTGCCGCCTGATGGCGACCGAGCATTTTTAGCAGCGTCGATTTCCCCGAGCCATTGTGACCAATCAGGCCACAAACCTGACCTTCAGGAAAAGTGAGAGAAACGTTTTGCAGCAATGTGCGGCCAGGCACAGTGAAGCTGACCTGTTGCAAAGTGAACGTTGACGGGGTGGAGATCGCGGTTTTACTCAATTCCGGCATAGCCTTTAGTCTTATGTTCTTTGCAGAAAAGAACGGGCGCGGTAACCGCGCCCTTGAGTGTATATCTTACTAGAAACGGAAAGTCGCCGTTGCCACAACCTGACGCTCTGCGCCCCAGAAGCAGCCATAGGTATCGAAGCAGCTAGCTACGTATTCGCGGTCCAGCAGGTTATTCACGTTAACCGCAATGCTAGAGCCCGGCAGGTTGAAGCGCGCCAGATCATATTTGATCACCGCATCCATCACCGCTGCGCTGCCTACTTTGAAGGTGTTCGCCGGATCGCCGTAGCTTGAACCAATGAATCGACCGCCTGTACCCAGCGTTAAACCACTTAAAGCACCTTCGTTAAAGGTGTAATCACCCCACAGGGAAGCCATATGTTTTGGCACCTGAACCGGCGTATTGCCCTTTAAGTTGGTATCTTTGGTATATTCTGCCTCTGTATAGGTATAAGACGCCGTCATGTTGATATTGGCATTAACGGCAGCTTTTGCTTCAAATTCAAAACCGCGTGAGCGAATTTCACCCGCTGGGATTTGATTCAACGCATTCGTTGGATCAGCCATCAAGTTGTCAGTTTTGGTTAACTGATAAACTGCGCCAGTGACCACAATCGGCATATCTTTCGGCACATATTTCACACCAGCTTCGTACTGCTCACCTTTCGACGGCGCATAGGCTACGCGTGGTGTGCTGTAGAGGCTAAAGGCATTCGGCTCGAAAGATTGGCTGTAGCTGAAATACGGTGAAATACCGTTGTCGAACAAATAGTTCACACCACCACGCCAGGTAAACTGCTGATCTTTACGCTCAATGTAACCATTATCGCTGCGAACAGTCGTAGCCTGAGTAGACCAGTCATAGCGACCGCCCAAGGTCAGAACCCATTTGTTCCACTCAGCCTGATCCTGAACATAAAGTCCAGTTTGCTTACTTTCGTTCATCTGATAAGGAACCGCGCTACCGAAATCAACATCGGTACGATCGGGTAAATTATCCAGATCCAGTGAAGGTGCATTGCCAAACAGTGCGCTGATGTCATTACGCATACGCATGTAATCAACACCGGTTAACAGGGTATGACCCACGTCGCCCGTCGCAAACTTACTCTGTAGCTGAGTATCAACGCTAAAGTTCTGTAAACGCTCATGATCAACAACCGTACCGCGTCCCAAGTAATGGGCCTTATCAGCATCAGAAAGCGACTGACAGTACGCGTTAAAACCATTCATGCTGTTATTACACAGCCCGGTACCGTATGCACTTTTCTGAGCCGTTTTCATCTCAGAGAAACGCAGGTTCTGGCGCACAGTAAAAGTGTCATTGAAACTATGGTCAAAACTATAGCCGACCATTTTCTGGTTGCGGGAATAAGTGTTGTTGGTTGCGCCTTCATTGAAACTAGTCGGTAGACGACCACCGTTTGGCAATGGCTCTACGGTTCCTTCTTTCGGCAACCAGCCGTAGTAGCCTGTTTCTGGCTCGTTCTGGAAATATGACAAGAACGTGAAGTTAGTTTGCTCGCTCGGACGCCAAGAGAACGTTGGGGCAATTGCATAACGTTTCTGCTTCGCACCGTCCTGCTGTTCGTTATTAGAACGTGCCATGCCAGTTAAACGGTATGAGAACTCTCCGTTATCATCCAACGCATCGCTGAAATCAAAACCCGTTTGGAACAGGTTATCTGTCCCCATTTTAAACTGCACTTCTTTCAACGGTTCTGTCGTCGGACGCTTGCTGACCATAGAGATGATCCCGCCAGGATTGCTTTTTCCATAAAGCACTGACGTTGGCCCACGCATGAGTTCGACACGCTCAAGCATATAAGGATCAATGACGGCATCGTTATAGAAGTCGCCCTGCAGTTTCAAACCGTTCAGATAGTTATTTTGGTTCAAACCGACCGAAGAGAAACCACGAATGATGGCAAAGTCATAGGTGCTGGAGGCACCGCGGCTATTAACCGTTACGCCTGGCGTATAGCCCAGAGCCTCTTTGACCGATTTCGGCTGGCGGATTTGCATTTCTTCATAGGTCACAACCGAGACAGACTGTGGTGTCTTCTCAATTGGTGTATCGGTTTTCGTTGCCGTTGCGCTGCGCTTAGCGGCAATTGTTGGCGCTGGACCCCATGCGCTTTCCTGCTGAACACCACCGCCGGCGGTGACAACCAGCGTATCGTCATTTTGATTTTTTTGAGTTGTATCAGCAGCATTGGCGAAAGAGGCCCACATCCCCAAGCTGGCAGCAATAGAAACTGCAACCTTGGTTCGTGAATATTTGAACGATGGTAAAGTCATGTTGGTTTCTCTGGCGAAAGACAAATAATAAAGCAAACGAGAATGATTATTATAAAGATCGCATTTTATGCGTAACTAAATGTAAAGTTCAAGAGAAATTAATCCTTATAAGAACCAAGGGAACAAAAAATAGCCTTTATTTTGATAAGGCTTAAATCAATAGGTTTTAACTATCTTAAGAAGGGTATCGAATCATGATGTAAATATGAATGAGACGTATTTCATGGTTATGCGATTGTTATATTTGGTTTGCATAAATGGTTTCACTAAAACCATGCAAATAGTAGATTTAAAGAAGTCCTGCCGAGGCTATATTTTATTTATTAGACTGACTCATCACCACGCTATTTTTCACCTCAAAAAGTCAGGCCACATCTGCTTCTAAGCGTTACCGTCACCTCTTAGTTAAACCACACAAAATACTTAATTAAATATTAATTAGATAAATGAAATTTAATATTAAATTAAATAAATCACTCCTTACTTACTCATTAAAAAATATAAATACCGGCAAATCATAACCCACCAATATTGTAATTTATTATATTTATATTCCTCGTCACAAAATTAATTATTTATTTTATGAACCATATTGTCTTTTAATAACCAAGCGCATTATCCTGCTGATGTCTTAAAAGGAATCCTTATTAATCATAGGGAATAAGAATAATACAAAAGCGTCAATTCAAGGAAATGATAATGAAGCGTAAAATTCTAGCAGTGGTGATTCCTTCTTTATTAGTAGCTGGTATGGTAAATGCGGCTGAGGTTTATAATAAAGACGGTAATAAATTAGATTTATATGGCAAGGTCGATGCTCGTCACGTGTTCTCTGACGATAAAGGCCAAGACGGCGATAACACCTACATCCGTGTCGGCTTTAAGGGCGAAACCCAGATTACCGATCAGCTGATAGGTTATGGCCAGTGGGAATATAACGTTCAGGCTAACAATACTGAAGGTACTGGCACCAAAGGCAACGCAACCCGTCTGGGCTTTGCTGGCCTGAAATTCGGTGATTACGGCTCATTTGACTACGGTCGTAACTACGGCGTGGTGTACGACGTAGAAGCATGGACCGATATGCTGCCAGTGTTCGGTGGTGATAGCTACACATACACCGATAACTACATGGTTGGACGCTCAAATGGCTTAGCCACCTACCGTAACAACAACTTCTTTGGTTTGGTTGATGGCCTGAGCTTTGCGCTGCAATATCAGGGCGAGAATGGCCGTGGTGGTGGTGAGTCTGATTGGGATCACCACGATCGCAATCAAGAAACAAATAATGGCCGTAGTACCAACGCACAAAACGGTGATGGCTTCGGTTTCTCAACAACTTATGACACAGGCATGGGTATCACCGTTGGTGGTGCATTCAGTACCTCAGATCGTACCGACGATCAGGAGTTCCGCTCTACTGCCGGCGGGTCTAACGCCGATGCTTGGACTCTGGGCGCTAAATACGATGCCAATAATGTTTATTTAGCTGCAATGTATTCACAAACTGAAAATATGACACCGTTCGGCGGAAATGATGGGCAGATTGCCAACAAAACGCAAAACGTTGAAGTCACAGCACAGTATCAGTTTGATTTCGGTCTGCGCCCATCTTTAGCCTATGTTTACTCCAAGGGTAAAGATCTGGGATATAACACGACTAATCATAAGTACGACAGCCAAGATTTAGTGAATTACATTGATGTCGGTACTTACTACTACTTCAATAAAAATATGTCTACCTACGTTGACTATAAAATCAACTTGATAAATGACAACGAATTCACCCGTACTGCAAACATCAACACCGACAACGTTGTTGGCGTTGGTTTGGTTTACCAGTTCTAATTTAGCTTAATTATTGTTTAAATGAATATCGCGGGTGGCTTAGGCTGCCCGTTTTTATTTGTATATTAAATGATCGCCAAGCGGGTTTAATACCCTATTTGACACCTTGCTTATTATTCATTATTCATCTAATAAAAAAGGCCTCTTAACAAGAGGCCTTTTCGTTCACGCAAGAATATTATTAGTTACTGCCAAACATATCCTTAATCCAACCGGCTACACCATCACTACTTTGTTGTTGCTGTTGCGCTGGCTGCTGACCTTCAGTTTGCGGCTGCTGAGTCTGTGCTGCTGGTTGCTGCGCTGCAGATGCGGCACATAGACCTTCTGGATTTTCTGTCCATACCGGAATGCTACGTGAACCGCCACCGTTGCACACAAAGTTGCCTGACTCATCAATATTCATCGTGGTAATCCCTTCCGGCGGCACCAAGTTCAGCGGCAGCGGAGTCTGGTTTTCCAGATAGCGACGATAAAGCGTCAGCGCACCGTTTGCACCGGTTAACTTAGCCGGGCCATTGTTATCACGCCCAACCCACGCAATCGTCACTTCTTTGCCATCAACACCGGCAAACCAGCTATCACGCAGATCGTTAGTGGTACCCGTTTTTGCAGCCAAATGATAATTGCCAAATTTAGCCGTCAGAGAACGCGATGTCCCACGTGCAACAACCTGCTGCATACCATACAGCGTCAGATAGGCCGCCTGCGGTGGTACCACGCTTTGTGCCTGCGGTAAGCTTTGATACAGCACGGTTCCATCTTCTGCAATCACCGAACGAACGGCTGACAGCGGCGCGCGATTACCACCGCTGGCAATCGTTTGATACTCCTGCGCAACTTCCATCGGCGTGAGGCTAATCGCCCCCAGCAGCATAGCTGGAACCGGATTAATCACATCTTTAGGAATACCTAAACGCTGCAATGTCGCGCTGATTTGATCTAATCCTACGGCCATTCCCAGATTCACCGTTGGTACGTTCAGCGAGTTCGCCAACGCGTCCACCAGCATCACCTGACCACGATACTGACGATCATAGTTTTTCGGCTGCCAGATGCTGCCATTTGGCTGCTTCAGCGAAAGCGGCTGATCCGCTAACCACGTGTTCAGGCGATATTTGTCTGGCTCGCTCAGAGCGGTGAGATAAGTCGGTGGTTTTGCCAAAGAACCCACTGAACGGCGGGCATCCATCGCACGGTTAAAGCCGGCAAACTGAGGCTGAGCACCGCCAACCATGGCTCGAACTTCGCCGCTGAAACGGTCTACAATCACCATGGCAGCTTCAAGATCGCTTACATGACGCGCCGCTTTCAGCGCAGGAACGCCATCTTCCACCGCTTTTTCCGCCGCGTCTTGCGACACCGGATCGAGCGTGGTGAAGATTTTTACCCCAGACAAATCGTTAATCTTGTTGCCCAGTTTTTGCTGTAGCTCTTGGCGAACCATTTGCATAAACGCAGGCTGTGGCGAGATAACGCCGCCTTTTGGCTGCACGCCGAGCGGACGAGCACTCAGCATATCGTAAAGCTCTTGGTCGATGATCTGCTGGTTTTCCAGCAATTTCAGCACCAGATTACGACGCTCTAACGCCAGTTTCGGGTTTCGCCACGGGTTATACAGCGAAGCGCCTTTAACCATGCCCACCAGCAATGCTTGCTGATCGAGGCTAAGTTCATCAACGGGACGTCCGAAGTAATAGAGGCTCGCTAACGGGAAGCCACGGATCTGATCGCTTCCACTCTGTCCCAGATACACTTCGTTAAGATACAATTCCAAGATACGATCTTTGCTATAGCGATAATCGACGATCAGCGCCATATACGCCTCGTTGATCTTACGCCACAGCGAACGTTCGTTGGATAAGAACAGGTTTTTAACCAGCTGCTGCGTCAGCGTACTGCCGCCCTGCACTGCGCGTCCGGCTGTTAGGTTCGCCACCACGGCGCGGCCAATCGAATAGAAACTGATGCCATCGTGCTGATAAAAATGACGGTCTTCGGTCGCGATCAGCGTATCCACTAACAGATCGGGGAATCCGTTGCGCGGTACAAATAAGCGTTGCTCACCGTTGGGGGACTGCAACATGGTGATTAAGCGCGGATCCAAGCGGAAGAAACCAAACTGGCGCTGGTTATCCATATTTTGGATCTGGCTTAAACGATCGTTACTGAACACCAAGCGTGCGTGAATCTGCCCTTCTTTTCCATCTGGGAAATCAAACGGGCGGCGCAGCAAATCAATATTATTGCCGCTCACCGAGAATTCACCCGGGCGCGTAATACGGCTCACCTGACGGTATTGCATACCTTCCAGCAAATTCACCATCTCTTTTTTGCTGTAGGACATCCCAGGTTCTAGATCGACCATCCGGCCATAGACCGTCGCTGGCAGCTGCCAAACCTTACCGTCAATACGACCACGGATCTGCTGATCCAAATAGAAACCGTAAATCGCCAGCAGCACAAAGACGATCAGCGCTAGCTTGATCAGCAAACCTAACAGCTTGCGTTTACGCGATTTTTTCACTTTCTTACGCGCCACGTCGTCCTCTCTGTCTTCATCATCATAATCATCATCTTCTTCGTATTCGTCATGATCGTCCGCGGTATCACGGAAATCATCGCGATAGTCATCGTCTTCGTCGTCATAGCGACGACGGCGATTAGGTACCGCTTTACGGGACGGTGGAGTGCCACCTTTTTTACCTTTACGTCCGATCGGCTCGCGATCGTCATCCCTAGACATTGTTCAACTCTCCGGCAGTGGCGCCTAATCTGTTCCTCACCGCCGAAAGGGGGAAGAGGAAACCTCCGAAATTAGCGCAGCATCATGGCTGCGCCGTAGGAATTTCTTACTGGTAGCGTTTTGTTCGACGCGTCGGCAGCGCATTTCCCGGATCGTCCGGCCATGCATGCTTTGGATAACGCCCTTTCATCTCTTTTTGCACTTCACGGTATGAGCCCTGCCAAAACGCGGCCAAATCACGGGTAATTTGCAGCGGGCG
Source organism: Hafnia sp. (assembly GCF_036648275.1). Taxonomy (NCBI): domain Bacteria; kingdom Pseudomonadati; phylum Pseudomonadota; class Gammaproteobacteria; order Enterobacterales; family Hafniaceae; genus Hafnia; species Hafnia sp. The sequence continues at coordinate 139,142 of NZ_JAVXIQ010000008.1, read as the reverse complement.
ATGGGCTGGCGATAGCAATTCCAACACTAACGCCACTCGCCCTTCGGCGATTTTAGGGCTGTGCTGCTCACCAAAGACCTCTTGCAAGCGCACGGCTAACACCGGTGGTTTATCGCTAAAATACTGTAGCGGTAAACGCGATCCTGTCGGCACAGTGTAATGAGTCGGCAGCGCACTATCTAGACGTTGTCGCATCGACCAATCCATTAAGCCCAACAGCGCATCGGTCAGATTGATGTTCTGTAAACCGCGCAGATCGCGCACACCGTCTAGCGCAGGCAATAGCCAGCTTTCTAACGAATCCAGCAGACTATCATCATCTACCGCAGGCCAGTTAACTTCTGGTAACCACTGCGCTGCACACTGTAACCGTAAACGCAGCTGCTTGGCAGAGTCGCTCCAATTCAAAGCACTAATGCCCTGATTGCGAACCCAATTTAGTAGCGCCAGCGACAGCTCTTCAGCCGATGGTTTAGCCAGCGGCTGTGCCTTAATCACTAAGCGCCCTAGCTGCTGGCGTTTCCATGCGCGTAGCGTACCTTTCGCGTCATCCCACTCCACGCTGGTTTGCTCGCTAATCAGGTGCGGCAAGCGTGCAGCTAAAAGATCAATATCACAAGGCAACGCCAGCAAAATACGTGCTTCACTGTTATTCACGCCCTGCAAAAGGTTCGCCACAATCAACCACGGCGTACGCGCCAGCGCGTCATCGGCTTCCATTGCAGCACCGAGACCATTCGCCAACAAATAACGCCCATCTTGCCCACGTAGATTAGCAATACGATCGGGAAAGGCATGAGCGAGCCAAAATGCAGCATCATCGGGTTCTACACGGCCCCGACCGTTCCCCAAACGCTTAGTCAGCTGATTTGCACGGCGTTGCCAATGACTCTGCGGATGATAAAGCGCATTGCGTAGATCGACGCCGCCGTTACGCGGAGGCTCTTCAATGATGGCGGCCAGCAGCGCCGCCGTAGCAAGCGCATCCTCACCGACGCTTTGCGCGGCACAGAGCATGGCCGCCAAACGCGGATCGCTCCCGGCATCGCTCATAGCGCGGCCTGTTTGGGTTAAGCCACCCTGCTCATTAATGGCTCCTAGCTGAAATAACAGCCGCTGCGCCGCAGAAATCGCAGCAGGTGGCGGCATATCCAGCCATTTTAACTGAGTGGTATCGTGGCATCCCCACTGCAAAAGATTCAGCCACAGGCTGCTCAAGTCGCTATGGAGAATTTCGGCTTCGCTGTATTCTGCCGTGCGTTCAGCCTGTTCTGCCGCCATTAAATGCCAGCAAATCCCCGGTTCTAAGCGCCCTGCGCGCCCAGCACGCTGCGTCATGGATGCCTGACTGGTTCTCTGTGTAACCAGCTTCGTGAGCCCGCTGCGCACATCGAATTGGCTAACACGCTCAAGCGTGCTGTCGATGACTAAACGAATGCCGTCGATGGTTAAACTCGTTTCCGCAATATTGGTAGCCAGTACGACTTTGCGCCGCCCAGCCGGTGACGGGTCAATTGCCTTCTGTTGCTCAGCCAGCGGCAACGCCCCATAAAGCGGGCAAATATCGGTATTGGCATCAACGCGCTGTTCAAGCAGTTCGGCGGTGCGCTTAATTTCTCCCACGCCGGGTAAAAACAGCAGCAACGAGCCTGATTCTTGGCGTAACAAATTCAATGCGGCATGAGAGGCGCTTTGATCCAGCCGTTCATGCGCTGACACCGGCATGTAACTGCGCACCACGGGGAAGCTCCGCCCTTCGGAACGGATCACCGGTGCATCGGGCAGTAAATGAGTCAAACGCGCGTCGTCCAGCGTGGCAGACATAATCAGCAACCGCAGATCGTCACGCAATCCTTCCTGCACATCCAACAACAGCGCCAAGGCTAAATCAGCCTGCAAGCTGCGCTCATGGAACTCATCGAGGATGACCAGCGATACGCCTGATAGCTCGGGATCCTGCTGAAGCATACGGGTCAAAATACCTTCGGTAACCACTTCCAGCCGCGTTTGCGCGCTAACTTTGGTTTCGGCTCGCATGCGATAGCCTACGGTTTGCCCCACACTTTCACCCAGCTGTTGCGCTAAGCGATGGGCCACGCTGCGCGCCGCCAACCGGCGAGGCTCAAGCATGATGATTTTACCGTTCAGCCAATCAGCCTTAAGCAATTGCAACGGTAGCCAAGTAGACTTACCTGCACCGGTTGGTGCATTCAGTAGCACCTGAGCTGAAGATTGCAGCGCGGCCAGTAATGATTCAAGAACCGCAGCAACAGGAAGTAAAGACACGAAGGCTCCAAACTAATTAGGATTAAATGCTTTAACATCGACTAGACGGCATTGTAGCATTCAGCGGTGAAACTAAGAGAAACCAGAAAGCATGTCTGATACCCGCCGCCTATTTTTTGCCTTACCGATACCGCCCAAAACCCAACGTGCGTTGGTGAAATGGCGTGCAGATCAGTTTTCTGCCGAAGCGGGAGGCCCTATTGCCGCCGCCAATCTGCACATCACCTTGGCATTTTTAGGTGACATCAGCGAACAGAAATCTCAGGCCCTGCAAAATATGGCTGCGCGGATTAAACAACCGGCTTTTAGCCTCGATCTCGACGACGCAGGCCATTGGCCGGGCGCGGGTGTTGTCTGGCTGGGCACGCGCCGCGCACCACGGGGGCTGCTGCAATTGGCCGAACTTTTACGATCGCAGGCGGCACGTAGCGGGTGTTATCAAAGCCCTCTCCCGTTTCACCCCCATGTCACGCTGCTGCGCGGGGCGACAAAAGCCGTATCGCTACCGCCCTCAGGGTTTCATTGGCCGATTGATTTTGAAAATTTCGCGCTCTACTCGTCGGAATTTCGTCGTGGCCGAACCCGCTATGAGCAAATTGCCGCTTGGCCGCTCATTGCGCCTAAAAAACCTGCAGAAAACGCGGAACTCTGAATTTTCAGAATAATCTCGACATATATATAGAAAGAAAAATAACAGAGAGAGACTTATGATTTTTTCACCCTCGCTACAATCAGCGCGCCTACTTCAACGCTACAAACGTTTTTTAGCCGACGTTCGCCTTAATGACGGCACTGAAATGACGATGCACTGCGCCAATACCGGTGCAATGACGGGCTGTGCGACGCCAGGTGATACGGTTTGGTATTCCACGTCAGACAACCCCAAAAGAAAATATGCACATTCTTGGGAGCTCACTCAGACTCAGCAAGATCACTGGATTTGTGTAAATACCATGCGTGCCAATACGTTAGTGCAAGAAGCCATCGAGGCTGGACGCATCAACGAATTATCTGGTTACACAAAACTACGCACCGAGGTGCGCTACGGTGAAGAAAAAAGCCGTATCGACTTGTTATTACAGGCAGAAAATCGACCTGACTGCTATATTGAGGTGAAGTCTGTGACCCTGCTAGAACAGGATTGTGGTTACTTTCCCGATGCTGTTACGCTACGCGGGCAAAAGCACCTTCGGGAGCTGGCGCTGCAGGTACAAAGCGGACAACGCGCAGTACTGTTTTTTGCCGTACTGCATACCGGTATTACGAAGGTTGCGCCAGCACAACATATTGACCCGCAATACGCGGAATTACTGGCGCAAGCCTGTGCGCTTGGCGTAGAAGTTATATGCTATGGTGCGCAGATTAACGCGGAAGGAATGGAGCTAAACATCCCGCTGCCGTTTGGGTTGTCCTGAGCCCGCTATTTCGTCTTCTGTTGAAAAAAACGACAAAAAACGCAGAGCAGCTCGCCAAATACGCCGTCCTTCACACCATTGTCAAGCATTATGCAGGAATAATTGCCAACGTTAACGGCATCTGCTATTTATAGCGGCCTGATTTTTCCCCCATTTGGGGATCGCTAATGCGTGTTATGTAGGAGAAGCAACATGCAAGAAGGGCAAAACCGTAAACCGTCGTCCTTAAGCATTCTCGCCATCGCTGGGGTGGAGCCGTACCAAGAGAAGCCAGGCGAAGAGTACATGAATGAAGCCCAGCTGGGTCATTTCAAACTGATTCTTGAAGCGTGGCGTAACCAGCTCCGTGACGAAGTTGACCGCACTGTGTCCCATATGCAGGACGAGGCGTCGAACTTCCCGGACCCGGTAGACCGTGCGGCACAGGAAGAAGAATTCAGCTTAGAACTGCGCAACCGCGATCGTGAGCGCAAACTGATTAAAAAGATCGAAAAAACTCTGAAGAAAGTCGAAGACGACGATTTCGGCTTCTGTGAGTCTTGCGGTGTTGAGATCGGTATTCGTCGCTTAGAAGCGCGCCCAACGGCCGATCTCTGCATCGACTGTAAAACTCTGGCTGAAATCCGCGAAAAGCAGATGGCCGGTTAATCTGGGATATTAAGATCCTCCAACGCCCTAAATGGGCGTTGATAGTTTCACTAACCCAGCCTCACCACGGCGTTAATGCAGGAAGCCAACACCGTGGTGAATTCTTCCCGTACTGCGGCATGACGCCGACGTAACGAAATTCATCAAACCCATGCCATCACATCATTATATTGGCCGCTTTGCCCCTTCTCCATCCGGTGATTTACACTTTGGTTCGCTTATCGCCGCTCTCGGTAGTTATTTACAGGCTCGCTCACAGCAAGGCCGTTGGCTCGTCCGCATCGAAGATATCGATCCGCCTCGCGAAGTTCCCGGTGCCGCCAGCCGTATTTTGCGGACGCTTGAGCACTATCAACTGCACTGGGATGGCAGCGTGCTGTATCAATCGCACCGCCACGATGCCTACCGCGCCGCACTCGACTCCCTGCGCCATGAGCACAAAGCCTATTTCTGTACCTGCACCCGCAGCCGCATTCATTCCCTCGGCGGATTTTACGATGGTCACTGCCGCGCTCTGCATTTGGGGCCTGAGCACGCCGCGCTGCGCTTACAGCAAACCGAACCGGTGTATGGATTTGAAGACGCGCTCCATGGCTGGCTAGCCGCCGACCGCGCCATGGCAGAGGAGGATTTTATTATTCACCGACGCGATGGCCTGTTTGCCTACAATCTGGCCGTGGTGGTGGACGATCATTTTCAGGGTATTACTGAAATTGTGCGCGGCGCCGATCTTATTGAACCAACGGTGCGTCAGATGGCGCTGTATCAGCAGTTGGGTTGGCAAGCACCACGCTATCTGCACCTGCCTTTGGCGCTGAACCACGATGGAAACAAGCTGTCGAAGCAGAATCACGCTGAACCTATTCCGATGAGCGATCCTCGCCCTGTGCTCATTTCTGCACTCGGCTTTTTGGGGCAGCCGGTACCAAACGGTTGGGAAGATTTAACCACCGAAGCGCTGCTAGAATATGCAGTAGCCCATTGGGACGTGCAGCAAATACCCAAAAACTCACGATTAATGCCGTGAATTTATCAGCGGCATTCTCAAAATGCCCTGCTTAGGCTATGATGACCCGCTATTTTTTCTGCATATACTCATCAGACCTCAAGTTGCTGGCATTAGCTAGGGCTTGAATGATTCAGAGCATACGACTAACAAGACACTATCGAGGTGCACCATTTTTACCCGAGTCGCCAACTTTTGCCGTAAGGTTTTAAGCCGAGAGGCGGAGAGCGCACAAGCGGAGGAGTCACGTTCAATGACGGTGATCCCGCGCGATCAACATAACATTTCGCGCCAACAAATCAGTGAGAACGCCCTCAAGGTTCTCTATCGCCTGAACAAATCAGGATACGAAGCGTATCTGGTTGGTGGTGGCGTGCGCGATCTGCTGCTCGGTAAACAGCCTAAAGATTTTGACATCACCACCAGCGCGACGCCGGAACAAGTGCGTAAACTGTTCCGCAATTGCCGTCTCGTTGGCCGCCGCTTCCGCTTGGCCCATGTGATGTTCGGCCCTGAAATTATCGAAGTTGCCACCTTCCGTGGCCACCATGAACACGCCGGTGATGGCAAAAATATCTCCCAGCAGGCCCAGAACGGCATGCTGCTGCGCGACAACGTCTATGGCAACATCGAAGAAGATGCCCAGCGTCGCGATTTCACCATCAACAGCCTGTATTACAGTATTTCAGATTTCACGGTGCGTGATTACACCGGCGGCCTGCGTGATTTGCAGGAAGGCCGTATTCGCCTGATTGGCGATCCTGAAACTCGCTACCGCGAAGATCCTGTTCGCATGCTGCGTGCGGTGCGCTTTGCTGCCAAACTGGACATGAGCATCTGTCCACAAACCGGCGAACCGATCCCACGTTTAGCTTCGTTGCTGCATGAGATCCCATCGGCTCGTCTGTTTGAAGAGTCGCTGAAACTACTGCAATCTGGCTATGGTTTTGCAACTTACACGCTGCTGTGCGAATACCAGTTGTTCCAACCGTTATTCCCAGTGATTGCGCGCCATTTCACGCCAAACGGCGATAGCCCGATGGAACGCATCATCAATCAGGTGCTGAAAAACACCGATCATCGTTTGCAAAACGATATGCGTGTGAATCCAGCATTCCTCTTTGCGGCCATGCTGTGGTATCCGCTGATTGAGCTAGCGCAGAAAATCAATGACGAGAGCGGTCTGACCTATTACGACGCGTTTGCATTAGCGATGAACGATATTCTGGATGAGCAATGCCGCACGCTGGCTATTCCAAAACGTATTACCGCATTAGTGCGTGATATTTGGTCATTGCAGCTGCGCTTATCTCGCCGTCAGGGCAAACGCGCGCATAAACTGATGGAACAACCGAAGTTCCGCGCGGCCTTTGACCTGCTGGCGCTGCGCGCACAGGCAGAGAATAACCATGAGCTGCAACGTTTGACGCAGTGGTGGGATGAGTTCCAGAAAGCGCCTCTAACACGTCAGAAGAGCATGGCGAATGAGCTGGGAGATGATGGTGTTCGTCGCCGTCCGCGTCGCCCACGTCGTCGCGCACCGCGCCGTGAAGGCAGCAGCGAATGACACGCGTCTATATAGCCTTAGGCAGCAATTTGGCTAATCCTCTGCATCAGGTTCAGTCGGCGCTTAACGCGCTGGCCGAACTGCCGCAGACGAAGCTGATTGCAACCTCATCGCTATATCGCACACCGCCGCTCGGGCCTCAGGATCAGCCTGATTACCTGAATGCGGTGGTGGCATTAGACACAGATTTATCCGCTGAAAATCTGCTCGACCATACGCAAAAAATCGAGCTGGAACACGGTCGCGTGCGTAAAGATGAACGCTGGGGTCCACGCACGTTGGATCTCGATATTTTGCTGTTCGGCGATGAAATAATAAACACCGAACGCTTAACCGTACCGCATTACGACATGAAAAACCGCCAATTCATGCTATATCCGCTAGCAGAAATTGCCCCCGAATTGTATTTTCCTACCGGCGAAAGCCTGCAATCTGCCATGACACAGCTCGGCGCTGAACCGCTCACACGGTGGTAACTGCTGCAGTTATACCAATGAAATAACTATAAATAATTATTCTACGATATATATCCTTTCCTTTCTGTTTTACCCAATTCCCTTTTTATTTCCATGAGTTACTGAGGTTTTACCCCTAATACCTTTCCTGTGCGGTAGGCCAATAAAGCGCTATCCCTAGGGCATAACATCTCTTAGAATGCGCTTTTGTTTCAGTCTGAATGAAGCCGTCAGGGGACACCATGAAGCCGACCAGCATCACCCATCTGTTACAGTTAAAACAACAAAAAACAAAATTCGCCACCATCACCGCTTACGATGCCAGCTTCGCCAAGCTGTTTGAAGATCAGGGCATCCGCGTCATGTTAGTGGGTGATTCACTCGGTATGACGCTACAAGGGCACGATTCCACGCTGCCTGTCACCATTGAAGATATCGCCTACCATACGCGCTCCGTACGTCATGGCGCACCACACTGCCTTTTACTCGCCGATTTGCCTTTCATGACCTATGCCACACCGGAACAAGCCTGCATAAATTCAGCCACGCTTATGCGAGCCGGAGCCAACATGGTCAAGCTGGAAGGCGGCAGCTGGCTCGTTGAAACGGTGGAAATGCTAACCGAGCGCGCAGTGCCAGTTTGTGCACACCTTGGCTTAACACCGCAGTCTGTGAATATCTTTGGCGGCTATAAAGTTCAGGGCCGTGACAAAGACGGTGCCGATAAGCTGCTGGAAGATGCGCTGGCATTGGAATCAGCCGGTGCTCAGCTGTTAGTTTTAGAATGTGTGCCTGCGGCACTGGCAAAAACCATCACTGAAGCGCTGCGTATTCCGGTTATCGGTATTGGTGCAGGTAAAGATACCGACGGCCAGATTTTAGTCATGCACGACGCCTTGGGGATTACCGGTGGACATACGCCTAAATTTGCCAAGAATTTCTTAGCGGGCCAAAGTGATATTCGCGCAGCCATTCGTCTATACATTGAAGAGGTTGAACAGGGTTTGTATCCGGCAGCGGAGCATACTTTCAACTGATCGGTCAGTCCGTGGCTAACCTCCCGTCAAGGGGAGGTTAGCGTGGCTCATAAGTTTGGAGAACCACTGTGGTAATCATTGAAACAACCCCTTTGCTACGTCGTGAAATCCGCCGTTGGCGTCAGGAAGGCAAGCGCGTTGCGCTGGTGCCTACCATGGGAAATCTGCACGAAGGTCATCTCACGCTGGTTGAAGAAGCAAAAGCGCGAGCTGATATCGTTGTCGTTAGCGTATTTGTGAATCCGATGCAGTTTGATCGCCCTGACGACCTCGCTCGCTATCCGCGTACGTTGCAGGAAGATTGTGAAAAATTAACGCGCCTAGGCGTGGATTTGGTGTTCGCTCCGTCTGAAAAAGAAATCTATCCGAAAGGCTTAGAACAGCAGACCTATGTCGATGTGCCGTCACTCTCTACCATGCTGGAAGGTGCAAGTCGTCCTGGACATTTTCGCGGCGTCTCTACCATCGTGAGCAAACTGTTCAATCTCATCCAGCCAGATATTGCCTGTTTCGGCGAGAAAGATTTCCAGCAGTTGGCGCTGATCCGCAAAATGGTTGCCGACCTGAGTTTTGATATTGATATCGTGGGCGTGCCTATCGTTCGCGGTCAGGATGGACTGGCGCTGAGCTCACGTAATGGCTACCTGACGCCTGATGAACGTCGCCTAGCCCCTCGCCTGTATAACATCATGAGTCATTTAGCGACTCAGTTGGAAAACGGCGAACGCAACATCGACGAGCTGTTAGAACAAACCGCAGGGCGCTTGCGGGAGGCCGGTTTGCAGCCAGACGAGCTGTTCGTCCGCGACGCTGACACTCTGCTAGACGTGAATGTGGATACACAAACTGCGGTGATTTTGGTTTCTGCATGGCTAGGTAAAGCACGTCTGATTGATAACATGCGCGTGCCGTTCAACGCCGAAAGTTAATTGTTTTGCATACAGTGGTAAACTTATTTATTAAAATATAGTAAACCACTTAATCGATAACAAAGAGAACTGCCGCCTCTGATTTCAGAGATGGCCGCCATCAATAGATGTTAATGAAGGTATTGTTATGGTACGCACTATGTTGCAAGGCAAACTGCACCGCGTCAAAGTGACTCAGGCAGATTTGCACTACGAAGGTTCCTGCGCCATCGATCAGGATTTTTTAGATGCAGCGGGGATCCTGCAATATGAAGCCATCGATATCTACAACGTAGATAACGGTCAGCGCTTCTCGACCTACGCGATTGCCGCCGAACGCGGTTCAAAAATTATTTCCGTCAACGGCGCGGCGGCTCGCTGTGCATGCGTTGGCGACACCATGATCATCTGTTCTTACGTACAGATGCCTGATGAACAAGCCCGCTCACACAATCCTAAAGTTGCCTATTTTGAAGGTGATAATGTGATGAAGCGCTTGGCAAAAGCCGTTCCGGTGCAGGTGGCGTAATTCTTTATTTTCCCCGCTTTAATTGACCCCACCCTAACCCTCCCCTTCACAGGGGAGGGAACTGTTCGGTGATGTTTATATGAATCTCGAGCGGCTCCTCCCCTTCGCAGGAGGGAACTGTTCGGTGATGTTTGTATGAATCTCGATCGGCTCCTCCCCCTGCGAAGGGGGAGGTTGGGAGGGGGTCTTTCACAACAGCAAAATATTATTTCACCGCCGCCGCTGGTACCTTAACCACTCCAGCATCCGGATTTTCTGGCACAGGCTGTGGCTTGTTAGCAATCAATGACGCCATGCTTTGCACCGAATCCGTACGCAGTACATATAAACGCTTCAACGCGAACGGGTTGTCCCCCATTCGAACCCTTCCCTTAACCGTCGTCACCGCTAGATGAAATCCTGCATCGCGCGCCGCATCCATCGCCTTTTGGTTATAACCACCAAAGGGATACGACAAATATTGAACATGCGGATTAAACTGCGAAAGCGCCCTTCTCGAATGTTGGAAATCAAACAAAATATTATGATAAGAACGGCTGAATAAAATCGGCTGTTTGTTCGCACTCACGCGATGTAAAAAGTGCGTATGCGACTGAATATCAAATACATCCTGCATCTCACGCAGTTCTGAAATGCTCGTAAACTGTAACCCGTTAGGGTTCCAAGCCTGCGGATGGCGTTTGATGCGCGAAGAGATAATAAACGCCGTAGCGCGTTGCCCATTCTGTTTGAGCACCGGATACGCATAGCGATAGACCGATTTGAGTCCATCATCAAACGTCAGCACTACCGCTTTGGCGGGTAAGTTCATGGTGCCGTTTAAGTATCCTTCCAACTGATACATCGAGAGCGTGGTATAGCCCGCCTGTTTCAAATAGGCCATTTGGTTGCTAAATGCCACGTCAGACGTTGTGGTCGACGTATGGCGAAAACGCTTATTCTCTTCATTTTTCAGGATATGATGGTAAGTCAGTATCGCAATGCCGTTATCCAGCTCCGCGTCCAGTTCGCTCACATAACCAAGACGATCGCCTAAGTTGATTTCATACCATGTCTGGTTAAGGCGATCCTTTTGTTTATTCAGGATCGGATAACGCAGGTTTTCCTCCAGCGTGGCGACTGGCGCACTTTGATTATCAGCTTGGCTATACACGGTCACCGAGCGACTGGTGACGAGATTTTGAAAACTTTTCTTGCGCAGATCGCCCAAGTTATCACGCGGCGCTTCAGGGTTTTTACGCTCGCTCAAATCTTCACGCGCGATAAAGCCTGTACCGTTGCCAAAGCGAAACTCGTAATACTCAGCGTCGGCCTGAAAGACGTTCAGCACCTGTCCCTGCTTAATTTGTCCAACGGGGATCACATGCTCTCCCACCAGCGAATAAATTTCACTATCACGCTCGGCTTGCATGTATTGATATTGCTGCCAGCTATCGGGCAACAAGTCTGCAAGGGCCGTTTGCGGTATAAAAATAACATAGAGAGAAAACAGCAATCCGGCTGTTATTGATTGAATTAGCTTCATTTTTATATTTAGAAAAGTCAGGTGCCATCAGGCAAAGAAATCATTCAGGAACAACAGAATAGCATGGGTGATGGGTTAGGTGCATGGTTAAAAGAGGAACAGGAAATGGTGGTGTAAACTTGTGAGGCCCCCCCCCCTCCCAACCTCCCCCTTCGCAGGGGGAGGAGCAGATCGAGATTCGTATAAACGTCGCCGAACAGTTCCCTCCCCTGTGAAGGGGAGGGTTAGGGTGGGGTCAATTCAGTATTGCTGCAACCCCCTCCCAACCTCCCCCTTCACAGGGGAAGGAGCCGCTCGAGATTCGTATAAACATCGCCGAACAGTTCCCTCCCCTGTGAAGGGGAGGGTTAGGGTGGGGTCAATTCAGTATTGCTGCAACCCCCTCCCAACCTCCCCCTTCACAGGGGAAGGAGCCGCTCGAGATTCGTATAAACATCGCCGAACAGTTCCCTCCCCTGTGAAGGGGAGGGTTAGGGTGGGGTCAACTCTGCAATCCCCAGCTAAAGCTTCCCCTCACTCCCACAGATTCTAATCTTCTCCTCAACCACTTCGCGCATGGCCTGTTTACCCGGTGTGATATATTTGCGCGGATCATTCGCGTCAGGATGCTCGGTAAAGTAGCTTTTTACCGCATCTGCAAACGCGATTTTCAGATCGGTGGCAACGTTCACTTTGCAGATCCCAAGCCCTATCGCTTCACGCACCATGTGTTCTGGAATACCCGATGCGCCATGCAGCACAAGCGGTATATCAACGGCCTTGCGCACTTCGGCCAAGCGTGCGAAATCCAAATGCGGTTCACCGTGGTACAAGCCGTGCGCCGAGCCAATTGCCACGGCGAGGGAATCAATGCCAGTACGCTGAACAAACTCACATGCTGCGGCAGGATCGGTAAAGAAGCTGTCTGCACTATCAACGTTCAGGTCATCTTCTTGCCCACCTAATCGTCCTAGTTCAGCTTCCACGCTCACGTCATAACGCTGGCATAGACGTACCACTTCAGCCACCGTGCGAATATTCTCTTCAAACGCAAAGTGCGAACCATCAATCATGACCGAGCGCACGCCGGCGGTCACTTTGGCGCGAATATCGTCCAGTTTTTCGTGGTGATCCAAATGCAACGCTAGCGGTAAATCATGCAGATGGGCAGCTTCTTGGCAAATAGACACCAGATAATCGGTACCTGCATAGGTAAATGTGCCTGGGGTACCGGCTAAAATCACTGGCGATCTCAGCGCAGCGGCGGTTTCCACCACCACTTGTACAGTTTCTAAATTGTGAACGTTGAATGCGGGTACGGCGTAACCTTCGCGCTGAGCCTTTTTGAGAATTTCCCGGTTTGAAATCAGGTACATAAAATGGGCTCCTTAAATACCGTCTAAGCTGACGGAATCATTTTGTTGTTGATTACACTTTTGTTCTTCGTGCCACAGGCTGGTCACACCGCGCCGCCCACACTCCAGCGCCATATCGCGAAACGACTGAGGATTCATCCCTTCTCGCTCTAGCATCATCTCTGCCGCAAGCTGCATATTGGTGCCGGTAATCACTTGATAATCTGCATGTTGTTTGGCAATTATCGCGGCCTGTCGAAACGGCGACCCTCCCAGTAAATCGCTCAGGATCACCACGCCTTCCCCGCTATCACAGGACGCACAGGCTTGCTCTAACATCACCATAAGTTCAGCGGTACTTACGCCCTCAGGAAAATCCACCGCACAGCATTGCGACTGCTCACCAACCACCTGTTCCACGCCCTGCAACAGACCGCTGGCAAAGCGGCCATGTCCGGTAATCACTAGACCTAACATCGCGCCTCCTTAAAGGAATCCAATAAACTTGCCTACCACGCCAAACAACACCGTTAAACCGATCAGTTTCACCGGTGAAAAACCACGTTTCATTAGCCAGAACACCAGCAGCGTGAAGCACAGCGGCAGAAGATTGGGCATCAGCTTATCTAGCACGTCTTTCTGGAGCGCTACGCTGGCTTTACCCGCATGCATAACTAACGGCGTTGAGAGATGAACGTACGACGCCACCAGCGCCCCGATCACCGTCATCCCGACAATTGACGCCGCATGAGATATCTTTTTGGTGTGGGTTTTTAGCAGCGCCAACGCGCTGGTGCCTGCATGGTAGCCGTAGTGAGCCAGCCCGAAACGCAGGCCAAAATGCACAACGTTGAACATCAGTAGGAAGACAATCGGCCCAAACAGGCTGCCCTGAAGCGCTAACGAAGCACCGATACCGGCGCAGATTGGCAGCAACGTGAGCCAAAACAGCGCATCACCAATGCCGCCCAACGGCCCCATCAGCGCCACTTTGACTGCTCGAATAGTGGATACCTTTTCTTTGCTGCCTTCCATCGCCAGCACGAGGCCGGAAAGGAATGTCACATCAAAGGGATGCACATTGATAAATTCCATGTGCATTTTCATCGAGTTCGCCAGATCCTGAGGGTTCTTATGGATCTTGCGCAGTCCAGGGATCAGGGTATACAGCCAACCGCCCGCCTGCATACGCTCATAGTTGAACGACGCTTGTAACAGCAGAGAACGCCACGCCATCCGATTTAGGTCTTGCTTGGTTAAGGCTTCCGCTGGCGTGCTATCGATATAGTCGTCTTGCTCAACTTGGCTAGTCGCCAAGGCCTGCGCCATACGCTGCTCGGCTTTGGCCGCCATCACAGCTTCGTTGTCATTAAATCCCATCTTCCATCTCCTGAGCATGAGTCGAAGAAGAAGGCGCGTTAGTCTCGCCATCCTGTTCGTTGCGGGAACGGTTAAAGAAGTCGATCAACGCGATGGCGAATGCGCCCAAAGCAACGGCGATAATCGGCATATTGAGAAAGGTCACGGAAATAAAACCGAGGATGAAATAAGCCACATAGGTCTTTTTCATCATGATTTTCATCAGCAGTGAGAAACCGATGGCAGGCATCATTCCACCTGCAACGGCCAGACCATCCAGCAGCCACGTTGGCGCTTTCTGCACCATCGCACTGGCGGCGTCGGCACCGAAGTAAACCGGCAAGAAGGCCACAATGAAGTAGAAGCAGAACAGGATCGCAATGCCGAGATAGTTCACGCGTTCAATGCCGCGCCAATTGAGTTCTTGTACCATTTTGTCGCACTTGTGCATCATCGGCGAAAACGCTGTGAACAGCAGAGTGATACACCCCTGCACCGCGATAGCAAAAGGCACCGCAATGCCTATCGCCACTTTGGGGTCGGCATGGGTCAGAATGGCAAACGCGGTGCCAATGACTCCGCCAATGACTACGTTTGGCGGCTGAGCCCCCGCCAGCGGCACCATTCCCATCCAAACGAGCTCTAATGAACCACCGACCAGCAGGCCGGTTTGCACATCGCCTAAAATCAGCCCGACCAACGGGCCAATTACCACCGGACGATGGAAATGGGTGAGACCATCGAACAGGTCTACCCCCGCCAGTCCGGCTAATAAGCCAATCAATAACGCATCTGTAAACATGGTTTACTCCGGTTATGCTAAGAGTTTGGCAATGGATTCACCGGACTCATCCGGCACGCGCCGAACTTCACAGGTGATACCCAGTCTCTCCAGTTCGCGAAACGCCGCCGTATCGCTGTCATTCACGGATACGGTTTTGTGTATCTGCCGTTTTCCCTCGGCAAAGTGCATATTGCCGACGTTGACGAAATTGATTGGCACTCCGCCTTTCACCAACGTGAGAACATCCTGTGGGGTTTTGCATACGATGAAAATTTTCTGCCGATCGGCCGCTTTATGAATCACGTCGATGGTTTTCTCCAGCGTGAAATAGCGGGTTTGAACGCCTTCAGCCACCACCATATCCATCAGGTTTTGCTGTACCGGATCGGCTGCTGCGGCGTCATTGGCAACCAAAACCAAATTAGCCCCTAGCGTATTTGTCCACGTCACACCTACCTGCCCGTGAACTAATCGGTTATCAATGCGGGTCATTAAAATATTCGGGGTCGACATGCTCCACTCCTGACTTGTTATTTTGCTAAATGAGTGTTGATGGAACGAACTGCGGTAAACGGATAGATTTCCACCCCTTTCACCACGCGGTTGACTTCCCCTGTCGGGCACGGATTATCTGGCGTCATGCCCAGTGCCAAAGACGTTTCAAACGCCAACATCTGCAAATACATCAGATAAGGAAATAGCAGCCAGATATCATCCAGATCGCTATCGAGTACGGTATGGAAATCTCCCGGCGTACCGCTTAGCGCCACGATCTGCTTAGCCAGATCGTCATGGCGTAGTTCACGCAATAAATCAGCGTCGTAGCGGTGGCAATAAGCCTCGGAAGACATCATCAGCAGCACTAGCGTGTCGCCATCCACCATGAATTTCGGCCCATGGCGTACGCCCATTGATGAGTCATAGCGCGTGGCAATCCGCCCGGCGGTGAGTTCGAGCATCTTCAGCGCGGCTTCCTCGGCGATACCGGTAAAACAGCGTCCACCTAATACCATCGCGCGCTTAAATCCGCTGTTCGCCAGCGTTTTTACCTGCTGTTGCCAATGCTGTTGTTCACGACAACACAACGCGGTCATCTGTTGTAATGCTGGCGCGCTCTGCGCCAGCGTTAACGGTCCTAGCAGCAGAACGGTAGCCAGCGTCATGCAGCTAAAGCTGGAGGTCATGGCAAAACTTTGATCGTGCGAACCCTGCGGCATAATCAGCGAGCAGACATTGCGTCGCCCTTCTGCATAGCGCGCCAGTGCCCCATCGGGGTTACAGGTCAGCATTAAATGGTGGCAATGCGGCAATATCTGATCGGCTAAGCGCACGGCCGCGACGCTTTCAGGGCTATTTCCCGAACGGCCATAGGACACCAGCAACGTAGGCCGCTCAGGGTCCAGATATTGCAGCGGCGAAGGCACAATATCGGTGGTGCCATAGGCCACTACGTCCAAACCACATTGCTCACGCAGCCAAGGAGCTAGCGCACGTCCCACAAATGCAGAGGAACCTGCGCCGCACAACACAATTTGCAGAGTTGGATCGGCCAATAGCGGCTGCAAAAACGGTTTCCAATATCCCTGACTCTCGCTCAACTCATCGTGTAGCTGTCGCCACAGACGTGGCTGCTGATCGATTTCACGCGCGGTATGTAGCGCATGGTGCTCATGTAGCCATGCTTCAGAATAGGAAAACAGCTCACTCATGCTAAGGCTCCTTGCGCCTGAGATTGGATAGTTTCAGCTTTGGGTTCACAGGCTTCGGCGTAGCTCAAAAGTACCCGCTGTATTTTGTCCAGAACCCACAGCTGTGGATCTTTACCCAGCGTTCCAGCGTTCAACGCCTGTGCCTGTTCGGGGAGATACTGGCTGAGTAGCGCCATCGGCACCGGATGGCTGCGCAGATTACTCATCAGTAAATCAACGGCCTGCTGTACCTGAGGATGAGGCCAGTAATAGCGAACGCGGTCGCTGAGGCTGTATTGGCGATCGATAAATTGTTGGTGTGGCGAACCGTGGTAATAGCGATTCCACTGCTGCGGTTGTTCGCGCATCACTTGTTCCAACGTGTCGCGCAGATGTGCCGCTTTAAGTTCACCGTTCCATTCACGATCGATACGATCGAGAGCAAACAGGGCTTCACGCAGCGCAAAGGTTAAGGCAGGGCCGACTTTTAAGATCGCAAAGTGATCGCGTACCAGCTCGCGATAGGCATGCGGCGTTTGGTAGTCGGTGGAATGAGCTTCATAAATCATATGCGGCTGGCTTTCGATAAACTGGCTCAGCGCCTGTGCTTTTTCCGGCTGGTAATGCACCACGCTGTGATGATCAAACTCAACGCCCGGCTGTACCACCAGCGCAATCACTCTTTCCCATACGCTGTCCAGTCCAGCCTTGTGCCATGCCTTTTGGTGGATATCCAACGTCGCCGCCGCGGCCTGTGGCGTGGTGACCTGCATGCCATCCATATCTTCTTGAGCACCGCCGGGAACCGGAACTTCAGTGCCAATCACATACACCGGACGTTCGCCGCCCGCCTGCTGCCACGCCTTCTCTGCCACCGCACAAAGACGAGCCGCACGCGCAGCAACTTCCATATCCCCCAAAGGGACAGGATCGCCGAGGCATGACATAGAACAATCGAGATGGATCTTGCGAAAACCGGCGCTCACGTAATCATGGATCAGCGTTTCCGCGAGCTGCATGGCTTCATCTGCGCTGCGATCCTGCCAAGCATTGGGCCCGAGATGATCGCCGCCCAACCACACCCGATCGCGCGATAATCCAACGCGGTCGGCCTGTGCCCAAAGCGCATCACGGAACTGCGCGGGAGTCATCCCGGTATAGCCACCAAACTGATTGACCTGATTTGAGGTTGCTTCAATCAAAACCGCGCTGTGACGGGCTTTAGCCAGCAATAAGGCACTTTCTAATACCCACGGATGCGCGGAACAGACCGAATAGATCCCCACCGCCTCGCCCGATTTGTGGCGACGGATAAGCTGTAATAAAGGCTGCATGATGTCTCCATGCAGGCATATTTAATCGATCAAGGATGTCGATCAGTCGTCGGCAATAATCACTTCTACGCCGAGTTCCGTTAATGCCCGCTTGTAGTTGTCGGGGATCCGGCTATCTGTGATCAGCCGGTGGATCTGACCGGCCTCACGGATCATGCAGAAGCTTTTGCGACCAAATTTACTGGAGTCCACCACGGCGATAATTTCATGTGCCACCTCGCACATCACGCGATTGAGGTGAGCTTCGCCGGTATGTGGCGTGGTTATCCCTGCTTCCAGGTCAAACCCATCGACGCCAAGAAATAAGGTATCAAAGCGATGTTGACGCAATTGCTGTTCTGCAGCCGGACCATAGAGCGAATAGGAGTTCTGACGAACGCTTCCGCCCAGTACCATCACTTCAATCCGTTCAAACCCCGCCAGTTCATAGGCGATGTTCAACGCGTTAGTCATGACCACCAGATCGCGCCGCCCTTTGAGGTATGGCGTAATCTGCGTCGTGGTCGATCCAGAATCTAAAATCAGCGTATCGCCGTCTTTCACGTACTCTGCCGCTTTGGCAGCGATGCGCGATTTAACGTCGCGGTTCATACGCCCTTTGTCTTGCAAAGGCCTATCAAACGCGAATTGCTGATTAAGCATGGCGCCGCCGTAAGAGCGCAGCGCACAGCCTTTTTGTTCCAGATAACGCAGGTCGTTACGGATGGTGACGCTCGATACCCCAAACCGCGCGCTGAGAGGCTCAACGCGCACGCTGCCCTCGTGGCACAACAGGTCAATAATCTGCTCGCGGCGTTTTACGGTATCTAACGTCATATCCATGACTCCTTGGAGTGTGGTGTTTGAATCAAGAAGCTTTCGCTCTCTTTCGAATGCATTACAGCAAAGGCAGTGAAGTGAAATTGTGATCGCGGTTACAGCCTACTTTTTGGGCAAAATAGGCCAAAAAACCTTTCGATGTAAAATACAGTGAAAGCCAGACAACGAAACAACAAACAGGGAGATTTGTGAGTTGAATAGCTATCTAGCGCTTCTCACAGAGAAAATACCCGTCAAAAAACGAAAGCAGGTTCTTTTGAAGTGAAGGGATAAGATTTTATTTAGTGAAGTGATCGTGATCACATTTTAAAAAGTTAGCAATAAATCTGACGCGACTTTGCTGTCTGATTTTGGCTATGGGTATGGTGGCTGTTAGGCAGGTAATATCGACATACAGATGGCGGTTTTAACACGGCGAGAAATAAAAAAACCGCTACAACGGCAGAACCGTGAGCGGTTTTTTTAACGCGGTTAGGATTAGCCTTTACGCACGCGTGCAGCTAAACCTTTCAGGAAGTAACGCAGCAGTTGGTCGCCACATTCACGGTAGTGTTTGTGACCGTCGGCGCGGAAAATAGCGCTCAGTTCGGATTCAGTAATCGCGAAATCTTGAGATTTTAAGATCTCAATAATATCCACGGATTTCAGCTCAAATGCCACGCGCAGTTTTTTCAGAATAATGTTGTTGGTGATACGGCGTTCAACTTTTGGCGCAGGATATTTTTCGTCTTTGCCACGTTTGAAGAAGATCAGGCCATTCAGGAAATATCCCATTACGACGTCAGGGCAAACCTTAAAACCTTCTTCGCCTTCTTTGGTTACGAAGCTCGCCATTTCTTCCAGCGTCACCTTGGTGTCGGCCAGAGCTAAGATGCTGATCATTTTCTCATTATTCAGATTCAGCATGTAGCGAACGCTGCGTAAAACATCATTATTCATCATTACCGGGTACATCCTCTCGATTTTAGTTCGCAAAAAGCGTCAGGGCGCATTATAGAGATATTCTGTGCTTCACGTTGAAGAAATCGTCATCCGTTTGCATTGAGAGCTCTATTCCCACGCTTTTGGCTTCTAATTCTCGATGTTACAGGCCTCTGAGCTACGCACCATCACCGTTGGATGGCGGTTTTGTTCGTGCCACAAGCTGGTCGCTTGCCCACGCGTTAGCTCTAACGCATGGTCGCGGAACGCAGAAGCGGTGAGTACCCCACGCTGAGGGAACAACTGAATCATCGCACCTAAGCTAATTCCCACCACCACTTCGCATTTAGAATGCTTATGGCTCATCAACGCTGCGCTGCGAAACGGTGCCGCGCCTAAAATATCGGTAATAAAGACTACGCCATCACCGCTGTCTGCGGCGTGCAGCGCATCGCACATCATTCGGCTGAGCATATTGGTGCTCAGCCAATCAGTATATTCCACGCTGATACATTGCTCTGGCAGCGCCCCCAGCAAATGCTTGAGTGATTTTAGCGTGCCACTGGCAAAGCCAGTATGTCCTGCTAAGACAATCCCTAACATGCGCGTTCTCCCCTTGCTGCTTGATACGGCATCCTGCCGTTCGTCGCCATAATAAATAATAAGATCTGCTGCTGGCTTTTAGGAGCAGGCTCTCAGATTAGTCTCATAAGTATTAGGGTTTATCAGGAAATGGCGTTCACCGCAGCAAACATAATCAATGACGATGCAGGAGTGTGAGATAAGGCAGAAATGATGCTATTTAAAACAAAAAAGCCCCCGTTTTCACGGAGGCTTGGGGCGATTAGGAACGCAGGCCGCGCCCACGCTCAATGAGATACCACGCCAGCAGATAGAACACCACGATAAACGCCAGCAGTACCACGAAGGTAAAGATAAGCGGCACATCGTTAATGCCTAAGAACCCAAAGCGGAAGCCGCTGATCATATAGACGATAGGATTCAGCTTAGATATCGCCTGCCAAACAGGAGGCAGCAGGGTCAGCGAATAGAATACGCCACCCAGATAGGTCAATGGCGTCAGCACAAAAGTTGGCACCAGACTGATATCGTCAAAGGTTTTGGCAAATACGGCGTTCAGCAACCCGCCCAGCGAGAACAAAATCGCGGTACACAACAGCGTTGCAGCGACAACGCCCCAGCTGTGAACATGGAATGGTACGAAGAATAATGAAACCAGCGTCACCAGAATCCCTACGCAGACGCCACGCGCCACGCCGCCGCCGACGAAACCGGCGATAATCACGTGTGTTGGCACCGGTGCAACCAGAAGTTCTTCAATGTTGCGCTGAAACTTCGCGCTGAAAAACGACGATGCTACGTTGGCATAAGAGTTCGTAATCACCGACATCATGATAAGACCCGGCACGATAAACTGCATGTAATCAAAACCATGCATTTCGCCGATGCGAGAACCGATCAGATTGCCGAAAATGATGAAGTACAGCGTCATGGTGATGACCGGTGGCACCAACGTTTGGATCCAAATTCGGGCAAAACGATGGACTTCTTTGGTCCAGATACTTTTCAGCGCGACCCAATAGAGTGCGTTCATGCCTTTTTCTCCGTATTCACACGCGGTTTTTCATCATGGTCGTGGACTAAGGTCACGAACAGCTCTTCCAAACGGTTGGCTTTGTTACGCATGCTCAACACCTGAATTCCCTGCGCGCTTAGCTGGCTGAATACGCCATTCAAACCTTGCTCACGCAGCACTTCAACTTCCAGCGTTGAGGTATCACGCAGGTGGTGCTTATAACCGTCAAGCTTCGGTAATGGGCTTTTCGCCGCTAAATCCAAAATGAAGGTTTCAGATTTCAGCTTGGAAAGCAGCTCTTTCATCGAGGTGTTTTCGACCAACTCACCGTTCTGGATAATGCCGATGTTGCGGCACAGCATCTCAGCTTCTTCCAGATAGTGCGTGGTCAGAATAATGGTGGTTCCCTGAGCATTAAGCTCTTTCAAGAATCCCCACATTGAGCGGCGCAGTTCAATATCGACGCCCGCGGTCGGTTCATCAAGAATCAGTAGTTTTGGCTCATGCATCAGCGCACGTGCAATCATCAAACGGCGTTTCATACCGCCAGAAAGCATCCGAGCCCGCTCGTCACGTTTCCCCCAAAGATCCAACTGCTTGAGGTATTTCTCCGCACGAACCAAGGCTTCTGAATGCGTGACGCCGTAATAGCCCGCCTGATGAACAACTATCTGCATCACCGTTTCAAACGGGTTGAAGTTGAACTCCTGCGGCACCAAACCCAACTGGCGTTTAGCGTTAACGATGTCACGATCGATGTCATAACCGAACACGTTGACCTTACCGGAGGATTTATTCACCAAGGAGCTAATAATGCCGATGGTGGTCGACTTCCCTGCGCCATTTGGCCCAAGCAGGGCATAGAAATCGCCAGCCTCAACCTGTAAATCAATACCGCGCAGCGCCTGCACGCCACCCGCATACGTTTTGGTGAGCTGGGAAAGTTCCAGTGCGTTTGTCATTATGATTAGCGTACCTTTGCGCCTGAGCTATCAGGCTTTTTTTGGAACGGTTTCAAAACAATAATAAGCAGAAACCGTCAATAATCGGGATGTGAACGTTGACCGAAGAGTGCCTATTTTACATAGCCATAACAGTATTAGCTACCGTATTTAAGGCTTATAGGCACCTGATGCTAAGATACTTTATGAGGAACATTTGCATAACTTAATGTTAACGGATGGTAATTTTTTCAAGGAATAACGCCGTTATTTTCTATGCCATTTTTTGCTGAAGGCACTGTTCCGATTTCAAAACTGTGACGATTAGCCTATATTAACCATCGCAAACCGCATGTTACAGACGATTAACCTCAATGAAAGAAATCGAAAAACTTATTGCGAATAACCATGCATGGTCGGATACCGTGAGCCAAGAAGACCCTGAATTTTTTGGTCGTCTTGCTCAATCACAACGTCCGCGCTTTCTATGGATTGGTTGTTCTGACAGCCGTGTACCGGCTGAACAGTTAACAGGGCTGGAAGCTGGCGAACTTTTTGTTCACCGTAATGTTGCCAACCTCGTTATCCACACCGACTTGAATTGCCTGTCGGTTGTTCAATATGCCGTCGACGTATTACAGGTTGAGCATATTATTATCTGTGGCCACTTGGGCTGCGGCGGGATTGAGGCTGCGGTCGAAAATCCTGAGCTTGGGCTGATTAATAACTGGCTGCTGCACATTCGCGACCTGTGGTACAAACACAGTTCTCTACTGGGTGAGCTACCGCCAGAAAAACGTTTAGATACTCTGTGCGAACTGAACGTGGTTGAGCAGGTCTATAACCTCGGCCATTCCACCATCATGCAATCGGCATGGAAACGTGGACAAAAAGTGATGATCCACGGATGGGTTTATGGTCTGAAAGATGGCCGCCTGCGCGATCTGGATATCACCACCACGAGCCGTGAAACCCTCGAACTGCGTTATCGCAACGCCATGTCTACCCTGCTGCAACAAGGCTAATTAGACACTTGCATGACAACACAACCGCTGACGTTCTTAATGTGATAACAGCGGTTGTGTTTCCTTTCCAATAAACGTTGTCGACATCTCTAGCGCAACGCTAATGATGATGCCAAACGAAAAAACAACGCATTAACCCCTTCTAATAATGCCAGCTCAACGAGCTTTTCGCGTTGCAGCAACGGTATTTTTTCACACACATCGTCCCATAACTGTGCCCCAATGCTGTCATCATTCGACTTGAGTTGATAAAACGCTCTCGTCTCGTTTACCTGATGTAAATGCAGCACCTCTTTAACCTCTTCTGGCAGGCTATCGATATGGTATTCAATCGTTTTCCCATCGCGCTTGCGCCTTATCCATTCCGATTTTCTCGCATGCGAATGCAACCCCTGCGGCGTTGTGGGCAAAGGCGCTATCTCGGTGAGTTGTTTCGCCGTAAACCATTCTGATTCCATAATCACTTCCTTCCCAAGGGATACTCGGTATCCACATTAATAGAAATTGCTGTAACGGGAATTAGTAATAACACTATTTCTTAAAATTGGTAATTTAAGAATGTTTTATAGAAAATTAACTAATTAAATTCAACCATAGAAATAAACAATTAATAAAAACAAAATATTCATCACTTAGATCAATTAACGGATGAATATCTAAAGTTTTATTTTATATTGTAATTTAACCTTAAATTACTTTTAACTACCGCTTATTATTGCTAGATTACGCTTCCACAACGCAACAAAAAAACAACATCCATAGGAAGGATAAAAAGCGAAAGATCGCTTATATTTTTAGTTGTGTTATTTAGTTAATGAATAAATTAACGAACCGCGCAATGGAAGGCTAAAAACTCAATAAACTCTATTTGAGGTAATTATGAGCCTATATCGTTCATTTCTTTTTTTAACAACCGCTATTACGTTAATGTTCTCAGCCTATATCAATGCATCTGATGGGGTCATCCATTTTATTGGCAGCGTGGTTGATAGTGATTGTAATATCA
This sequence comes from Hafnia sp., assembly GCF_036648275.1. Taxonomy (NCBI): domain Bacteria; kingdom Pseudomonadati; phylum Pseudomonadota; class Gammaproteobacteria; order Enterobacterales; family Hafniaceae; genus Hafnia; species Hafnia sp. The sequence goes on along the minus strand of NZ_JAVXIQ010000008.1, from coordinate 114,958 downwards.
GCCAAATACAGTCATCGCTTCAGGCAAGCTGTTACCGAAATGGAAAAGTGTACAGGCAGACTACGACAATTAATGAATCTAATGGAAAGGTACTTTTGCCTGAGAATCTTGGCTGGACTCAAATTGAGCCAGTGGGTGAAGAGAAAAATTTAAAACTTCTCACCATTAACTATTATTAAATAACCTCAACAAAAACGCCGTCGAAAATGACGGCGTTTTTTAGTATCAACAAACTGATTTATTCGTCTAACATGACAACCTTGCCGATATAAGGCAGGTGACGATAACGCTGAGCGTAGTCAATGCCAAATCCAACTACGAATTCGTCAGGAATAGCGAAACCAACATATTCAACTGGAACATCAACTTCGCGGCGGCTTGGTTTGTCTAATAAGGTACAAATAGCCAAAGATTTAGGGCCACGCAGGGCAAATAATTCACGCACTTTGCTCAGGGTATTACCTGAATCAATAATGTCTTCAACGATCAATACGTCTTTTCCGCGAATATCTTCATCCAAATCTTTCAGGATTTTTACGTCGCGGGTGCTATTCATGCCGTTGCCATAGCTAGACGCGGTCATGAAATCAACTTCATGCGGAACATCAATCTGGCGGCAAAGATCAGCCATAAACATAAAGGAACCACGTAGCAAACCAACCAGAACCATCTCGCTGCCGCTATCACGGTAATCTGCTGAAATCTGACGGCCTAGTTCAGCAATACGCTGACGCACTTCCTGTTCAGAGATCATTACTTCAACTGTATGTTTCATCGCTATATACCTTTAGACCGAGTCCTGTAAATCGTTCTTTCACCTCTACCAACCCTTCATCATAACGCCAAAATGCGCCGAGTTGCCGCATGCATGCAGACAATATTTAATGATGAGAGGAGGAGTGGAGCGTTTAAGGGCGCAGAGTATAGCAAGGTAATAGAGCGCCGTCATGGGCAGCGCTCTACTCATCACCTACATAAATAATTTTGTTGAGAAATTAAAAACGATCGGTTTTAACAATCTGCTCAAACGGTAACTTACCGATGCGAGGATACGGTTGGCTTACACCTTTACCGATCGCGATCATCAGGCAAATTTCATAGTGTTCTGGCTTATTGATGATTTTCCCAACGGCATCAAAATCGAAACCATCCATAGGGCAGGAGTCGTATCCATGCGCCTTAGCAGCCAGCATCAGGGTTTGGGCAAAGATACCCGCGCTGCGCATAATCTCGTCGCGTTGGGTCTGTGCTTTGCCGCGATAGTAGCTATCCACAGCAGGCACCATATATTGCTGTACAGGCTCGGCGGCTTCTGCCCAAATGTTTTTTACCTGAGATTCCCAGCTAGAGAGATCGCCGCACAGCACGACCAGCATCGACGCATCGGTAACCTGAGCTTGGCCCCATGCCGCTTCACGAATTTTCTCACGCTGGGCGCGGTCTTCAATCAGCAATGGACGCCAATGTTGCAGGTTAAACGCGCTTGGCGCATTTTGCAGTGCAATATTCAGCAGCTCTTTTTTTTCTTCTAAGCTCATGACATAACCAGCATCAAACTGCTTGGTCGCACGGCGTTGTTGGATCACTTCGATAGCATTCATTTCTAATTCCGTCCTCATTATTATTTTCACCAAACTATTGTCATTAAATTAGACCAGTTGTCTAGTGATGCTTTGAGGCTGTTAGATTTTTACGCTTAATAAGCTCAGCTCACCGTAAACGACATCATCATGCCGGTGTCTTCATGCTCTAGCAGATGACAATGTGCCATGTACGCACGTTCTTTCGGTGCTTCGTGATCGAATTTCACCAAGACTTCGCTTCGCCACCCTTCAACACGTACTGTATCTTTCCAACCACTACGATGAGCCGCTGGCGGCTTACCGTTTTCAGAAAGTATACGGAACTGTGTGCCATGGATATGGAATGGATGCAGCATCATGTCGCCCTCACCAGAAATGATCCATTTCTCGTAGGTGCCACGTTTCACATCAAACATCGGTTTGGCCATATCAAACGCAATGCCGTTGATTTTGTTGCCGTGCATGAAATCATAACCCGGAGCCATTTGGTTGCCCTGCTCCATTCCGCCATGATTCATTTTTCCATGCCCCATCTGACCATGAGCCATTTTCCCTTGCATCTGACCGTGGTCCATACCGGCCATATTACCGTGACCTTTCATATCCATGCCTGCCATCGACGCCATGCCATAGCGCTGCATCATCATTTGCATGCCCATCATGTCGAGTTGAGGGTCCATCATCAGCTGTAACCAGCGCGTTTTCACATTATCCGCTGCTGGAACAGCAGGCATATTGACTAAAGCATCAGGCAGTTTTGCCTCATTGCTCTTCAGCGTGGGCTGAATATGCAAAACAGGCAGAGCGCGATCGAAGGGCGGCAGCGTCATCCCCATTTGTTTGACCGGCAAAGTGATAATGTCGAACGCCTTGCCGTCGCGAGTATCCACTAAAACCTCGAAACGCTCGCCCATCAGAATCGGCAGTTCCGTCAATTTAACCGGCTCACCCAGCAATCCACCATCGCTGCCCACCACATACAGTGGGCGCCCATCGCTGGTCGCCAGATTTAATGAACGCGCATTACATCCGTTGAGGAACCGCAGTCGCAGCCATCCACGTGGCGCGAGGTGCTGAGGATAAACCGCACCGTTGGTCAGCATCATATCGCCAAACCATCCTACCGCCGCCGTCATGATATCGAGCTGGTAATCAATATGGCCTTTGGCATTAAGGCGCTTGTCTTGCAGGATCACCGGCACATCGTCAACGCCCCACTCTTTTGGCAACGGCAGCTTGGTGCTTTCTTCATCATCAATAATAATCAGGCCACCTAACCCCATCGCCACCTGACGTCCGGTTAAACCATGCGTATGCGGGTGGAACCATGCGGTTGTTGCGGGTTGATCCACTTTAAATTCAGCCGTCCACATTTTGCCAGCCTCAATCACCGCCTGCGGCCCGCCGTCAGACGTGCCCGGAATTTCCATGCCGTGCCAGTGCATGGTGGTTGCCTCTGGTAGCGCGTTGGTTACATTGATCGCGACGTCCTTACCTCGCTGCAAACGCATAGCAGGCCCTAACAGCGGGCCATTAATGCCCCATGTTGGCGTTTGCATCCCCGCCTTCCATTTCATGCTACCGGTTTGCACATTCAGCGCTATTTTTCCTGCGGCATCTGGCGTGAGTAGCGCAGGGATCGGTAATGCAGGATGATCGGCCGCAAAAGCGGCGCGGCTCCATAAAGGTAAGGCGCTAGATGCACCCAGCATGGCAGTCAGTTTGATAAAGTCGCGGCGAAGCATGTCAGATTCCCTTGTGCGTCAGTGAGTAGACTCGGTTAAACTTAGACGTGTTTAGCTTCATACGTGAAGCTACGAAATGTTTAGCTGCAGTTAACTATTGCCATTTTAGGGTAGACCTTCCAGTAAGGGGAAAGTCAAGCTAGCACTTGATTTAATGGAAAGTAGGTTCCAAAAATTGATTGATGAAATGAGCAAGAAACACTGTAGAAACAGGGCTGAAATATGATACCGTCAAGCTACAACTACATAATGTGCATCTGTTTATGAAAAAAACCTCGCTGGTGCTTTTGCTTTTAGGTTTGCTGAGTTTTACCTCTGCCAGCCAGGCTCTTGATGATATGCAATCCGAAGATTTAGCCGATCTCACCGCTATCTTCGTATTTCTAAAAAATGACTGTGGTTATAACGATTTACCTAATGCGCAAATCAAAAAAGCGATCGTCTTTTTTGCCAATCGTAACGGATGGGATTTATCTAACTACAACACTAAGAAAATGAAAGCGTTGGGTGAAGACAGCTATCACGATCTCAGCCGAATTTCGATGCCCACCGCAACGAAGTGCAAGTATCTCGCCCGAGATTCTCTGAGCCTGCTCGCTTACGCAAACTAATCTATCGCCAAAGCAGCCACTCAAACGGCAGAGCTTATCTGCCGTTTGATATATCAGTAAAAAATAAAATCAGCGTCTCAACTGAACTAGCGGGTCGAAACAATAAAAGCGCGATATTTTTCTAGCGCCAATAAAAAATCTTCTAACCCACAGAATGAGAGGCTTTCTTCATCGTAGTAACTCATCCCCTCTTCCATTTCATCACCTTCCACCGCCATCTGATTAGCGCGAACCATCACTTCTTCACCGTCTAACCACAGGGTGTATTCGTGCCCGGTTAACTGCCACTGGCGTTCGCTGCCTTTCACTTCAGCCGCGGCCTGCTCAACCTGAGTCAGCAAAGCCAAATCGCCTTTAACTTCCTCGTTTAGCCAGTGCCCAACGACCTCGTGCCCCATCGAAAATACGGCGACAACCTGCCCCGTTACATCATGGCGAAATTCATAATCCATCGTTCAGCCCTCCGCGACTTTCCCCGATTTTTTCTGGGGATGACTTACTTATAGTGTAAACATCCATCGCGTAGCTGCACTGTCGAGGCTCGCAAACTGGAAAAATAAAACGGAGGCCATGGCCTCCGTTACGTTATCTGCCCGATTTTCACTGGAAAACCGGCGCGGTATATCAGCAAAAATAGCGTCAAGGGTCAAGCAAGCTCGCGTTTCTTCTCGCTAATATCGTGCTCAATTCCTTGCTTCACATCAGCAGGGATTTTCAGAGACTGCGCTAAAGCATCCAGATAGCTACGCTCCATAAAGTGATCGATATCGATAACTACACAGCTGAGGTAATAAACCTCAAGCGCCTCGTCTTCATTCTTAATATCTTGCGCTAGCAACGCTGGATTTAACGGCTGTGCCAATGCCTCTTGCACCCAATGCTCTGCTTCGGTGCCAAGACCGAGTTCACGCAGGCTATTATCAATGGCCTGACGCTCAGCATCATCCACATGCCCATCGCTTTTTGCCGCAAACACGATAGCCTCAATCAGGCGCTTAGTTCGCGCATCAATCGGCGACGTACGCATGCCAAACTGGGGTTCGTCCTGATGCGTCTCTTTAACTCGTTGTTTATATTTATTCCACAACACCGCACCTACCGCGGCGGAACCGCCAATAATCAGCGCGTTTTTGCCGAACTTACCTGCAATTTTGCGTGTAGATTTGTTGCCTAACAGCACACCGACCAAGCCGCCTAACGCGGCCGGAGCTAATAATTTACTAAACCCTTCAGATCCGCCGATCGACTTGGTTTTATCACCGAGCATAGATTGAATCTGCTGCATCCAACTGTTTTTCATGACACACCCCATAGGCGCAATTTATTGATGTTATTGCATGCAGATTACGGATTTATCTGTCAGTTTACGTATGGGAAGTGAAAACTTGCTTATGGCGTGAGTTGGGGGATAGTCGATAAAAAAGGAGGCCTAAGCCTCCTCGATATTCAATCACATCTGAAAACTAAACCGCGGTCTGGAAAATCACGCCGTCAGCTTTCTCAGTGTACTGTTCCAGCTTGTCAAAGTTCAGGTAACGGTAGGTGTCGACCGCCGTTTTATCCACCTGTTCCATGTATTGCTGATACTCTTCTGGGTTTGGTAAGCGACCTAACAGTGAAGCCACCGCAGCCAACTCGGCCGAGGCCAGATACACATTTGCTCCCGTGCCCAAACGGTTCGGGAAGTTACGCGTTGAAGTCGATACCACCGTTGCGCCGTCGGCCACGCGCGCTTGGTTACCCATGCACAGTGAACAACCAGGGATCTCAACGCGTGCACCACTCTTACCAAAGATGCTGTAGTAGCCTTCTTCGGTCAGTTGAGCCGCATCCATCTTAGTCGGCGGTGCAACCCACAGACGCGTTGGCAGTTGGCCTTTATGCCCATCCAACAGCTTACCCGCGGCACGGAAGTGACCAATGTTGGTCATACACGAACCGATAAAGACCTCGTCGATCTTCTCACCGGCAACGTCAGACAGCAAACGCGCATCGTCGGGATCGTTTGGCGCACACAGAATTGGCTGTTTGATATCAGCCAGATCGATGTCGATCACTGCCGCATATTCTGCATCCGCATCGCCTTCCAGCAGTTGTGGGTCGGCCAGCCATTTCTCCATGCCCTGAATACGGCGCTCAATGGTGCGACGATCGCCGTAGCCTTCTGCGATCATCCATTTCAACAGAACGATGTTGGAGCTCAGGTATTCAGTAATCGGTGCTTTATCGAGTTTGATCGTACAACCCGCGGCAGAACGCTCAGCTGAAGCATCAGCCAGCTCAAACGCCTGCTCAACTTTCAGCTCTGGCAAACCTTCGATTTCCAGAATGCGACCAGAGAAGATATTTTTCTTACCTTTCTTCTCAACCGTCAGTAGGCCCTGCTGAATTGCGTAGTAAGGAATGGCGTGAACCAAATCGCGCAGGGTAATACCCGGCTGCATTTTACCTTTAAAGCGCACCAGCACAGATTCAGGCATATCCAACGGCATTACGCCGGTTGCAGCGGCAAATGCCACCAAACCAGAACCCGCCGGGAAAGAGATCCCGATAGGGAAACGCGTATGGGAGTCACCGCCGGTACCAACGGTATCAGGCAGCAGCATGCGGTTCAGCCATGAGTGAATAATGCCATCGCCCGGACGCAAAGAGACACCGCCGCGGTTCATGATGAAATCAGGCAGAGTATGGTGCGTGGTCACATCTACCGGCTTAGGATAAGCCGCGGTATGACAGAACGACTGCATCACTAAGTCAGCCGAGAAGCCCAGACAAGCCAAATCTTTCAGCTCATCGCGCGTCATTGGCCCCGTGGTATCCTGCGAACCCACGGACGTCATCTTAGGCTCACAATACTGCCCCGGACGAATGCCTTTGGTGCCACAAGCACGCCCAACCATTTTCTGCGCCAGAGAGAAACCTTTGTTACTCGCAGCAACGGGTTTAGCAATACGGAAAACTTCGCTGTGTGGCAGATTCAATGCTTCACGGGCCTTGGTGGTTAAACCACGGCCAATAATCAGTGGAATACGGCCACCGGCACGCACTTCATCCAGAAGCACTTCGGTTTTCAGCTCGAATTTTTCCAGCAGTTCATTCGTTTCGTGATTGCGCACTTCGCCTTTGTACGGGTAGATATCAATCACATCGCCCATATTCAGCTTAGAAACGTCAACTTCGATCGGTAATGCACCCGCATCTTCCATTGTGTTGAAGAAGATCGGTGCGATTTTACCGCCGAGAACCACACCGCCACCGCGCTTGTTTGGCACATGAGGAATGTCGTCCCCCATAAACCACAGCACAGAGTTAGTTGCTGACTTACGCGAAGAACCGGTTCCGACCACGTCGCCAACGTAGGCCAGCGGGAAACCTTTTTTATTCAGTAATTCAATTTGTTTGATCGGACCCACGCTACCTGGCTGATCGGGAACAATGCCGTCGCGTTCGTTTTTCAGCATCGCTAATGCGTGCAGAGGAATATCGGGACGAGACCACGCATCAGGCGCAGGAGACAGATCGTCGGTGTTGGTTTCACCGGTCACTTTAAACACGGTGACCGTGATTTTCTCGGCCAGTTCTGGGCGAGATAAATACCAGTCGGCATCTGCCCACGATTGTAAAACCTGCTGCGCATGCTTGTTGCCTGCTTTGGCTTTCTCTTCCACATCATAGAAGTTATCAAACATCAGCAGCGTATGAGACAGCGCTTTAGCGGCGATAGGCGCCAGTTTGGCATCATCAAGGGCATCAATCAGGGGATGGATATTGTAACCGCCCTGCATGGTACCGAGCAGTTCAACGGCTTTTTCTTGAGAAACCAGAGGAGAGGTCGTTTCGCCTTTAGCAACAGCGGCTAAAAAACCCGCTTTAACATAAGCGGCTTCATCAACACCCGGTGGCACACGATTGATCAGCAAATCTAACAGAAATTCTTCTTCACCAGCGGGCGGCGATTTCAGTAACTCAACCAACCCAGCCATTTGCGTCGCATCCAGTGGTTTAGGAACCACGCCTTCTGCCGCACGTTCAGCGACGTGCTCGCGATATTCTTTTAGCACGACTTTATCCTCGCTCTCATTGTTGGAGTCATTATGTGTGCAGAGGGTGTGTTTCGTAGTACGTTCTCGATTCGGTGTAAAAGCCTACTACGGAACACACCCACCACCGGGTTACGGGTAAGTAAGATGCCTTTAGAACGTTGTCCCACGCTCTGAAAGTACCCCCAAAATAATTCAAGCTGATTGAAGGCGGCAAACCTGTGAGTCCCTAGGAACTTACTCAAGTAAGTGACTAGGGTGAGCGGGTGCAGCCAACGCATAAGCAGCTTGAAGTATGACGGGGATAAAACCTTTCAAGTTACAAGGTCTTCATAAGTAGAGTACCCGGTTATGCCCGTCCAGCATATCAGGATTTAACTCGGTTGTTAAACTGTTCACATAAAAGCAACATAAATAGCGCATAATGCAAATTGGTATCGTTCTGTAACAGTATTAAATGTCGAAAACTGATAAATCTTGATCTGTTCTAGGATCTAAGCGCGGTTTTTTTCGCTATGATCCACTATCACCACGAGTAGATGCAGGATGCGGAATGATACTTAAAAGGAAGTCGAAAAGTTTTTATCTTACAGTGCTACAGATTGCCTCTGTTTTATTGGCCGTCGCAGCGCTGTTCTTCCTGATCGACAATACCCAGTCACAGTATCTGGTACTCAACGGAAACGATCTCGCCCGCACAGACCTCGACAATGGTCCCATGATTTGGGGAATGAATTTCTTCCTGTTTGCGCTTTTGATTGGGGTATTGCTGTTCACCATCGCCTTTTTTATTGGATTTAAAGACGATTAACAGCGTGAGTAGCCGGTGAAAATGACATAAAAAAACGGCTCCCTAGGGAGCCGTTTTGCATCTCTGCTTACTCTGCGAAAAAATTACTTCTTCTTCGCTTTCGGGTTCGGCAGGTCAGTGATGCTACCTTCGTAGATCTCTGCGGCCAAACCAACGGATTCATGCAGCGTTGGGTGAGCATGGATAGTCAGCGCGATATCTTCAGCGTCACAACCCATCTCGATTGCCAGACCGATTTCTCCTAACAGCTCGCCGCCGTTAGTACCGACAATGGCACCACCGATGATGCGGTGAGTTTCTTTGTCGAAGATCAGTTTGGTCATACCGTCTGCACAGTCAGAAGCTATAGCACGGCCTGAAGCAGCCCACGGGAAAGTGGAAGTTTCATAGCTGATGCCTTTTTCTTTCGCTTCTTTCTCGGTCAGACCTACCCAGGCAACTTCTGGCTCAGTATAAGCAATAGAAGGAATAACCTTAGGATCGAAGTAGTGCTTCATGCCCGCGATAACTTCAGCGGCAACGTGACCTTCGTGAACACCTTTGTGTGCCAGCATTGGCTGACCAACGATGTCGCCGATAGCAAAGATGTGCGGTACGTTGGTACGCAGCTGTTTGTCGACGTGGATAAAGCCACGTTCGTCAACTTCCACACCAGCTTTGCCCGCTTCCAGCAGTTTACCGTTTGGTACACGACCGATAGCAACCAGAACCGCGTCGTAACGCTGTGGTTCTGCTGGTGCTTTTTTGCCTTCCATCGTGACGTAGATACCATCTTCTTTGGCTTCTACCGCGGTCACTTTGGTTTCCAACATCAGGTTAAATTGCTTGCTGATACGCTTGGTGAAAACTTTCACCACGTCTTTGTCAGCGGCAGGGATAACCTGATCAAACATTTCAACAACGTCAATCTGAGAACCCAGCGCGTGGTAAACGGTACCCATTTCCAGACCGATAATACCACCGCCCATGACCAGCAGACGTTCTGGAACTGATTTCAGCGCCAGCGCATCGGTTGAATCCCAAACGCGTGGATCTTCATGTGGAATGAACGGCAGCTGAATTGGACGAGAGCCCGCAGCGATAATCGCGTTGTCGAAGTTAATCACGGTCGTGCCGTTTTCGCCTTCAACTTCCAGTGTGTTAGCACCGGTGAATTTGCCCAGACCGTTAACCACTTTCACTTTACGGCCTTTTGCCATCCCAGCCAGACCGCCGGTCAGCTGAGTGATAACTTTTTCTTTCCAGACACGAACTTTATCGATGTCAGTTTTCGGCTCACCGAAAACGATGCCGTGCTCTGCTAAGGCTTTGGCTTCTTCAATCACTTTAGCGACGTGCAGCAAAGCCTTAGAAGGGATACAACCGACGTTTAAACATACGCCACCCAAGGTGGAGTAACGTTCAACGATGATGGTTTCTAGACCTAAATCCGCGCAACGGAAAGCCGCAGAGTAACCTGCAGGGCCCGCCCCAAGTACCACGACCTGAGTTTTAATTTCAGTACTCATCATGACCTCTTTATTGTTTGTCCGGCGGGTGCGACATCATCCACATTGATAACATCACTGCCAACGTCATTGTTTGGCTCACAACCTTTATTTCCAAAGGAAAGAGGAGAGTCATTCATAACGCCCATCTACCACCGGGACGCTCGTACTGCCCATAGTTTACAAAAATGTTAACAATTCTGTAAAGCTTTGATCGGGTGACGAAAGTCTCACTATCCAATGCTGAACCGTATTAGCACCAGCATTGGCGCACTTGAAGAAAAAAGCCGGCCGTTTGGCCGGCTTTTGGGGTTACATCACTAGGCGACGAATGTCTGACAGCATGTTATTGATGATGGTGATAAAGCGAGCACCATCAGCACCGTCAATCACGCGGTGGTCGAAGGAAAGAGAAATCGGCATCATCAGACGCGGCATAAACTCTTTACCATTCCATACCGGCTCAATCGCTGATTTAGAAACACCCAAGATAGCGACTTCAGGCGCGTTAACAATCGGCGCGAAGTGGGTTGTACCCAAGCCACCGATGCTAGAGATGGTGAAGCAACCGCCCTGCATTTCGCCAGCCGTTAGCTTGCCATCACGCGCTTTCTTAGAGATCACCGTCAGTTCACGAGACAGCTCAGTAATGCTCTTCTTGTTAACGTCTTTGAAGACAGGAACAACCAGACCATTTGGCGTATCAACCGCAACACCGATGTTGATGTATTTCTTCAGCGTCAGGCGCTGCGCATCTTCAGACAGAGAGCTGTTGAAACGTGGCATCTGCTCAAGCGCTGCCGCAACGGCTTTCATGATGAAGACCACTGGGGTGAATTTCACGTCCAGTTTACGTTTCTCAGCTTCGGCGTTCTGCTGTTTACGGAACGCTTCCAGATCGGTGATATCGGTCTTGTCGAAGTGAGTAACGTGCGGGATCATCACCCAGTTACGGCTCAGGTTAGCACCAGAGATTTTCTGGATACGACCCAATTCAACTTCTTCGATTTCACCGAACTTGCTGAAGTCAACTTTCGGCCAAGGCAGCATGCCCGGAATACCGCCACCCGCAGCCGCTGCCGGAGCAGATTCAGCGCGTTTAACAGCATCTTTCACATAAGCCTGAACGTCTTCGCGCAGGATACGACCTTTACGGCCAGAACCTTTGACTTTCGCCAGGTTCACACCGAATTCACGCGCTAAGCGACGGATAACCGGCGTTGCGTGAACATAAGCGTCGTTTTCAGCAAACTCGCCCTTCGATTCAGCTTTAGCCGCTGGCGCAGGGGCAGCTTTCTGCTCCTGTTTAGCCGGAGCAGCGTCCTGTTTAGCAGCTGGTGCAGCTGCAGGAGCCGCGCCTTCTACTTCAAAGGTCATGATCAGTGAACCGGTTTTTACTTTGTCGCCGGTCGCGATCTTGATTTCTTTAACCACACCCGCGAACGGAGCTGGGACTTCCATAGAGGCTTTATCGCCTTCTACGGTAATCAGTGATTGTTCAGCGGCAACTTTATCGCCCACTTTTACCATCACTTCAGTCACTTCAACTTCGTCACCGCCGATGTCTGGAACTTCAACATCTTTAACCGCTGCCGCAGCAGCTGGAGCCGCTGACTGTGCTGGTGCAGAAGCGGCAGGCGCAGCGCCAGCCACTTCGAAGACCATGATCAGTGAGCCAGTTTTCACTTTGTCACCGGTCGCAATCTTGATCTCTTTAACCACGCCCGCAAACGGTGCAGGAACTTCCATAGAGGCTTTGTCGCCTTCTACGGTGATCAGAGACTGTTCAGCTTCAACGGTATCGCCCACTTTCACCATCACTTCGGTGACTTCAACTTCGTCGGCGCCGATGTCTGGAACTTCAACATCTTTTGCGGCAGCGGCGGCTGCCGGAGCAGGTGCGGCCGCTGGTTTCTCTTCTGCTTTAGCAGGTGCAGCTGCTGCACCTTCGGCTTCAAAGATCATGATCAGTTTGCCGGTTTCGACTTTGTCGCCCACGGAAACTTTGATTTCTTTAACCACACCGGCCTGCGGCGATGGGACTTCCATGGAAGCCTTGTCACCTTCAACGGTGATCAAAGACTGTTCTGCTTCCACTTTATCGCCCACTTTCACCATCACTTCGGTGACTTCAACTTCATCAGCACCGATGTCCGGTACATTAATTTCGATAGACATTCTTCTGTACCTCTTATGCCAGACGCGGGTTAACTTTTTCTGGGTTGATGTCGAATTTCTTAATTGCATCAGCAACCACAGAAGCTTCGATTTCACCGCGTTTAGCCAGTTCACCCAGTGCAGCAACCACAACGTAAGAAGCATCAACTTCAAAGTGGTGACGCAGGTTTTCGCGGCTGTCTGAACGACCAAAGCCGTCAGTACCCAGTACGCGATAATCGCTGGCTGGAACGTAAGTACGAACCTGTTCTGCGAACAGCTTCATGTAGTCGGTAGACGCAACCGCTGGCGCATCGTTCATCACCTGAGCGATGTACGGTACACGTGGAGTTTCGGTTGGGTGCAGCATGTTCCAACGCTCACAGTCCTGACCATCACGAGCCAACTCGGTGAAGGAAGTTACGCTGTAGGTATCAGAACCCACGCCGTATTCTTCAGCCAGGATCTTAGCCGCTTCACGAACGTGACGCAGGATAGAACCTGAACCCAGCAGCTGAACCTTACCTTTGCTACCTTCCAGAGTTTCCAGTTTGTAGATACCTTTACGGATACCTTCTTCTGCACCCTGCGGCATTGCCGGCATGTGGTAGTTTTCGTTCAGCGTAGTGATGTAGTAGTAAACGTTTTCTTGTGCTTCACCGTACATGCGCTCCAAGCCGTCATGCATGATGACTGCTACTTCGTAAGCGTATGCTGGATCGTAAGAGATACAGTTCGGGATAGTCAGAGACTGAATGTGGCTATGGCCATCTTCGTGCTGCAGACCTTCACCGTTCAAGGTTGTACGACCTGAAGTACCACCGATCAGGAAGCCACGAGCCTGTTGGTCACCCGCTGCCCAGCACAGGTCGCCGATACGCTGGAAACCGAACATGGAGTAGTAGATGTAGAACGGAATCATTGGCAGATCGTTGGTGCTGTAAGACGTTGCCGCCGCCAGCCAAGATGATGCTGCACCCAGTTCGTTGATACCTTCCTGCAGGATCTGACCTTTTTCGTCTTCTTTGTAGTAAGCAACCTGCTCACGGTCCTGCGGGGTGTACTGCTGGCCGTTCGGGCTGTAAATACCGATCTGACGGAACAGACCTTCCATACCGAAAGTACGCGCTTCGTCGGCGATGATCGGCACCAGACGATCTTTGATCGACTTGTTCTTCAGCATCACGTTCAGGGCACGAACGAAAGCGATGGTGGTAGAAATTTCTTTGTTCTGCTCTTCCAACAGAGAACCGAAGTCTGACAGCGCAGGCATTTCCAGTTTCTCGGTGAAGTGAGTCAGACGAGTTGGCAGGTAGCCTTGCAGCGCCTGACGGCGTTCGTGCAGGTACTTGGACTCTTCAGAATCTTTATCAAACGTCACGTATGGCAGTTTTTCGATTTCAGAATCAGCCACAGGTACGTTGAAACGATCACGGAACTGGCGCACGCCGTCCATGTTCATTTTCTTAACCTGGTGAGCGATGTTCTTACCTTCGGCGGTGTCACCCATGCCATAACCTTTAACGGTGTGGGCAAGAATAACGGTCGCTTGGCCTTTGGTATCTTTCGCTTTTTTCAGTGCAGCGTAGACTTTCTTAGGATCGTGGCCGCCACGGTTCAATGCCCAGATTTCGTCATCGCTCATGTCTTTAACCAGAGCGGCGGTTTCAGGGTAACGACCGAAGAAGTGCTCACGAACATAAGCGCCGTCTTTGGATTTGAAGGTCTGGTAGTCGCCGTCCAGCGTTTCGTTCATCAGCTGAATCAGTTTACCGCTGGTATCTTTACGCAGCAGCTCATCCCAACGGCTACCCCAGATAACCTTAATCACGTTCCAGCCAGCGCCTGCGAAGATGCCTTCCAGTTCGTTAACGATTTTGCCGTTACCGGTGACTGGGCCATCCAGACGTTGCAGGTTACAGTTGATGATGAAGCACAGGTTGTCCAGTTTTTCACGCGTTGCGATAGTGATCGCACCTTTAGATTCTGGCTCATCCATCTCACCGTCGCCCAAGAAAGCGTAAACGGTTTGTTCAGAGGTATCTTTCAGGCCACGGTGTTCCAGATATTTCAGGAATTTAGCCTGATAGATTGCACCGATTGGGCCCAGACCCATTGATACAGTTGGGAACTGCCAGAATTCAGGCATCAGTTTAGGATGCGGGTAAGAGGACAGGCCTTTACCGTGAACTTCCTGACGGAAGTTGTTCATCTGTTCTTCGGTCAAACGGCCTTCAAGGAAGGCACGAGCGTAAACGCCCGGAGAAATGTGGCCCTGGAAGTACACCAAGTCGCCGCCGTCTTTCTGGTTACGAGCGCGGAAGAAGTGGTTAAAGCAGACTTCGTATACCGTTGCGGAAGACTGGAAAGAAGCCATGTGGCCACCCAGCTCCAGATCCTTTTTCGATGCACGCAGAACAGTCATGACCGCGTTCCAACGAATCGCTGAACGGATGCGGCGTTCCAGCTCCAGATTACCTGGGTACGCAGGTTCGTCTTCTACCGCGATGGTATTGACGTAGTTGCGGCTGGTCGCTCCGGTAGGCAGATTGACTCCACCTTTACGGGCTTCACCCAATACTTGATCAATCAGGTACTGAGCGCGCTCTACACCTTCTTCACGGATGACCGATTCGATCGCCTGCAGCCAGTCGCGGGTTTCGATCGGGTCCACGTCATTGTTTAAACGTTCTGACATGGTGGTATTCCTTATCTGTCTAATGGTTTGTCAGGAGCCTGTCTTCGTGTGTTTTCTTCATGTCGGGAAAAAACACGAAGACAGGCCCAATCAGGGTTTAGTTGCCTAGTGGTGTTGCAATAAAACGGATTATCAAAGGGCTAAGCTTTCACAATCCGTTTTTAATCCTTGCGTTGCTGGAGTCTGCGCAGCGACCGCTCACGGCGGCTATGCTCACGATTGAGTTCCAACAAGATATCCTCAATAAATGCCAGATGGCGGTGCGATGCTTCACGAGCTTTCTCTGGCTCGCGTGCCACAATCGCCTCAAAAATGCTGGCACGATGGTCGTTTACCTTGGCCAACATTTCACGGCGCGAGTAAAGCAACTCAAAGTTCTGTTTCACGTTTTGCTCCAGCATCGGCGCCATGCAGCGCAACAAATGCAGAAGAACCACGTTATGTGCAGCTTCGGTCACCGCGACCTGATACTGCATAACCGCATCCGCTTCAGCGTCTAAATCGCCGCTTTCCTGCGCCTCTTGGATAACCAGATGGCAGGTGCGAATACGGGTTAAATCTTCGTCTGTGCCACGCAGTGCTGCGTAATAAGCAGCAATACCTTCAAGCGCATGACGGGTTTCAAGCAAATCGAATTGTGATTCTGGATGGTCTGCCAGCAGTTCAGCCAAGGGATCGCTAAAACTTTGCCAGAGGTTGGTTTGAACGAAAGTACCGCCTCCCTGACGACGCAACAGCAATCCTTTTGCTTCTAGCCGCTGTATCGCTTCTCTTAAAGAAGGTCGAGACACATCAAACTGTTTCGCCAGCTCACGCTCGGGAAGAAGTTTTTCTCCTGGGCGCAGCGTGCCTTCCAGAATCAGATATTCCAGTTGCTGTTCGATGACATCTGATAGTTTCGGTTGACGAATTTTGCTGTAGGCCATGTCGCTCTTTTCTTCTCTGCGAGTGCTTCTTCTTATTAACGTTATTTTGTTCGCGAGCCGCTTAAAATCTCTGCGAGTGGCGCAAAGTCAATTGGTAATACCAATTTCAAAAACGTGACGCTAAAGTAACAAAGTATTCACCTGCTGTCCATACAGGCTTTGATTGAAATCATGAAAGCGAGCATTTTTTAACAAAGTCACTCAAACAACACAGCAATACTATAACTGTAACGTGGTAATACCATTTACGAGGCGAGAAAGTATTTTAACTTTATTGAAACTAAAAGGCACTCAAGCTGAAGCGTGAAAGCAGTGCGAAATTCGCATAATAATGCAAATTAGTGAATAATTATTTAATCGCTAGATGTATTAACAATGCTAATTGCTTGAAGATAAATATGTTACGTGCGGTAGGTAAAATTAGGTAAAGAAGTAACGGCTATACGGTGTTTATCAAACCCGCTCGCTCAGCCAGAATGAAATTTGTCCAATCGACAATTCTCCTCGTCCTCCAAAAGAAGTACCTCCACCGACGGCGCTTCATTTTGTAAAATTTTGCTTTTTTTTCGTCTCTTTCGCCAATTTCGCTCAAAGCGTCTATTTTATAAACAATGCTCATTTTCTCTGAATGAATGAGCAAAAAATCATTGAGCTCTCTCTGTGATCTATATCGGTATTTAACATTATAAATGTGGTGCAATTTCTTTCACTTATCATTATTCTCAAGTCATTGGTAGCCAATAAAACAAATCAAATTGGCATTCCATGTAAACAATAAATTACGCATTTCGTATTTTTATAATTACAAATGACAGTAACTGTGAGCCAGAGGCCGTTTTCGGCCGGCGTATTTAGAGGATGAAAGACATGAGTGATCAGCAGCATCGCGCTCAGCCTCACGGTGACCAATTGAAAAGGGGATTGAAAAATCGCCATATTCAGCTGATTGCTCTGGGTGGTGCCATCGGCACCGGACTGTTTTTAGGTATTGCACAAACCATCAAAATGGCGGGCCCTTCCGTTATTTTGGGCTACGCAATTGGTGGTTTTATAGCGTTCCTGATAATGCGTCAATTGGGTGAAATGGTGGTTGAAGAGCCTGTAGCAGGGTCTTTTAGCCACTTTGCCTTTAAATACTGGGGGAACTTTGCAGGTTTTGCTTCGGGCTGGAACTATTGGGTTCTTTACGTGCTCGTGGCGATGGCAGAGCTCACCGCCGTCGGCATTTATGTTCAGTACTGGTTCCCTGATATCCCTACATGGGTTTCTGCGGCCGTCTTCTTCCTTGCGATTAACGCCATAAACCTAGCGAACGTCAAAGTCTACGGTGAAATGGAATTTTGGTTTGCCATTATCAAAGTCGTCGCCATTATCGGCATGATTGTGTTCGGCGCATGGCTCTTACTGAGCGGACACGCAGGGCCAGAAGCCAGCGTGACGAATCTGTGGGAGCAAGGTGGATTCTTCCCTAACGGCACGATGGGTCTGGTGATGGCAATGGCCGTTATCATGTTCTCATTCGGTGGGTTAGAACTGGTTGGCATTACCGCAGCCGAAGCCGATAACCCAGAGAAAAGCATTCCTAAAGCCACAAATCAGGTTATTTACCGTATCCTGCTTTTCTATATTGGCTCTCTGTCCATCCTGCTGTCACTTTATCCGTGGGGCAAAGTAGTGGAAGGCGGCAGTCCATTCGTGATGATTTTCCACGAATTAGACAGCAACGTTGTCGCCACCATCCTGAATATCGTGGTGTTGACCGCTGCGCTATCGGTTTATAACAGCTGCGTGTATTGCAACAGCCGTATGTTGTTTGGTTTAGCTAAGCAGGGCAACGGGCCGAAAGCGTTACTGAAAGTTGATGGGCGCGGTGTTCCCGTCGTAGCGATTGGGCTATCGGCAGCCGCCACTCTGCTGTGCGTGCTGATTAACTACGTCATGCCTGGCAAAGCCTTTGAGCTGCTGATGGCGCTGGTCGTTTCTGCCTTGGTGATCAACTGGGCGATGATTAGCTTAGCGCATCTGCGTTTCCGTGCGGCTAAAAATCGAGAAGGCGTGGTACCTAAGTTTCAGGCGTTTTGGTATCCGTTCGGCAACTATCTGTGCTTAGCATTCCTGTGCGGGATCTTAGTCATCATGTACTTTACGCCGGGTATTCAGATTTCAGTGCTGCTGATACCGGTATGGCTGATTATTCTCGGTATTGGCTACGCCATAAAACAGCGGAACCAACGCAATACGAATAGCGTATCCAGCCACTCGTAAGCGATTTTCGTTAATATTCTTAAAGCCTCCGCATATCGGAGGCTTTATTTTTATGATGCGCTTTCTTTACGAAAGCGAAAATTGTTACCCCGTTCACAGTTCCAAGTCAGTAGCACATTTATCCATCTCGCCAGCTAAACCTTTACCCATAGAATCAAGGTATTCGAGCACATAATCCTCATCAAGATAGCTAAATAATTTCTATGTGAGGATGTTAGCCATGAATGAAAACAAGCTCTCGGTAAAAGAAAAGATCGGGTATGGAATGGGAGATGCTGGTTGCAACATGATCGGCGGTGCCATCATGATGTTCCTGAGCTATTTCTACACCGATATCTTTGGTTTAGCTCCCGCATTAGTTGGCGTGTTGCTCCTCTCGGTGCGTGTTTTGGATGCCGTTACCGACCCGATTATGGGCGCCATTGCCGACCGCACTCAAACCCGCTGGGGGCGTTTTCGGCCTTATCTGCTCTGGGTATCATTCCCTTACGTCATTTTCAGCGTATTGATGTTTACCACGCCAGAATGGACCTATAACAGCAAAGTTATCTATGCGTTCGTGACCTACTTCCTGATGTCACTGACCTACACCGCCATCAATATTCCTTATTGCTCGCTAGGCGGCGTTATCACCGCCGATCCTAAAGAGCGCGTTTCCTGCCAGTCTTACCGTTTCATCATGGTTGGGATCGCCACCTTGATTTTGTCTTCTACCCTTCTGCCGATGGCGGATTGGTTTGGCGGCGAAGATAAAGCGAAAGGCTATCAGATGGCGATGGGCGTACTGGCGCTGATCGGCCTCTTCATGTTTCTGTTCTGCTTTGCCACCGTTCGCGAGCGTATAAAACCTGCTGTTCCGAGTAATGATGCGCTGAAGCAGGATTTACGCGACGTATGGAAAAACGATCAATGGGTACGCATTCTGCTACTCACGTTCTGCAACGTCTGCCCTGGCTTTATTCGCATGGCCGCAACCATGTATTACGTGGTGTGGGTAATGGAAAAAAGCACGCATTTCGCCACCCTGTTTATCAGCTTAGGCGTGATTGGCATGATGTTCGGCAGTGCGTTGGCGAAGCCGTTAACCGATCGCTACTGCAAACTTAAGGTCTTCTTCTGGACCAATATCGTGCTCGCACTCTTCTCCTGTGGCTTCTATTGGGTAAATCCACATGCGACCACTCTGGTTCTAGTGCTCTATTTCTTGCTCAATATTCTGCACCAGCTCCCTTCCCCGCTACATTGGTCGCTGATGGCCGACGTTGACGACTACGGCGAATGGAAAACCGGTAAGCGCAGCACTGGGATCAGCTTCTCAGGCAACCTGTTCTTCCTCAAAGTTGGCTTAGCCGTGGCAGGTGCGATGGTGGGATTCTTACTTTCAGCTTACGGCTACGACGCTGGTGCTGCACGCCAGAGCGACAGCGCAGTGGGCGGCATTATTCTGCTTTTCACCATTATTCCAGGGATTGGCTATTTGATTACCGCAGGCGTTGTGCGCCTATTGAAAGTTGATCGCAATATGATGATTCAAATTCAGAGCGATCTGGCTAAACGCCGTGAAAACTATCAAGAGCTCAATGCGCTTATCGATGCCAAACAGGCGAAGCCACATACCGTTTAATCCATGAGATATCAGGGAGCTATAAATGATCGTTTTTCCTAACCCGCTGATTGAACAGCGCGCCGATCCCTATATTCATTTGCATCAGGATGGTTGGTATTACTTCATCGCTTCGGTGCCCGAATACGATCGCTTAGAGCTACGTCGTGCCCAAACGCTAGAGCAGTTGACCGACGCGAAACCCGTGACTGTTTGGCGCAAGCCCGAAAATGGCCCAATGAGCCACCTGATTTGGGCACCAGAGCTGCATTTCTTCAATGGGCAATGGGTGATTTATTTTGCCGCCGCGCATGCTCCGGAGATTAAAGAAGGCTTATTCCAACACCGTATGTTCGCCCTAACCTGCGATTCCGCCGATCCGCTAAGCGGAAACTGGGTTGAGCGCGGCAGAGTCATCACGCCGCTGGATACGTTCTCACTCGACGCCACCAGCTTCGAATATCAAGGTAAGCGCTATTACCTTTGGGCGCAAAAAGATCCTGAGGTTTACGGCAACTCTAATCTTTACCTCGCTGAACTTGAAAACGCATGGACGATAAAAGGCCAACCAGTGATGCTGAGCAAACCTGAACTGGAATGGGAAACGCGCGGTTTTTGGGTCAACGAAGGGCCTGCGGTCATTCGTCGTGGGGGAAGAATTTTTATCACTTACTCCGCCAGCGCCACCGATGAAAACTATTGTATGGGGCTGCTATGGGCGAAAGACGGCGCCGATATTCTAGACGCCTCTCAATGGCATAAAATGCAAAATCCCGTATTTGGTACGGCACGCCATAACCGCCAATTTGGTCCGGGGCATAACAGTTTTACGCAAACCAAAGAGGGGGACGACGTACTGGTTTACCACGCCCGTAATTACACTGAAATCGAAGGCGATCCGCTGTATGACCCCAACCGCCACACGCGTATCAAAATCTTTGAGTGGGATGAGCAAGGGATGCCGGTGTTTGGGGAGCCGTTAGGGGATAATAGGTAGGAGGGTATCTGGGGGGGGCGATTCAAGTGAAATTACAGTGAAAGGTTTCGTCTGCCAGTACTGTATGTGTATATATTAGAACTGTGAAAGGTTTCGTACGCCAAATACACCGAGTTTTACATAGACATTGTGCAGGCGTCCGAGCAAGGCGGCTCAATCGCCGCCGCCTTGCATCCGGGCTTGGCACCGTTCTCCAGCCCGCTACGCGGGTTCCTTCATTGCGTCATTCCGGCTTTAACGGAACGAACGACAATCGGCATCCATGCCTCCGTCGTTCTTTTGCCGACGTCCAGTCGGCAAATCCTAGCCTACATTCCTCCATTCAGCTGAAGAACAACGTGCCGGAAAACACCAAAAGACAAAAGACAAAAGACAAAAGACAAAAGACAAAACTCTATCTGATTTCTTGTTTAAGTTTAGGCAGTGAGAGCAGTGGAAACAGGATGTTTCCACTAGGGGAGGAGGCGCCAAGGATGGCGCATGCCGACCCGGCGCGGAGATGGCGTCTCGGATAAAAGCGCGCGAGTTGAGAGCCCCCGCGCAATGGGGCTCTCATCGGACGCCTACGCCATTAGTTTCATGGAAATGCTCATGTTCACTGGCGGACGAAACCTTTCACAGACCTAACATAGAATGGCGCACGAAGTCCCACTCCACCTACATTAACGCCCCATAAATCGTCAGCAGCGCCACAACCACCAGCAACACCATAGTGATCTTTCGCGCTAACGTTACCGCCGCACGCGGCGTTTTAATCGGATCGAGATGTGGATCGCGCGCTAATGAGAACTGTGCCAAATTGGTCAGCACTTTATATTGCGACGTGTGAACATCACCCAGCGAAGCAAGCCATGCTGGCAGCGCCCTTTCACCATGGCCTAGCAGCGCATAGGTCACACCGGCTAAACGCACGGGGATCCAATCAAGCCAGTTCAGTATCAAATCCACGCCCGATTGTGCGCGCAATAGCGGCGAACACTGACGTGTTAGCCATGTTTGGTATGCACGCAGCATCGCATAACCCGCTAATGCAACGGGGCCATACGGGCCTGCCACCACAAACCAAAATAGCGGCGCGAGATAGAAACGAAAGTTAATCCAAACCAACGCATTTTGCAGTTCACGCAGACGAACGTCAGCCGTGCAATCCGTCGGTAAACCATGAATTAAGGCCAGCTCAGTCGCCATCTGATCGGTGGCATGTTCATCACCTTTGCGCGCAGCAGCCAGATAGGCTCGATAGTGCTTGCGGATCTCACCGGCACCAATACAAAACAGCGCAATGATAATCCACAGCGCCAATGACAGCACACCGAAGAACATGCCGTGTGCAGCCCACAAAGCGGCAAACACCACCGCCATCCAAACAATCGCCATCAGCAATGTTTTGGGCAACGATGCCCCCGAACCCATGCGAAATACCGGCTCAAAACGGTGATCGATTTGCCAATGGTGGCCCAGCTTAAACAAACGCTCCCACGCTAATACCAGTAACAACGAAAACAGAGTCATGCTTCTTAACTCCCTACTTTTTATTTATTTTTTATGTAACGACTTAAAATCTGGCGATATTCATCCCAGAAAAACATCGGGCCTGGATCGGTTTTTCGACCTGGCGCAATATCGCTATGTCCAGTCACTCGCTGAGGCGTTATCGGGTATTCATCCATCAGCAATGCGTTAATCTCTGCCAGCTTGCGATACTGTGCGGGCTCAAACGCTTGGGTATCCGTGCCCTCTAACTCAATTCCAATCGAAAAATCATTGCAGCGTTCGCGCCCTTCAAAACAGGAGGCTCCCGCGTGCCACGCTCGGCGATTAAAAGGCACATACTGAATCACAGTTCCATCACGGCGTATCAGGCAGTGTGCAGAAACGCGTAAATGCTGGATTTCAGCAAAAAAAGGATGTTCATCGGCACGTAATGTACCGGTAAAAAGCTGGCTAATATACGGCCCGCCAAACTCACCCGGCGGTAAGCTAATATTATGAACCACCAGCAATGATGGCTCTTCACCATCTGGGCGATCGTCAAAATGAGGCGAAGGCACGCGCTCAACGCCAACAATCCAGCCGTCTTCTAATTGCATTTCTTACTGCTACTCCTGACCGAATGAGTGTTGTCTATAGCCAACATAATTGCAGTTGCAGCCAACGCCGAGGCAACCTCAAGTATGACGGCTATATATGGTACTTATAGCGGCAACAGAGTAGCATGATTATTCTTAATACTTGGACCTATATCAACAGTCTAGGTTTATGACCTAAAGGTCATCACCTGCTACTTTCGGAGTTTTTATTATGCCGACACGCCGCTACAGCGCCGATACGCGCCGAGCCGAGCTGTTAGAACGTATTGAAAACGACATCCCTTACGCGGTGTCTCTGGCTCTACGAGAAGATTTGGGCGGCGAAGTAGACGCTGACCGTGACATCTCTGCGCAACTATTGCCAAACGATAGGGAAGCCACCGCCACCATCATCACCCGTGAAGCAGGCGTTTTTTGCGGCGTTCGCTGGTTAGAAGAAGTTTTTCTGCAACTAGGGCGGAAAGTCACTATCGAGTGGCAAGTGAAAGATGGTGACACGCTGGTTCCAAATCAATGCCTGTGTAAGCTGACCGGCCCTGCCCGCATCCTGCTGACCGGCGAAAGAACCGCGCTGAACTTTTTACAAACGCTCAGTGGTGTATCGACTACGGTCAGTCACTATGTGAAGATTTTAGCCGGAACAAAAACGCAGCTGCTCGACACGCGGAAAACTATTCCCGGTATGCGTACCGCGCTGAAGTATGCGGTATTGTGCGGCGGCGGGAGCAACCACCGCCTTGGGCTTTCTGACGCTTTCCTGATTAAAGAAAACCACATCATCGCCGCCGGTTCGATAAAAAAAGCCGTCGAACAAGCATTTTGGATGCATACCGATGTGCCTGTTGAAGTGGAAGTCGAGTCCATCGACGAGCTTAGAGAAGCGCTGGATGCCGGAGCCGATATTATCATGCTGGATAATTTCACCACCGATATGATGCGTGAAGCGGTGGCGCTGACTGGCGATCTTGCCCAGCTAGAGGTATCTGGCAATGTGACCGATGAAACGCTGCGCGAGTTTGCGGAGACCGGCGTTGATTTCATTTCGGTCGGTGCACTCACCAAACATATTAAAGCGCTCGATCTCTCCATGCGCTTTCAGTAGAACCTGATTAAAGCGATAAGCATTCCCCTACGCCATATTGCGGCACTGTTCGCAATATGGCGTGGAAACCTGCAACAGGTTTGAATTTCTCGTCAATCTCCTTTCCAGTCTTATCCTTCGGCACTTGGCTGCCACGATCGCTCATTGCATGCTGCGCTGCACAACACAGCGGAGACTCATCATGCAGCAAACAATAGTTCCTCACCTGATAGCCCATCGTCAAAGTGGCTTTACCCTCATTGAACTGATGGTCGTGATCGCCATCATCGCCATTCTTAGCGCCGCAGGCATTCCGGCGTACCAAAGCTATATCCAAAAAGCGGCGATGACCGACATGTTGCAAACCATGATGCCCTATAAAACGGCGATTGAACTGTGCGCACTGGAACAAGGCAGCCTCTCTGAATGCAATATCGGGGCGAGTGGTATCCCTCAAAACAAAAGTACAACGTATGTCAGCAGCCTCAACGTGTCTCAAGGCGTTATCACTGCGGTAGGGCAACAGGCGTTAAAAGGATTAACCGCATCGCTCACACCACAATTAGACAGCAACAGCGGCGATCTCAGTTGGCAAAAAAACTGTCAGGCACCTGGTGAAAACAGCGCGCTTATCACCGCCTGCGAGCAGGTTCTGCGCTTCCCATCCGCAGGAGGCTCTCAGTGAACCAACTGCGTATTGAACAGCTATGCCACCAGTTTGGCTGCCATATGATTGAAGAGGATAGCCACGCCATTCAGGTCGCAGGATCTCACGCTGTGGCTCCGAACAAACTCGTCGACGCAATAAAATTCGCCAGCGGAAAATCCGTCGTTTGGCATATGTGGGGCGCAGCCCAGCTAGAGTCAGCCCAACAACATCATGCAACAGCGTTAACCCCGCCAGACGGCACCGGCGATGATGTAAAAACCAAGCAGTTGCTTGAATATATTATTCAGCAAGCGCTCAAGCGAAGAGCTTCAGATATCCACCTTGAACCGAAACTAAACAGCTTAAGCGTTCGCCTGCGCATCGATGGTGTATTACAGCCACTGCCAATCCCGAACGGCAGCGAAACTCTACGCATTGTTCCTCGGCTAAAAGTGATGGCCGAACTTGATATCGCTGAACGCCGTATTCCACAGGATGGGCAACTTAACATCGCGCTAAGCTCCCAAAGCGCCACCTTCCGCATTTCAACCCTGCCCACTCGGCTCGGTGAAAAAGTGGTATTGCGTCAGGTACAAGATGGGACCCAGCCTTTTGAGCTCGACGACTTAGGGTTCGAACCCCAAATGCTTAGCACGTTTAAATCAGCATTAAACAAACCTCAGGGGCTGATTTTAGTTACAGGGCCAACGGGGAGTGGAAAAACAGCCACGCTTTATAGCAGTCTTAATTATTTGCACTCGCCAGAGAGAAACATTTGTAGCGTAGAAGATCCGGTTGAGTCGCCGCTAGAAGGCATCAATCAAACCGCAATCAATACCAAAGCCGCGCTCGGGTTTACCACCGTCTTACGCGCGCTGCTACGCCAAGATCCTGATATCATTATGATTGGTGAAATCCGCGATGCTGAAACGGCGGAGATTGCTGTTAATGCAGCCCAAACTGGGCACCTAGTGCTATCCACGCTGCATACAAATTCCGCTAGCGAAACGCTGGTGCGTTTATCTCAGCTAAATGTTAAGCCTTACCTTATCGCCGCCAGTCTGAGCCTCGTTATAGCACAGCGGCTGGTGCGCAAGCTTTGTCAGCATTGTCGCAAACGCGAGCATACCGCTCAAAAACTCACACCCAGCCAATGGCAAGGCGATGAGTTTCATCACTGGATAGCCGCTGGCTGCGAACACTGCTTCAACGGTTACTATGGCCGAAAAGCGGTTTACGAAATCTTGCCGATTTCCCGTGAAATCCAACTCGCTCTGCTCGCTCATGCATCCGCTCTAGACATTCACACGCTTTCACAGCAACAAGGCGTTGTGTCGCTATGGCAGGCGGGCCTTCAGCTCGCCCATCGAGGAGAAACCTCGCTGGCAGAAGTCGTGCGTGTCTTGGGTAGTCATTATGCTGACAACGCACGGTGAAAATAGATGACTTATGTGCTCTTCACGTGGTTAGCGATAGACTCCGCGCAGCAATTGCAAACGGGCGTCTGTCTCGCAAAACAAAAAGAACAGGCGTTTTCCCAGCTACAGATACAGGGATTCACGCCACTGAAAATGCAGCGACAATATAGCCTGCGTCCTTTAGCGTGGAAGAATGCAGATTGCATTCACACTATCGAACAGCTCGCCGCGCTGCTGCATGCGGGATTGCCTTTGGCTAAATGCCTATTGATGCTGT
Organism: Hafnia sp.; assembly: GCF_036648275.1. Lineage (NCBI taxonomy): Bacteria > Pseudomonadati > Pseudomonadota > Gammaproteobacteria > Enterobacterales > Hafniaceae > Hafnia > Hafnia sp. Next base: position 88,520 of record NZ_JAVXIQ010000008.1, on the reverse strand, counting down.
CAGAAGATCACCCGCATAGCCATTGGCGGTGCTTGCTTCAACGGCTTGCACAGCAGGTGAGTATGGGCGTTCCTCTTTCTGAGGCGATGGTCGCTTTCCCAGACATATTTCCTCCGGTGTATAGCAAAACCATTGCCACGGCAGAATTGACAGGAAGGCTGGATCAAAGCTGTGTTGCGCTAGCGGAACAACAGAAGCGCCAAGCCGAACTCAGAACTAAGATCGGCAAAGCGTTGCGCTACCCCGCTCTCTTACTCAGCGTCACGCTGATCGTGATTGTCATTATGCTGGTTTGGGTATTGCCGCAATTTTCCGATCTCTACCGAAGTTTTAATGCGCCCTTGCCAGCGTTCACGCGTGCATTGATGGCTTGCTCTCAGGTACTGATTCAGCATGCGCCATTGATTATTGGGATTAATATTTCGGCAGTGCTTCTGATGTTATGGCGCTATCAGCGCTCTCCATCATTCAGAAAACAAACCCAGCGAATGTTATTACGGCTGCCCATCATCGGTCGTTTGATATTAACGGCAAATCTTAGCCAGCTTTTTTTCAGCCTCGCCATGACCCAACAGGCAGGACTGCCACTGTTAAAAGGTTTAGATAACGCGGCTCAGGCGCAGCAAAATCCTATTTTTCGGCTGGCGGTCGAAAATGTGAGCCATAATTTACGGCAGGGAGATACCCTAAGCTTCGCCATAAAACAGCAGCTTGTATTTCCAACGCTATGTTTTCAACTGATACGAGTTGGTGAGGAATCTGGCGGGCTTGACCACATGATGTCGCGCTTGGCACAGCATTATCAACATCAGGCTAATAGCCTGAGCGATGCGCTGGCGCAGATGGTAGAACCCATCATGATGGTGATTATGGGTATTGTTGTTGGCGGCTTAGTGCTTGCAATGTATCTCCCTATTTTTCAGTTAGGCAGCATATTGCAATAAGAAATGATGACGGGCAAAGAAGGCATAAAACAAAACAGCCACCCTGTATCAACAGAATGGCTGCATTGAGAGTGCTAACTTAGTTAGAACCGTAAACGCGGTTTTCCTGCTCCGCAACGCGGATAAAGGTCGTGCGTTTGGTCAGCTCTTTTAAACGCTCTGCGCCCACGTAGGTACAAGCTGAACGTAGGCCACCCAAGATATCACGAACGGTGTTATCTACCGGTCCACGCAGCGGGAGGCGCACGGTTTTGCCTTCAGCGGCACGATAGCCAGCAACACCGCCAACGTGGCGATTCATGGCAGATTCAGAGCTCATACCATAGAACAGCATGAATTTATCACCGCTTTCGTCTTCAACGATACGGCCTTCACATTCATCATGCCCAGCCAGCATACCACCCAGCATCACGAAATCAGCGCCGCCGCCGAATGCTTTAGCCACATCACCCGGAACGGTGCAACCACCGTCGGATACAATTTGCCCACCCAGACCATGCGCAGCATCGGCACATTCAATCACGGCGGACAGCTGCGGATAGCCAACGCCGGTTTTCACACGAGTGGTACAAACGGAACCTGGGCCAATACCGACTTTTACGATATCTGCGCCAGACAAAATCAGCTCTTCGACCATTTCACCGGTAACAACGTTACCCGCACAGATCACTTTATCTGGGCATGCTTCGCGCGCTTTACGCAGGAATGCCACAAAGTGCTCTGAATAACCATTAGCAACGTCGATACAGATAAATTTCAGCGATGGGGATAAAGCCAGAATCTGCTTCATCTTCACGAAGTCAGCTTCAGAGGTACCGGTAGAAACCATAACATGACGCAGTACGCTTTCAGACGAACGCTGAACGAACTGCTGCCACTGTTCTACGGTGTAATGTTTGTGAACGGCGGTCAGAACATCGAAAGAAGCGAGCGCTTCTGCCATGCGGAAAGTGCCTACCGTGTCCATATTGGCTGCGATAACCGGAACGCCGGACCACTTCCATCCTGAATGCTTAAAGGTGTACTCACGCTCCAGCTCAACTTCAGAACGGCTTTTTAAGGTTGAACGCTTAGGGCGGATCAGGACATCTTTAAAGCCTAACTTCAGATCTTCTTCAATACGCATGTGTTTGGTTTCCTGGTTAACGGCGACGATTCGCAGGGAATGCAATCATACAAACGATTGGCTGTTGCATGACGCCAGTTCCAGTGACGTTATCATACGCAAGAATTCCACCTCGACAAGACTGCTTTTTCATCAAAATTTAGGTTACACTCCCATAAATTTACTTCAGCCAGCCAACCCCTTCCATATCACATTTTTCTGCATCAAAAAGCGCAAACCTTACAATTGTGCCTGTTTTTTTCTCAAAATAGTCGAGCCAATAAGATCCTTGCTTGCACTTGGCGCTAGGACCATTATGATTCGCATGGCATTTATTTCTCGCACCCATTGTGGGTTGATTAAGGTGTTAGCCAGCAAACAGTGATGCGCTAATTTGCTATGAAAAGGTGGCTTGATGACCTACATCGTTGCATTAACCGGTGGGATCGGCAGTGGTAAAAGCACTGTCGCGGATGCGTTCAGCCAGTTGGGCGTTCCCGTTGTTGATGCCGACGTCATTGCCAGACAGGTCGTAGCCGTTGGCGCTCCCGCGCTGCAAAAAATTGCCGCACATTTCGGTCAGAAGATATTGCTGGGTGATGGCTCATTAAATCGGGCATTACTGCGAGAAATTATTTTTAATCAGCCGCAGGAAAAAAAGTGGCTCAACAGCCTGCTGCATCCCATGATTCATCAAGAGACGCAGCGTCAACTCGCCACTATTGATGCCCCTTACGCGTTATGGGTGGTTCCTCTGCTGATTGAAAACGGATTAACTCAGCGAGCACAGCGCGTGTTGGTGGTTGACGTTGATCCTGAAGTACAGCTTCAGCGGACAATGGCTCGCGACGGTGTTTCTCGCGAACAAGCCGCAAACATTTTGGCAGCTCAGGCCACACGTTCACAACGTTTAGCCTATGCTGATGATATTATTGAGAACAGCGGTAGCCCTGAAACCATCGCGCCGCGCGTTGCCTCACTGCATCGTCACTATCTAGATCTGGCGGCAGCGACCCAACAGGATCCACACCATGAGTGATACATCTACGACTGTTTTGTTTGAACATCCGCTAAATGAAAAGATGCGTACGTGGCTACGAATTGATTTTCTACTTCAGCAATTACAGCAACATAGACATCTACAAGATATCACTGGCGCCCTTGCCTTTTTTCGTACCACGGCCGATCTGCTTGATGTTCTAGAGCGCGGCGAAGTGCGCACCGAGCTGTTAAAAGAGCTTGAGCGCCAGCAGCGAAAACTTCTGCAATGGACTGAAGTTCCCGGCGTCGATCAGGAGATGATCCGCCAATTACGTAGCCAGCTGAAAAATCAGGCCGCCACATTGATGGCTGCACCGCGTATTGGCCAACAGCTGCGTGAAGATCGTCTTATCGCCTTGGTTCGTCAGCGTTTGGGTATCCCCGGTGGTTGCTGTAGTTTTGACCTGCCGACGCTGCACATTTGGCTGCATCAGCCGCAAGAGATTCGTGACGAACTCGTCGACTCTTGGCTCATCTCCCTTGAACCATTATCCGCAACGCTAACGTTAATTCTAAACTTAATCCGTAACTCTGGCGTGTTCAAACCGATGATCAGCCTCAACGGTTTTTATCAGGATAATGCGGAAGATGCCGATCTGCTGCGAATGAATATTGCGTTGAATTTGCAGGTATATCCTCAGGTTTCTGGACACAAAACCCGTTTTGCGATCCGCTTCTTACCGCTTGATAGCGAGCAGGGTATTGTTCCAGAACGTTTGCAGTTTGAACTGGCCTGCTGCTAAAAATGCACTAAAGGCTCACGATGCTGAGGCGTTCTCAAAACGTGAGCACGAAAGGAAATAGAAAATGACAGATGAAACTATGACGGTAAATTGCCCTATCTGCGGCAAATCCGTAATTTGGGGCGAGCAAAGCCCTTATCGCCCTTTCTGCTGCAAACGCTGCCAGCTGATTGACCTTGGTGAATGGGCCGATGAAGAGAAACGCATTCCGAGCAATTCAGATCTTTCAGAAAGCGATGACTGGAGTGAAGAGCAGTAATGCACTCACAGGCGTAGGTTTTGCCTACGCCATTTGAGCTATGTTTTGAACAGCACTATGCCTTGTTAAGCTGTTCGATAACGGGCTTGTTAGGTTCAGGAAACTCTTCGGCTTTCAGTTGATGCTGATGCACCCAACGTATTGGCTGACCTTCTCGCCCGTATGGCGTTTTATTCCAACGCTTAACCAAATAAAAATAGAGCGTAACGATACGGTCGCTAAAACGATGATCCAACTGGTACAGCAATTCACTGTCTAAGACTTCGATCCCCGTTTCTTCTAATAATTCGCGCTGCAATCCCTGAACCGGACTCTCATTAACCTCAATTTTCCCGCCAGGAAACTCCCACAGGCCGGATAAATGCGAGTCGCCACCACGCTGAGTAATGAAAATCTCCCCTTCGTCATTGCGAATAATACCTACTGCAATGTGCAAATGTTTCAGGCTCATAGCTTATTCCTTCTGATGATATTCCTACCCTAGAAGGTAAGAAAAAGGGATACGCCAAAGCGTATCCCTTGATAACGATGATGTTCACAGCGTTAAGTGGTTAGCCTTGCAGGCGACCATGACACTGTTTGTATTTCTTACCAGAACCGCAAGGGCATGGATCGTTACGGCCAACTTTGCGCTCACCGGTCTGAGAAGCCAGATCCTGTGCAACCAAAGTCGCGTCATCGACGTGGCTAAGCTGCTGTTGGCGCGCCAAACGCTCAGCTTCTTCACGGCGCTGTTGTTCCATTGCCTCAACTTCTTCTGGCATACGCACCTGCACTTTGCTCAGCACGCTGATCACTTCGTATTTCAGCGATTCTAGCATGGCGGCGAACATCGCGAAGGATTCACGCTTATATTCTTGCTTAGGATCTTTCTGCGCATAGCCACGTAGATGGATGCCCTGACGCAGGTAGTCCATGGCAGCCAAGTGCTCTTTCCACAGGGAGTCCAGCGTTTGCAGCATTACGCCTTTCTCAAAGTTGCGCATCATTTCAACGCCCACAACTTCTTCTTTACGCTGATAAACTTCAACGGCCTGCTGGAAAATACGTTCGCGCAGGGTTTCTTCATGCAATTCTGGCTCTTTATCCAGCCACTCTTTGATTGGCATTTCCAAATCAAAGTCATTCTTCAGACGCTCTTGCAGACCTTCGATATCCCACATTTCTTCCAGCGACTGCGGTGGAATATAGGTATCAAGCACGGTTTTAAAGACGTCTTCACGGATGCTGGTAATAGTTTCGCTAACGTCGCTTACGTCCAGCAGTTCGTTACGCTGGGTGTAGATCGCACGGCGTTGGTCATTGGCCACATCATCATATTCCAGCAGCTGCTTACGAATATCAAAGTTACGGCTTTCAACTTTACGCTGCGCATTGGCAATGGCTTTAGTGACCCAAGGATGCTCGATGGCTTCGCCTGGTTTCATCCCCAGTTTACGCATCATGCCGGTAACGCGGTCAGAAGCGAAGATACGCATCAGGGCATCTTCCATAGACAGGTAGAAGCGAGAAGAACCAGCATCACCCTGACGGCCCGCACGGCCACGCAGCTGGTTATCGATACGGCGTGATTCATGACGCTCGGTACCAATGATGTGTAAACCGCCCGCTGCCAGAACTGCGTCATGGCGAATTTTCCATGCAGCTTTGATTTCTTCAATCTGTTCGTCGGTAGGCTCAACCAGCTCAGCGACTTCAGTCTGCCAGCTGCCGCCCAACACGATGTCAGTACCACGGCCTGCCATGTTGGTTGCGATAGTTACCGCACCTGGCTGACCGGCGTTGGCAACGATATCCGCTTCTTTCGCATGGAACTTGGCGTTCAATACGTTGTGTTTGATACCCGCTTTAGTCAGTTCCTGAGAAACCACTTCTGATTTTTCAATCGAGATAGTACCTACCAGCACCGGCTGTCCGCGTTTAGTACATTCACGGATATCTTCAATAATCGCACCGATTTTTTCCATTTCAGTCATGTAGACCAAATCAGGCATATCGTTACGGATCATTGGGCGGTTGGTTGGAACAACGATGGTATCCAGTTTGTAGATAGAACTGAATTCGAATGCTTCGGTATCAGCAGTACCGGTCATACCGGCTAATTTTTCATACAGACGGAAGTAGTTCTGGAAGGTGATAGAAGCCAGCGTTTGGTTTTCGTTTTGAATCTCAACGCCTTCTTTCGCTTCAACCGCCTGATGCAGACCATCAGACCAGCGACGACCTTGCATGGTACGGCCGGTGTGTTCATCGACGATGATAACTTCGCCATCTTTAACGATGTAGTCAACGTCACGCGTAAACAGCACATGTGCGCGCAATGCCGCGGTAACGTGATGCATCAGCATAATGTTAGCCGGAGAGTACAGAGACTCACCTTCTTCCATGATGCCCGCTTCAACCAGCATCTCTTCAATCAGGATCAGACCACGTTCGGTCAGGTTAACCTGACGGCTTTTCTCATCAACGGAGAAGTGACCTTCACCTTGGAAGGTATCCGAGTCTTCTTTTTCCTGGCGGATCAGTTTAGGAATAAGCTTGTTCACGCGGATGTACATCTCGGAGCTGTCTTCAGCAGGACCAGAGATGATCAGCGGCGTACGCGCTTCATCGATCAGAATGGAGTCAACCTCATCCACCAGCGCATAGTGCAGTTTGCGCTGAACACGTTCTTCAGGGCTAAACGCCATGTTGTCGCGCAGGTAGTCAAAACCGTATTCGTTGTTAGTACCGTAGGTGATATCGGCGGCGTAAGCGGCGCGTTTCGCTGGTGCGGTCATACCAGGCAGGTTGATACCCACAGACAGGCCGAGGAATTCGAACAGTGGACGGTTGTTTTCGGCGTCACGCTGGGCCAAGTAGTCGTTCACGGTAACAACGTGCACGCCTTTGCCGCTCAGCGCATTCAGATAAGCCGGCAGGGTTGCGGTCAGGGTCTTACCTTCACCAGTACGCATTTCTGCGATACAGCGGTCATTCAGAACCATACCGCCTAACAGCTGAACGTCGAAGTGACGCATACCAAACACGCGCTTACTCGCTTCACGAACGGTCGCAAAGGCTTCTGGCAACAGGCTTTCTACCGTTACGCCTTTGGCCAAACGCTCACGGAATTCATTGGTTTTTGCTTTCAGCTCGTCGTCGGAGAGTTTTTCCATCTCCGGTTCCATCTGATTAATCAGCGCTACAGCTTTGCGCATACGGCGCAGAGTACGATCGTTACGGCTACCAAAAACCTTGGTCAATAATTTGATTAACATAATTCTTAATATCTCTTAAGGAGCGATGCTTGACGATCGCCCAAATTTTATAGTGATGAGATGGTATAAAAACGATTAGATATGGCGCAGTTGGGGTCCGGCACGAATGCCCTGAACCTGAGCAACCCAGAGTGCTGGCGTATGCGCGATAGGCGCAGTATCCGACTCAGGCATCAATAAAACGGGGGTAGAAGGCGTGATAGCTGGCTGTAGCGTTAACAGCGAGCTTAAAGAACTGAGTAACACCAATTGCTGAGCATGTAGCTCATCAACCTTGATATCATTGACGGGTTCACTCGCCGCTGCCTGTGGCGTCATGCGATAGCTTAAATGCCTAATCGCCGTGCGCAGCGCGTGCTGATGCCAATAATCCACAGATTGGAAACTACCGCGGCGTTTGCTGGCCTGAAGCCACGCGAATTCATTTGTGTTGTGGGCGTTGATTAAACGCTGCAAGCTGGCGGAAGGATCGGCAACTTTAGTTTGTTCGGTATTCGCTAATGCAGTAGGCACACCAAGCGTAGCCGCGACCATCCCCCATAGGAGATGCGGCCAAAAATAGCGTCTGCCAAATTGTCGCCAACGATTGAGAATACCAATCACATCAGATTTCCGTGTTTCCACTTACACATAGGCTGCAGATTTTACCATTATTATCATCAATCCACATCAGGATTCATCAATACCAACCGATAGAAATAATAATAATGATGCGTTTACATCACAGTAGTTTGATTATGAAGAATTAAAGCAGGGAATAAAGCACTAACAGAAGATTTAAGCAGGGGTAAAAATTAGAACGACTGGCTTCATTAGCCGGAGAGAGTACTAACTCCGCCAGTCGTGATCAGAAACAGTAGGCGTTAAGCCAAAACTGTTGTTGGTGCGCGGAATGCGATTGGCATTTCGGCATCATCTTCAAACGTTACGTATTCCCAAGCTTCCTGCTTAGCCAATACTGCTTGTAACAGTTTGTTGTTCAATGCATGACCTGATTTGAATGCGGTGAATGCACCAATGATGTTATGTCCACACATGAACAAGTCACCAATCGCATCCAGCATTTTGTGACGAACGAATTCGTCTTCAAAACGCAGGCCATCTTCGTTAAGAACGCGGTAATCGTCCACAACGATGGCACAATCGAAGCTACCGCCCAGGCACAAACCACGGGACTGTAAATATTCGATATCGCGCATAAAACCAAAAGTACGCGCACGGCTAATTTGGCGCACAAACGATTCGGCGGAGAAATCCATCCGGTAACGCTGTGAGCTGGAATCAATCGCTGGATGATTGAAGTCGATAGTAAAGTCTAAGCTGAAACCGTTATACGGAGACAGTTCGGCCCACTTATCGCCATCTTCAACACGCACAGTCTGCTTCAGGCGAAGGAATTTCTTCGCACAGTTCAGCTCTTCGATACCCGCTTCTAACAGCAGATAAACGAAAGGACTGGCGCTGCCATCCATGATAGGAATTTCTGCCGCATCAACTTCAATAATTAAGTTGTCGATACCTAAACCTGCCAGAGCAGCGTTTAAATGTTCTACGGTAGAAATACGTACGTCATGCTCATTAACCAGGCAAGTACAGAGCATGGTATCACGCACGGATTTTGCATCAGCCGGAAAATCAACCGGTGGATTCAAGTCAGTGCGACGATAGATGACCCCGGTGTTAGCCGCGGCTGGGCGCATAGTCAGTGTGACCTTTTTGCCGGTATGAAGACCGACACCAGTCGCCTGAATAATACGTTTTAATGTCCGTTGTTTGATCATCGTTTTATCTCGCAGTGTTTATCCATCCAACCACCTTTAGCAAAGTTAACTTTATACTAAGGGCGGCGGGACAGTTTAGCACAAAGAGCGGAGATGCCAAATATCTGAGTAAATTAGTCAGCTTGCTTACGCAAGAAGGCTGGAATATCCAGATAATCTGGTTCTTTATTGCTCCCCTGAGCAGTTTGGTCGTTAACGACTTTAGCCGCTGCAGGTTTGTTTTCTTGTGGTAACGGAGACAAGCCGTGCTGCTGATAGCGCTGGTCAATAACCGGCTGTGGAGCCTGTTTGCTCGTTACCAGTGTAATTTCAGGACGCTTATCCATGCCGATGCCGGTCGCAACAACGGTAACGCGCAGTTCATCGTTCATCTCTGGATCCAGAGAAGTACCGATAACCACGGTTGCATTGTCAGAAGCAAATGCACGAATAGTGTTACCAACGGTTTCGAACTCATCTAAACGCAGGTCGAAGCCCGCAGTGATGTTAACCAGCACGCCGCGCGCACCAGACAGATCGATGTCTTCCAACAGTGGAGAAGAGATAGCCATTTCAGCCGCTTCTTCTGCACGGTCTTCACCGCAGGCAATGCCTGAACCCATCATGGCATAACCCATTTCAGACATAACGGTACGCACGTCCGCGAAGTCGACGTTCATCAGACCTGGGCGTGTAATCAGTTCCGCAATACCCTGTACCGCACCTTTCAGTACGTCGTTAGCTGCGCCGAAAGCATCTAACAGTGAAATACCACGACCCAGAACTTTCAACAGCTTATCGTTCGGGATAGTGATCAGGGAGTCCACGTGCTTGGACAGTTCAGCGATACCCTGCTCTGCAAACGCCATGCGCTTTTTGCCTTCAAAGTTGAAAGGCTTAGTCACCACGGCAACAGTCAGAATACCTAAATCTTTGGCTACTTCAGCCACAACTGGCGCAGCACCCGTACCAGTACCACCGCCCATACCGGCCGCGATGAATACCATGTCAGCGCCTTCCAATGCAGCGCGCAGACCTTCACGGTCTTCTTCTGCAGAGTTACGGCCGACTTCTGGGTTTGCACCCGCCCCCAAACCTTTAGTGATACCACTACCGATCTGAATGGTTTGGCCGACAGCTGTTTTACGCAACGCCTGAGCATCCGTGTTAACGGCGAAGAACTCTACGCCCTCGATACGCTCACGCACCATGTGCTCTACGGCATTGCCACCGCCGCCGCCGACGCCGATGACTTTAATCACCGCGTCATTGGTTAATTCCATTGGTTCAAACATAGTTTCTCTCCGTTTTGTGCCTGTCGCTTCGAGATCATTAACGCGTAAGGATGATCTCTTTTTTTAAACATTAAAACTCTTTTCTCAGCCAGCCGTTGATTTTCTTGAACCAATTGCCCACCGAAGCTCTTTTTTCTACTTCAGCCTCACCGCTAAGGTGCGACTCTTTTCCGTAATGCAGCAACCCAATCGCCGTTGAGTAGTAAGGTTCCTGCGCATAATCTGTCAGGCCAGTGATATTCAGAGGCTGTCCAATACGCACCTGCGTATGGAAAACCTGTTGCGCACACGCTGCCAATCCATCGATCTGCGCGGCACCACCGGTCAACACGATCCCTGCTGCCAGATGATGTTTGACACCCTGCTGGCGAAGCTGTTCCTGCAACTGCAGAATTTCATCATTCACCAGATTTAACAGTTCGGTATAACGAGGTTCGATAACCTCAGCCAGCGTCTGACGCTGCAAGCTACGTGGCGGACGTCCACCTACGCTAGGTACTTCAACGCTTTCGTCTTTGCTGACCAACGTCCCCATCGCACATCCGTAACGAACTTTGATCGCTTCGGCGTCAGTAGGAGGTGTGCCAAATGCATAGGCGATATCGCTCGTTACCACGTTACCTGCATACGGGATAACCTTGGTATGACGCAGTGCTCCACCGGTATAGACTGCCATATCCATGGTGCCACCGCCGATATCTACCACACAAACGCCCAGTTCGCGCTCATCTTCGGTCAATACAGCATAACTCGCTGCAAGTCCGGCAAAAATCAGTTGATCAACCTTAAGCCCACAGCGCTCAACTGCTTTGACAATATTCTTTGCCATATCATTATGGCAGGTAATCAGATGAACCTTAGCTTGCATACGCACGCCAGATAGGCCAACCGGATTCTTGATGCCTTCTTGATAGTCGATGGCATATTCCTGCGGGATAACATGCAGAACACGGTGTTCATCACGCACACGAACAGACTTCGCGGTATGAACCACATTCTCTACATCTTCCAGTGTCACTTCTTCTTCGGAAATAGGAACCATCCCTATTTCGTTCTGGCAGCTGATATGTTTGCCAGAAAGCGCCAAATAGACTGAAGAAATTTGGCAATCTGCCATCAGCTCGGCTTGATCAATAGCGCGTTGGACGCATTTAACGACGGATTCCAGATCGTTAACACCGCCCTTATCCATGCCACGGGATGGGCAACTACCCACACCGATGATATTGACCATGCCATCGGGCAGAACTTCCCCTACCAGAGCGGCTACTTTCGCCGTTCCGATCTCCAGTCCAACTACCAGTTTTCTGTCCGTCGACTTGATCATTGTTGTTTAACCTGTGCCTGATTCTGTTGCTGATTAGCGTGTTGCTGTGTCTGCGTGTCAATCGGCGCTGGAGCCCATCCCACGGCTGCGCCGGTGTCATAGCGCAGATCAACGTAGCTAATACGTTGATTGGTTGCCTGCGCTTGCTGCTGTAACGCGGGATAAAGTTCCTCAAACCGCGCTAGTCGTCCAGAAGGATCATCACGTCCCAGCTCAAGACGAATGTCGTTATCCAGACCTAGCTGCCATGAGTGACGTGCACTCATTGACACCATTTTCAGCTTAAAATTGTTCTTCGCCAGTTCCTGACTCATCGAGTGGTAGCCTTCCAACACATCATTTTCGCTACCTTCAGGACCATACAGCAGCGGCATTTTCTGCTGCACTGTACGCTCTGCTGGCACGCTGAACGATTTGCCTTCGGCATCGACCAAACGTAAGTCATTCCAACGCGCGACCGGAACGTACTCAACTAAATGAATCTTGAGTTCGTTAGGCCACTGCTTACGCACGCTGGCCTGCTTAATCCACGGTAAACGCTCAATCTGTTGCTGGATAACATCAACGTTTTGCGTCATGAACGTGCCCGGAGCACCCAGCGATAAAATCGCCTGGCGAATATCGTCATTCTTCGTGAAATGACGCTCACCGGTCACTACCAGCTTGGAAAGTGGCATGCGGCTGGCATCTTTCATCCAGCTCACCACCATCCAACCACTAACCACTATTGAACCCAGTATGATCAGTAAAAAAATCATACCAAACAAACGAATACCATTACTGCGACGCAGACCTGCACCACTACGGCGTTGGCCAGAACCAGTCGGTTCACGGTCGCGAGTGTTCAGGGCTGCCTGCGACATATCAGTTAGCCAGCTCCAAGATGCGGGCAACTAGCTGAGAGAAGCTCAACCCATACTGGCGCGCCGCCATTGGAACCAGACTATGGCTGGTCATCCCCGGTGCCGTATTCACTTCCAGCAAATAGAACTCTCCGTCGGCATCCATCATAACGTCTACGCGTCCCCAGCCACTGCAATCCAGCGATTTATAGGCTTTACGCGCCAGCTCAGCCAGCTCACGTTCGCGCTCTTCGCTCAAACCGCTAGGGCAGAAGTATTCAGTCTTATCCGACAAGTACTTAGCTTCATAATCATAGAAGACTCCCGGCGCTTGTATACGAATTGACGGTAAAATCTCTTCGCCTAAGAAAGCCACGGTGTATTCAGGACCGCTTAACCACTTCTCAACCAACACGTCATCGTCATGGCGGAAAGCTTCAACTAGCGCATCATCGAACTCGCTAGCATCGCTGACTTTACTCATTCCGACGCTTGAACCTTCACGGCTCGGCTTAACGATCAGCGGTAAACCTAACGCATTCAGCTCAACCAACATTTCTTGGGTTAAGCCTTCATCGAACTGGTCACGGCTGATTGCGACAAAAGGCGATACCGGTAAGCCAGATGCCTGCCAAACCAGCTTGGTACGCAGTTTATCCATCGTCAGCGCCGAAGCCATTACGCCGCTGCCGGTATAAGGCAGTTGCAGAAACTCCAGAACTCCTTGCAGAGTTCCATCTTCACCACCACGGCCATGCAGAGCGATAAAGACCTTATCAAAGCCCGCGTCTTTTAATTGTGTCGCGGGGAAGTCTTTTATATCCACCGGATGCGCGTCAATACCCGCCTCTTTCAGACCATTCAGAACCGCTTGGCCTGACTGTAAAGAGACTTCACGCTCTGCGGAGGTACCACCCAGTAATACAGCAACTTTCTCAGCCATGATGTTTTTCATCCGTACTTGTTCTGTCAACGTTAATCGGCTGCAATTTCTGCTCAGCCAAAGTCCGCGCCACTTTGCCAATATTTCCGGCGCCCTGAGTCAAAATCAGATCGTCATTTTCTAAAAACTGAGCCAGCGTCGCTGGCAATGTTGCAGCGTCAGACACCAGTACCGGATCTAACTTGCCACGGCCACGAATGGTGCGGCACAGAGAGCGGCTATCGGCTCCCGGAATTGGCGTTTCACCGGCGGAGTACACATCCAGCATCAATAAAACGTCAACCTGACACAACACATTCGCAAAATCATCATACAGGTCACGCGTACGCGTGAAACGATGCGGCTGGAATACCATCACAAGACGACGATCTGGCCATCCCGCGCGAGCAGCTTTAATCGTGGCGTCCACTTCCGTTGGGTGATGACCATAGTCATCCACCAGCATAGCTTTACCTTCTTTGCCGTTCACATTCTCCAGCGAGTACTCGCCAAGGAAATCAAAGCGACGTCCGGTGCCTTGGAAGCCTTCTAGAGCGCGTAGAATGTCTTCATCCGCAATCCCCTCTTCGGTAGCAACCGAAACGGCTGCTGCCGCGTTCAGGGCGTTGTGGCGACCTGGTGCATTTAGCGTTACCGCTAAACGAGGCTTATCCTGACGACAGATGAAGAAAGTGCCTTGCGCCCCATTTTGCTGATAGGACTCGATACGCACATCCGCATCTTCGCTAAAACCGTAAGTAGTGATATGACGTCCTACGCGCGGTAATAACTCACGCACCACAGGATCATCAATGCACATCACCGCACGGCCATAGAACGGCAGGTTGTGCAGAAAATTAATAAACGTCTGCTTCAGGTTCTCGAAGTCGCCATGGTAGGTATCCATATGATCGGCTTCGATATTAGTGACCACGGCAACCATCGGCTGTAGATGCAGGAAAGAAGCATCACTTTCGTCTGCTTCAGCAATCAGATAGCGGCTTGAGCCTAAACGCGCATGCGTGCCTGCCGCTTTCACCAAACCACCGTTTACAAACGTTGGATCCAAACCAGCTTCCGCATAAATGCTAGAAACCATCGCCGTTGTGGTTGTTTTGCCATGGGTGCCTGCAATCGCAATACCATGACGAAAACGCATCAGTTCAGCCAGCATTTCAGCACGGCGAATAACGGGAATACGAGCTTCACGCGCCGCAACGATCTCTGGGTTATCCGCAGAAATCGCCGTCGAAACCACAACCACGCTCGCGTCTTTAACATTTTCAGGGCGATGGTTGAAATAAATCTGTGCGCCCAGTTCGGTTAACTGCTGCGTGACGGGGTTTGGCGCTAAATCAGAACCGCTAATTTGATAGCCTTCATTAGCCAACACTTCGGCAATACCGCCCATGCCAGCACCGCCGATGCCGACAAAGTGAATGTGCCGGACGCGACGCATCTCAGGCACCATGGTACGCAGTTTCGCGAGTTGTTGAGTATTTACGTTCTTATTCACTGTTTCTCAGTTCTGTCATTTTGGCCGGTGCTAACAACTAGCGACCCGCTCAGCGGTAAATTATTTCGCAACTTCACAAATCACGGCGGCTACACGTTCAGTCGCATCGGGAATTGCAGCAGCGCGAGCTTTCTCTGCCATTTCTAACAGGGTTTGGCGATCCCATCCTGCTAACGTCGCCGTCACTGACTCCACGGTCAACTGTGGTTGTTCAATGATTTTTGCAGCGCCTGCTTTTTCTAGCGGCAACGCATTCCAATACTGTTGGCGATCTTTGTGCATGAACGGTACGAACAATGCGGGCAGTCCAGCAGCCGCAATTTCGCTCACCGTCAGAGCGCCTGAGCGACATACCACGACGTCTGCCCAGTCATAGGCCGCCGCCATGTCATCGATAAACTCGGTCACTTTGTGCTGTGTTTGACCGACTTTTTCATAGTCGGCTAATACCGTTGGCAAAGCGCCCTTCCCTACCTGATGCCACAGCGTAATTCTGCTGCCCAGTTGCTCAGCAACTTTCGGCATGGTTTGGTTCAGGATACGAGCCCCTTGGCTTCCGCCAACCACCAGCACCCGAATCGGTCCCATGCGTCCAGCTAAACGCTGCTGTGGAGCCGGCAGCGCCAACACGTCTTCACGCACGGGGTTACCCACCACTGGCGCATTCGGAAATGCCCCCGGAAAAGCCTGCAATACGCGCTTAGCAATCTTAGACAGCCAGCGGTTGGTTAAACCTGCAATCCCATTTTGTTCATGTAGCACAACCGGAACACCGCACAGCCACGCAGCCAAACCACCGGGGCCGGAAACATATCCGCCCATGCCTAAAACAGCGTCTGGCTTATAGGCCTTCATAATGGCTTTAGCTTGGCGAACCGCGCGAAAAATGCGGATTGGCGCGCCTAGCTGTGCCTTCAATCCTTTACCACGCAGGCCAGAAATCTGAATAAAATCAATTTCTATACCGTGCTGTGGGACCAACTGGGCTTCCATTCGATCGGCGGTGCCTAACCAACGCACCTGCCATCCTTGGGCCTGCAAATAATGCGCGACGGCTAAACCAGGGAACACATGCCCACCGGTGCCACCCGCCATTACCATCAGGCGTTTATTCTGTTGATGATCAGCGTTGCTACTCATCGGGAACCCCTTACTACCGCCTGTGCTTTTTCCAGACGAGTTTCATAATCAATGCGCAACAGTAATACCAATGCGGTCGACATAATCAGCAAGCTGGAACCACCGTAACTAATGAGCGGCAGCGTCAGACCTTTCGTCGGCAACATCCCTGCGGCAGCCCCAACGTTAACCAGTGCCTGAAAACTAAACCAAATACCGATGGCGCAGGCTAAAAAACCAGAAAAACGCTGATCTGCCTCTAACGCACGACGTCCAATGGACATAGCACGAAAAGCGACGAAGAATACCATTAACAAAGCAAGAACCACACCGAAATACCCAAGTTCCTCGCCTAAAATTGAGAAAATAAAGTCGGTATGCGCTTCAGGTAAATACTCCAGTTTTTGCACCGAGTTACCCAAGCCCTGCCCCCAGAATTCACCGCGGCCAAAAGCCATCAGCGATTGCGTTAGCTGGTAACCACTGCCGAAAGGATCGGCCCATGGATTCCAGAACGACGTCACGCGGCGCATACGATACGGTTCTGCAATAATCAGTAACACAACGGCAAAAATACCGGAGCCGATAATGGCTAGGAATTGCCACATTTTGGCACCGGCCAAAAACAGCAAACCTAGCGTGGTAACAAACAGCACCACCACCGTACCCAAGTCAGGCTGAGCCAGCAGCAGAACCGCTAATACCACCATCACGCCCATAGGTTTACAGAAGCCCCAGAAGTTCGAGCGAACCTCTTCAACTTTGCGCACCAGATAGCTGGAGAGATAGCAAAACAGCGCCAGCTTAGAGATCTCTGCGGGCTGAATACGTAGCGGACCAAACGCAATCCAACGCGAAGCACCGTTCACCGAGCTCCCGACTACGAGAACAATCAGCAGCATCGCAACGGCCATCAGTAATAACGCGTTGCTATAGCGCTGCCAGATTTCCATCGGCACACGCAGCGTTACCATCGCCAATCCAAACGCCAATGCCAGATACAGCGCATCACGTTTCGCAAACAGGAAAGGATCGTCAGCCAAACGTTGACCAATTGGCATGGATGCCGATGTCACCATCACAAAGCCAATCGCCGCCAAACCAAAGGTCAGCCAGAGCAAAGTGCGATCGTACAACACCACCATCGCCGCATCGCTCTCGCCCGCCCCCATCACCCACTCACGCAAACGCGTGATTAAGCCAAAATGTGGCAACGAGAATTTAGGGCGCGGTAACCGCGGGAGTCGCAGACGCATCAGCCAAGCTCCTTGGCTAAACGGCTGAATTCGTCGCCGCGTTGTTCAAAGTTTTTAAACTGGTCAAGGCTAGCGCAGGCCGGAGATAACAGAACCATATCGCCGGTTTTCACTTTGGCAGCAATCATTCGCATCGCTTGTTCCATGGTCTCTGTCTGCTCGGCTATCTCAGGGCGCAAAGCAGCGAGCTGCGCGCCATCCCGACCAAAGCAGTACAGACGCACGTTATCGCCCTGCAGGTATTGCGCCAAGGCGCTGAAGTCTGCTGATTTACCATCGCCGCCGAGCAACAGATGCAAAGTGCCGTCAACGTGTAAGCCATTAAGCGCAGCTTCAGTGCTGCCAACGTTGGTGGCTTTGGAATCATTAATCCAACGCACGCCGTTATGTTCCAATGACAGCTGGAAGCGATGTGCCAAACCAGTGAAGGTCGTTAGTGCTTTTAAGCTTGAAGCACGTGGAATACCAACGACATCCGCCAGCGCTAACGCAGCCAATGCGTTAGTGAAGTTATGTTTGCCGGTGACTTTCATTTCACGCGTATTGAGAACTTTTTCACCACGCACGCGCAGCCAAATCTCACCCTGCTGGCGATTCAAATGGTAATCGCCCACGTCGGCACCAAAACTCACACAGCGGGAATCCGCACCGCGAATCGGCATCGTGAGTGCGTCGTCGGAGTTAACCACGCAAACTTTGGCATTCTCATACACGCGCAGCTTGGCAGCGCGATATTGCTGCAACCCAAGCGGGTAGCGATCCATGTGATCTTCGGTGACATTCAGGATCGTGGCCGCAGCCGCCCGCAGGCTATTGGTGGTTTCTAACTGGAAGCTAGAGAGTTCAAGCACGTAAAGGTCGCACTCTTGCTTAAGCAGCATCAGCGCAGGCAAACCGATATTGCCCCCCACGCCAACGCTCCAACCCGCAGACTTGGCCATTTCGCCGACTAACGTTGTCACGGTGCTTTTACCGTTAGACCCCGTGATAGCCACAATGGGAGCCTGCGCTTCGCGACAAAACAGCTCGATATCACCCACGATTTCAACACCGGCCTCTGCCGCCACGCTGAGCGCAGGGGAAGCAAGGGCAATTCCGGGACTTGCAACGATGAGGTCGGCATCCAGCAGCCACTCTTGGTTCATATCGCCCAAGTGACGCTCGACGTTTTCCGGCAGCTTATCCAGCCCCGGTGGAGAAATACGGGTATCGATAACACGCGGCGTTACGCCACGTGCCAAGAAGAAATCAACGCATGACAGGCCCGTAAGCCCGAGGCCAATGATGACGACTTTCTTACCCTGATAGTCCACCATATTAACGCACCTTCAAGGTTGCTAGGCCAATCAGCACCAGCATCAGAGAGATAATCCAGAAGCGCACGATAACGCGAGGTTCTGGCCAGCCTTTCAGTTCATAGTGGTGATGGATTGGCGCCATACGGAAAATTCGCTGACCGCGCAGTTTGAAGCTGCCCACCTGCAAAATAACCGAGAGGGTTTCCATCACAAATACGCCGCCCATAATCACCAGCAGGAATTCCTGACGCAGCAGCACCGCAATCGTACCCAGCGCACCACCCAAAGCCAAAGAGCCGACATCGCCCATAAAGACCTGAGCTGGATAGGTGTTAAACCATAAGAATCCAAGCCCCGCACCGACAATGGCCGTGCAGACAATCACCAGTTCACCGGCGTGACGCAGATAAGGAATATGCAGGTAAGCAGCAAAGTTCATGTTACCGGTCGCCCAAGCCACCAGCCCCATCCCCGCAGCAACGAAAACGGTAGGCATAATAGCCAATCCGTCTAAACCATCGGTGAGGTTAACGGCGTTACTGGTACCCACAATTACAAAGTAGCTCAGCAGGATATACAGAAGACCCAGCTGCGGCATAACATCCTTGAAGAAGGGAACCACCAGCTCGGTTGCCGGAGTTCCTTTACCGATGGCGTACATGGCAAAAGAAACTACCAGCGCAATCACCGACTGCCAGAAGTACTTCCAGCGTGCAATCAAGCCCTTGGTATTTTTACGTACCACTTTGCGATAATCATCAACAAAGCCGACAACGCCATAGCCGAGCAATACAAACAGCACGCACCAGACGTAAGGGTTAGACGGGTATGCCCACATCAACACGGAAATGGTGATGGAGGTCAGGATCATCAGTCCGCCCATCGTTGGCGTACCGCGCTTGCTGAAATGCGATTCAGGGCCGTCGTTACGAACAACCTGACCGAAAGACATTTTTTGCAGGCGAGCAATCATTCGCGGCCCAATCCACAGCGACAGGAACAGCGCCGTCAACAAGCTGACAATGGCGCGGAACGTCAGGTAGGAAAAGACGTTGAAGCCGGAATAGTATTTGACCAAGTGTTCGGCCAGCCAGACTAACATGATTGATTCTCCTGCATTTCCTGCACAGATAAGCCTCGTACTACCTGCTCCATAGCGGCACTACGTGAACCTTTAACTAAAATGGTGATCGCCGCATGTTCGCATAACAGGTTTTTAAGGCGCTCAATCAGAGCCGTTTTGTCCGTGAAATGTTCACCACAACCACTGGTCTCGCTGATGAGATGGCTTAAACGGCCAACGCTCAGCACTTTATCAATCCCCGCCTCGCGAGCCGCAATGCCCACCTGACGATGACAATCTTCTTCTTCAGCGCCCAACTCGCCCATATCGCCCACCACCATAACGCGATAGCCAGGCATTGAGCCCAACACCTGCGCAGCCGCGGTCATAGAGCCTACGTTGGCGTTATAGGTATCATCGAGAATCAGCTGTTCTGCGTTCAAACGGATCGGGAATAAGCGTCCGGGAACCGCTTTGAGTTCGCTTAATCCATTGCGCACATTCTCAAGCGTTGCACCCACCGACATCGTCAGCGCAGCCGCCGCGAGCGCATTCGCAATATTATGGCGGCCCGGCAACGGTAGAACCACCGGCGCAGTACCAAACGGCGTGTGCAGCTCAAATTCGGTGCCTTGATGTGTCACGCGGACATCGCTGGCAAAGAAATCCACGGACTCAGCGGCCTGCGGAGAGAAGCGCCATACACGCTGGTTGGCGATCTTTTCTTGCCAATGCGGCCAGTCGTTATTATCGGCATTGATAATGGCAGTGCCGTTGGCGGCCAAACCATCAAAAATCTCACCTTTGGCTTTGGCGACCCCGGCTAAGGAGCCAAAACCTTCCAAATGTGCAGCAGCCAGATTATTAACTAAGGCACTTTCTGGCTTAACCAGATCTACCGTATAGGCAATTTCGCCCACGTGGTTGGCGCCCAGCTCAATCACCGCATATTCATGCTGTGGTTCAAGGCGTAATAACGTCAGCGGCACGCCGATGTCATTATTAAAATTACCCGAGGTATACAGCACGTTGCCGCACTGGC
This sequence comes from Hafnia sp., assembly GCF_036648275.1. Classification (NCBI taxonomy): domain Bacteria; kingdom Pseudomonadati; phylum Pseudomonadota; class Gammaproteobacteria; order Enterobacterales; family Hafniaceae; genus Hafnia; species Hafnia sp. The sequence goes on along the minus strand of NZ_JAVXIQ010000008.1, from coordinate 67,728 downwards.
GCAGAATCTCCGCGCTCATCTCCTTCACCGACGTTTTGCCCGATGAACCGGTAAGCGCGATAACGCGAGCTGGCATTTGCTGACGAACCCATGCGCCTAGCAATCCCAGCGCAATACGCGTATCAGCAACCACAATCTGCGGAGCATCAATCGGTAAGTGTTTACTTACTAGCAAAGCGCCAGCGCCCTGACTAACGGCATCGGCCGCAAAATCATGAGCATCAAACTTTTCGCCTTTTAACGCGATAAATAAGCAGCCGTCGGTTAACTTGCGCGTATCGGTTACAACATCAGTAATTTGTCTATCAGCACCGATCAACTGACCGTTAACCGCCTCGGCGATAGCCTGCAAAGAAACTGGGATCATGCTATCACCCCCAGCAGACGTGCTACGGTCACGCGATCTGAATAATCTAAACGACGATTGCCGACCAGTTGATAATCTTCATGGCCTTTGCCTGCCACGAGAATCACATCATCAGGCTTAGCCTGCATGATGGCACCGGTGACAGCTTCAGCACGGCCAGAAACGGCCTGTGCGCGGCCTGCATCAAGCATACCGTTCAGAATATCAGCCATGATGGCACGAGGCTCTTCACTACGCGGGTTATCGTCAGTCACAACAACGCGATCAGCATATTGCTCGGCAATCGCTCCCATAAGTGGGCGCTTACCTTTATCGCGATCGCCACCGCAGCCAAATACGCACCACAGCTGGCCTTTGCAGTGCAAACGTGCTGCTTCAAGCGCTTTCTCTAAGGCATCCGGCGTATGCGCGTAGTCGACAACGACGGTTGGCTTGCTTGGCGCAGCAAACACTTCCATACGGCCACACACGGGCTGCAACTGAGCCGAACTTTTGCACAGTGCTTCTAATGGATAACCAAGAGCCAACATGGTAGCGGCAGCAACCAGCAAATTGCTGACGTTAAACGCTCCCATCAAGCGGCTTTCCAGCAAGCCTCTACCCCATGAAGAGTCAAAGCTGATGCTTGCGCCACCATCGTGGTAATCAACGTCGGTCGCTGAAACCCAGCGCCCAGACCAATTTTCTGGCAAGCGCTGTTCCATGGTTACCGCAACGGCATCTGGAGACTTAGCCAACCAGCGCTGACCGACTTCATCGTCAGCGTTAATAATTTTTTCACCGCTGTGGTGAGTGGAGAACAGCAGCCATTTGGCCTGTTCGTAATGCGCCATGTCACCATGGTAATCCAGATGATCGCGGCTCAGGTTGGTGAATACCGATGCGGCAAACGGCAGAGCGGCAACGCGATCTTGCACCAAACCATGGGAAGAAACTTCCATCGCCGCCAGCGTGGCGCCTTGAGACACCAAGCTGCGCAGCAAATGCTGCACATCAACCGCAGAACCGGTCGTGTTTTCACTTGGATGAACTTGCCCCAACAGGCCATTGCCCACCGTTCCCATAACCGCACTGGTTTCGCCTAAAAGCTGGCCCCACTGTGCCAACAATTGGGTAATGGTCGTTTTGCCGTTGGTTCCTGTTACGCCGATTAAGCGCAAATCAGCACCCGGCTGATGGTAAAAGCGTCCTGCCAACGCAGATAAGCGCTGGTTTAACTGACTCAGGTAGATAACGGGAACGCCGTGGCTCTCGCGAACAGTGCCATCTTCTGCTTCCCCATCTGCCTCAGCGATGACTGCAGCAACGCCTTGCGCTATCGCTTGCGGAATATAACGGCGACCATCTGCCGCGTGGCCAACGATCGCCACAAACAGATCACCCGCAGCCGCAACGCGGCTGTCTAATGTCATCTCTCGCAAAACGCGCTCCGGAGCATCTGCTACCCAAGGAGCCAAAAGCGCGCGCAAATTACGATCTGCCACCTGAACCCTCTTTTTTATTGTTCACTAATTCGTTTTTATCACCCGTGGGCAACGCATCCGGCTCAACGTTCATGGTGCGCAGAACGCCGCCCATGATAGCGCCAAAGATCGGAGCGGATACCGCACCACCGTAATACTTCCCTGCCTGCGGATCGTTAATCACCACAACCAGAGCAAATCGAGGATTACTTGCTGGCGCAACGCCGGCGGTATAAGCAATGTATTTGTCTACATAACGGCCATCTGGACCGACTTTTTTCGCGGTCCCTGTTTTAATCGCGATGCGATAGCCTTTGATTGCTGCTTTCGTCCCGCCACCGCCCGGCAGCGCAACGCTTTCCATCATGTGCACAACCGTACGAACGATGGGCTCAGGGAATACGCGTTCGCCGGGAACCGGTGGATCGACTTTGGTAATCGACAGCGGACGATAAATCCCGAGGCTGCCAATCGTTGCATAGACACGTGCTAGCTGTAACGGCGTTACCATTAGCCCATATCCGAAAGAAAAGGTGGCCCTCTCTATGTCAGACCACCGTTGTTTTTTTGGGTACATGCCACTGCTTTCTCCGACCAGCCCCAAATTGGTCGCCTTACCCAATCCAAAGTGCGAGTAAGTTTCTACCAGCGCAGAGGACGGCATCGCTAACGCCAGCTTTGACACACCGACGTTACTCGACTTCTGTAGAATCCCCGTAATGGAGAGTTCAGAGTAACGGGCCACGTCTTTAATCTGGTGCCCGTTAACAAAATAAGGGAGCGTATTCAGTACGCTATTCTCTTTCACCACGTTGTGTTGTAACGCGGTCATCACCACCATCGGCTTCACCGTGGAACCCGGTTCGAAGATGTCGGTAATGGCGCGGTTACGCATGGTTTCTTTTGGCGTATCGGCCAAGTTATTTGGGTTATACGATGGGCTGTTTGCCATCGCCAACACTTCGCCGGTATTCACGTCAACCAGCACGGCAGTACCCGATTCCGCTTTGTTAAACGCCACCGCGTTATTTAGCTCACGGTAGACCAACGCCTGTAGACGTTCATCGATGCTGAGCGCCAAGTTATGTGCAGCTTGGCTATCCACCGAGGAAATATCTTCAATCACGCGGCCAAAGCGGTCTTTACGGACGGTACGTTCACCCGGCTGACCCGTTAGCCAGCGGTCAAAGCTCTTTTCAACGCCTTCGATCCCCTGACCATCAATGTTGGTCACACCAATGATGTGAGCGGTTACTTGCCCTGCAGGGTAATAACGACGGGATTCTTGCTTGAGGAAAATACCTGGAAGTTTCAGCTTATGGATGTAATCAGCCATCGCCGGATTCACCTGACGAGCGAGGTAGACAAATCGCCCTTTCGGGTTGGCATTGATACGCGCAGCCATTTTATCCAGCGGCATTTCCAATGCATCGGCCAGCGCCTTCCAACGTGAATCCAGCGTGATACCACCGCGTTCATTCACTTCTTTCGGATCGGCCCAAATGGCATTAACAGGCACGCTCACGGCCAACGGACGACCTGCACGATCGCTAATCATCCCACGCGAAGTCAGAATAGGTTGTGTGCGCAATGAACGCGCATCGCCTTCACGTACTAAACGATCGGGATTAATCACCTGCAAATAGGCCACACGGCCTAGCAAACCTATCAAGGCAATAAATATGCACCCACAGAGCAACGCAAAACGCCAGCTGACAAAGCTGGCCTGATCTTCCTGACGCTTTAACTTTCCGGGTCGCACTGCTTTCATTGATTACACATTTACCTACGTCGAAGGTGGTCTGTTGAAAGCACTGTTAAATCATTGCTTAACAACAATGTTTTCTTGAGATGGATCTACGTGCTGCATCTGCAGCTTCTCGGTGGCGATACGCTCGACACGGCTGTGATCGCCTAACGCATTCTCTTCCAGAATCAGGTTACGCCACTCGATATCCAGAGCATCGCGTTCAAGTACCAGTTGCTCACGCTGTGCGGTCAGCAAGCGTGTTTTATGCGTGGTCGTCACCACGAGCACCGCAGATACCAAAACACCGATAAACAAGATCAGAGGCAGTTTACCGTGGCGGAGAATATCTCCGCCGATAACGGCAACTAACGTATGGCGCTCATTGCCGATCATTCTGTCGTCCTTTCCGCAAAGCGCAGCACCGAGCTACGAGCACGAGGATTAACGTTAACTTCCTCACCGCTCGGTTTCATTTTACCCAACGCTTTCAGCTTACGTCCGCCCTGACTGCGCAGCTGCGCCTCTGTCAGAGGAATACCCGCAGGGACCTGTGGTCCACGGCTATGATGACGAATAAACTGTTTTACAATGCGGTCTTCCAGCGAATGGAAACTGATAACTGACAGGCGACCTTCTGGGGCAAGAATTTCCAGCGCGCCGTTCAGTGCACGTTCGATCTCTTCCAGTTCGCTGTTGATATAAATACGAATCGCTTGGAAGCTGCGCGTTGCCGGATGCTTGTGTTTTTCACGGAATGGGCTGGCGTTTGCAATCAGCGCGGCCAGTTCATGCGTGCGGGTCATTGGCTCAAGGCGATTACGCTCCACGATGGCGCGTGCAATACGTTTGGCAAAACGTTCTTCACCAAAGGTTTTCAACACCCAAGCAATATCCTCTTCTTCCGCTTTCATCAGCCACTCAGCCGCGGACAAACCACGCGTTGGGTCCATACGCATATCCAGCGGTCCATCTCGCATGAAAGAGAAGCCGCGTTCGGCGTCATCGAGCTGCGGAGAGGAAACGCCCAAATCGAGGAGAACGCCGTTGATTTGGCCTTCTAGGCCGAGTTCACGTACATAGCTCGCCATATCGGAAAACGGGCCATGAACGATAGAGAAACGTGGATCGGTGATTTCTGCTGCGGCGGCAATAGCCTGCGGGTCACGATCGATAGCCACTAAGCGTCCTTCTGGCCCAAGCTGGGACAAAATAAGACGTGAATGACCACCGCGACCAAAAGTGCCATCAATGTAAATGCCGTTACTGCGCAGATTGAGGCCATTAACAGCCTCATCCAGCAACACGGTCTTATGTTGGTAATTTTCTTCTGACATGACTATAACGACAAATCCTGTAGCCGCTCGGATAAAGGCTCCGCTGCGGTCTGTTGTGCGTCAATATCTTCCTTGACCTGTTGATACCAGTTTTCTTCATCCCACAGTTCAAACTTGTTGAACTGCCCAACTAGCATCACTTGTTTTGTAAGCCCAGCATGCTGACGCAACGTACTTGCTATCAGCAATCGACCGGCGCTATCCATCTGGCATTCGCTGGCATGACCTAGCAGCAGACGCTGAATGCGACGCTCGACAGGATTCATACTCGAAAGACGCGATAGTTTTTGTTCAATCACTTCCCACTGCGGAAGTGTGTAAAGCAACAGGCATGGCTGGTGGAGATCGATGGTGCAAACCATTTGACCTTGCGATTCCTCAAGCAGTAATTCGCGATAGCGCATTGGAACCGCTAAGCGTCCTTTACCGTCAAGGTTGATGGTTGTTGCGCCACGAAACATACCTAAATTACCCCTCGTTGCCCCATCTCACCACTTTACACCACAAATTCCCACATAAGGAAGTTTACGGAGGGTAGGAAAACCTTGTCAAGCCAGAGCGGATGCGGTTTGGGATTATTTTTGCCGGAAGTGAAATTAAAACCATTCACTACGAAAACTCTGAAAGAGAAATAATAAAATTAACATCATGATAAATTAAGGGAAATTCTTGGAAGGGAGTGTTACTAACGAGAAACACAAAACTTTTACCAAAAATTAAAATTTAACCAGACTTTGCAATATAGCTCTCATTTTGAACATGTCTTGTATAATTTACATACGCTTTACAGTAGTAAATAGAAAGCTAATTCAAACTAAGCTAATCGCCGTCAGGAAATTAAAAATACCTTTAAAAATCAATAAAATAATTTAATTACTATTCAACATAATTTTTCTGATAACCATTTTATCTCACTTTATCCCGAGATAATAATCGGTTTGAAGATTAATTATCTAACTGCCTTTTTTCAAAAGTAATTGAGTGTTTCGTTCTCTCAATCCTTTCCACCTCAGATAGTTCTCAAATATTCATTTTTATTTTATTCAGACCATTATTAGAACAACCCAAACCATTCATTTTCCTTCCCTGTACGATTTCCATCCAACAAATTGAATAAGAACATAAAAATTAACAGCATGGTGAGAAATCATGCATTTTGCCCATTCTTGTCATTCGCGCAGATTTTTGTAGCAAATCCGTCTTTAAATAATAATTTTTCACTAGTTAAAAAACACACGGCAAACATGTATGCTATTCATACAAAAATAAGCAGCTCATAAAACCATTAAGAGCGATAAAATTCAGTATTAATGACTAGTTTCAACATGGAGTTAGCCGTTATGTTTTCATCCGATTCCCGTGCTCGTAGTGCAGCCGCCGATATTTTTGCACTGGTGGTTTATTCTTTCATTGTCGGTATGGCGATTGAAGTCTTTCTCTCTGGAATGAGCTTTAGCCAATCACTGTCATCTCGCCTACTTTCCATTCCGGTCAATATTCTTATTGCGTGGCCGTATGGAATATATCGTGATTGGTTTATTCGTCAGTCACAGCGCTGTAGCCCAACCGGAGCTGCAAAAATCGTGGCCGACCTGCTTGCCTATGTATCTTTTCAGTCGCCGGTATACGCCATTATTTTGTGGTCTGTGGGTGCCGACGGTGCGCAAATTATCGCTGCGGTCACCAGTAACGCCGTGGTATCTATGGCAATGGGCGTCGCCTACGGTTATTTTTTAGATTATTGCCGCAGGCTGTTTAAAGTGTCTGCCCATGCTAATAAAGTTCAGGTCAATAAAGTGCAGGCGTAAAAAAAGCGCCGGTTAACACCGGCGCCTTCACTTCATAATTCTACCTTTGACTTAATTCTTTCGGCGTTACATTCGGTTAAGACGGCCACGTTTAAGCAGCACACGACGCATTCGGCTTAAACCCGCTTTCGGCTTCTTCGGCTCATCCAAACTCGCCAACACTAATTCCAGTACGCGTTCCGCAATATCGCGATGACGCTGCCCTACCGATAAAACAGGGCAATCGAGGAAATCCAGTAGCTCATTATCGCCAAAGGTCGCAATCGCAAGATCGGTTGGTAAATGCCCATGATGCTTCAGCGTGACATCCAGAACCCCCTGCAAAAGCGGGAATGACGTGGTGAACAAAGCCTGTGGCATTTCATTATCTTTAAGCCAATTTGAGAACGCTACGCCTGCAGCATCACGTTCGTAGCTATTGGTGTAAAGATATTGTACTTCACGCGGATCATCACGCCATGCGTCTCTGAATCCCTGCTCGCGCAAGAAACTTACCGACAGCTCAGGCAAAGCACCGAGATACAGAACCGATTTAGCGGGGAATTTGCGTAATTCTTCCGCCAACATCTCAGAATCCTCACGGTCAGCGCCCACAACGCTAATAAAGTTTTCAGGGTCTAACGCACGATCCAGCGCAATGATCGGCAAAGGATCGTTGACCCAACGCTGATAGAACGGGTGTTCTGGCGGCAGCGCCGTCGAAACAATAATGGCATCAACCTGACGCTGTAATAGGTGCTCGATGCACCGCATTTCGTTGTCTGGCTGATCTTCTGAACAGGCGATCAACAGCTGATAGCCTCTTTGGCGTGCCTGACGCTCCAGATAGTTTGCAATGCGGGTGTAGCTGGTGTTTTCCAAATCAGGAATAACCAGCCCAATAGAACGGGTGCGGCCAGCACGTAAACCTGCAGCCACGGCGTTTGGATGATAGTTATGCTCACGTACCACAGCCATCACTTTTTCAACCGTTTTATCACTCACACGGTACTGTTTGGCCTTACCGTTAATGACATAACTGGCCGTCGTCCGCGAAACTCCAGCAAGACGCGCGATTTCATCCAACTTCACGTTATCCCCTTATGCATCAAATTAATTAAGAAGACCGAATGGTCGTCGATACAAATGATCTAACCGCATAAAGAAGAAAGGAGCAACCGCTTTTGCTGAATGGCATCAGCAAATAAGAAAAAGTAAGAGGCCCAGCACAAAGCTGAGCCTCTAAATAGCACTATTACGCAGAAAATTGACCTGTGTTAACGCATTATTTTGTCACCACGAGATACCCCGACAACGCCTGAGCGAGCTACTTCAACAATTTCAGCAACCTCTCGTACGGCGCTTAGGAAGGCATCGAGCTTGTCACTGGTGCCAACTAGCTGAACTGTGTAAAGCGCCGCGGTAACATCCACGATCTGCCCACGGAAAATATCGGTGCTACGCTTCACTTCTTCACGCCCATAACCCGTTGCCTGCAGCTTCACTAGCATGATCTCACGCTCAACATGAGAACCCTGTACCAATTCGCTCACACGCAAAACATCTACCAGTTTGTGGAGCTGCTTTTCAATTTGCTCAAGCACTTTCGCATCACCGACGGTTTGGATCGTCATGCGCGAAAGCGTGGGATCGTCCGTAGGTGCAACAGTCAAACTTTCAATGTTATAGCCACGCTGAGAGAACAGGCCGACCACGCGGGACAGTGCGCCTGATTCGTTTTCCAGTAATACAGATAAAATCCGGCGCATTATTAAGTCCTCTCCGTTTTGCTTAACCACATTTCGTCCATTGATCCGCCGCGGATTTGCATCGGATAAACGTGCTCAGTTTCATCAATGGTAACGTCGACAAACACTAAACGATTCTTCACCGCTAGTGCCTGCTCCAGCTTGCTTTCCAGTTCATCAGGCGTGCGGATAGAGATCCCAACATGCCCGTAAGCCTCAGCCAGCTTCACAAAATCCGGCAATGATTCCATGTAAGACTGTGAATGACGCCCGGCATAAATCATGTCTTGCCACTGCTTAACCATGCCAAGGAAACGGTTGTTCAGATTCACCACAACAACAGGCAAATCATATTGCAGCGCCGTTGACAGCTCTTGGATGTTCATCTGGATACTGCCGTCGCCGGTGACACAAATCACCGTTTCTTCCGGCAAGGCTAATTTGATCCCCAGTGCCGCAGGCAAGCCAAAGCCCATAGTACCTAGGCCTCCCGAATTCACCCAGCGGCGCGGTTTATCAAAACCGTAGTACAAGGCGGCAAACATCTGATGCTGGCCCACGTCCGACGCAACGTATGCTTCACCTTTCGTTAATCGGTGGAGAGTTTCAATAACCTGCTGCGGTTTAATGCGGCCACTGGTCGTGTCATAGCTCAGGCATTTACGGGCACGCCATTGAGCAATGTTTTGCCACCAATCACGCAGACCATCAAAATCTTGCTTGGCTTCTTTCTGCCCTAGCAGCTCCAAGAAAGTCGCAAGCGCCTCTTTAGCATCACCCACGATCGGAATATCAGCATCAACGGTTTTGGAGATCGAGGTAGGATCGATGTCGATATGTAGCACTGTCGCATTAGGACAGTATTTAGCCAGATTGTTAGTGGTACGATCGTCGAAACGCACACCGACGGCAAAAATAACGTCGGCGTTGTGCATCGCCATATTAGCTTCGTAAGTGCCGTGCATACCCAGCATGCCTAGGCTTTGAGCGTGAGATGCGGGGAAGCCTCCCAAGCCCATCAGCGACGTTGTCACTGGAATATTCAAGCGTTCGGCTAGCTGACGCAGCTCCTCATGACAGCCAGAGCTAATCACACCGCCACCGGCATAGATAATCGGCTGTTTCGCCGCCAGCAACGTTTGCAGCGCGCGCTTAATCTGGCCACGATGCCCTTGTAAGGTTGGGCTGTACGAACGCATTTTGACGTTTTCAGGATAGGAATACGGCAGTTTAATCGCCGGATTCATGATGTCTTTGGGCAAATCAACGACGACGGGGCCCGGGCGTCCTGTCGAAGCCAAATAGAATGCTTTTTTGATAATGGTTGGAATGTCTTCAGTATGCTTCACTAAAAAGCTGTGCTTCACCACAGGTCGTGAAATCCCGACCATGTCGCACTCCTGAAAGGCATCATTACCAATCAGAGACGTGGCGACCTGACCTGAAATAACCACCATCGGAACCGAGTCCATATAAGCGGTCGCAATACCGGTAATGGCATTTGTTGCACCTGGGCCTGAAGTCACAAGCACTACGCCCACTTCTCCGGTTGCACGCGCAAAACCGTCGGCCATGTGCACTGCGCCTTGCTCGTGGCGTACGAGGACGTGTTCAATTCCTCCAACCGTGTGCAGGGCGTCGTAAATATCAAGAACGGCCCCGCCCGGATAACCGAATACATGCTTCACGCCCTGATCGATTAACGATCGAACGACCATCTCGGCTCCTGACAACATCTCCATGGGTTTGCCTCCAGGCTGACTTTGCGTAGGTATAATATTCAGGGTGGATCCCTGTTTTTTTGTGTGTTGTGTTTGATTCATTACCTTAACGTGGGAATAACAAGTGCGCAAACGACAAACCGATGGGGAAAAGAGGGGAAGTGATAACCTTGCTGCATTCAGCCATTTTTTAGGAATAAAACGCTGAAAGTCACGGAATTAGCTCCGCGCTTATCGCTGCCGCCAGCGAAATTACAGAACTAAATCATTCTCTCACGACAAAATATGCGAGTGCCGTTTGAGAAAAGAAAACGGCCAGTAAAAATACTGGCCGTTGAGCAAAATCCGTTTAACGCTATCGTTCCAAATACATGGATTCAATTTCCAGCTGGTAACGAGAATTAATGATCTTGCGACGCAGCTTGAGCGTTGGTGTCAGCTCGCCCTGCTCCATTGAAAAGGCCTCAGGCAGCAGAGTAAACCGTTTAACCTGCTCAAACTTGGCTAAGCCTTTCTGCATTTCACGCAGGCGTAAATCAAACATCTCAACGATATGACTATGGCGCAGCAGATCTAAGCGATCGTGATATTTCAGGTTGATCGACTTAGCGTACTCTTCCAAAGATTCAAAACACGGAACGATCAGCGCAGACACAAATTTACGCGCGTCGGCGATAACCGCCACCTGCTCGATAAAACGATCCTGCGCTAAGGTGCCTTCAACCATCTGCGGCGCAATGTATTTACCGTTAGAGGTTTTCATCAAATCTTTCAGACGTTCGGTAATAAACAAATTACCGTTCTCATCTAATGCCCCTGCGTCACCGGTTTTTAACCAGCCATCTTCAGTAAAGGTCGCGGCGGTTTCCAATGGTTTATTAAAATAGCCACACATGACGATAGGGCCACGTACCTGAATTTCATTTTCATGACCGATACGGACTTCAACGTCAGGCAATGGTTTACCGATAGAACCAAAGCGAAAATCGTTCTCTTCCCAGCAAGACACCGTGGCGCAGGTTTCTGTCATGCCATAACCGTATTTAATATTGGCACCCAGCGCTTGGAAAAACAGGATGACATTATCATCCAGCTTTGCACCAGCGGCTGGCAGAAAACGCACTCGCCCACCTAAAATTCCACGCAGTTTGCTGAGAACCAGCTTGTCGGCCAGCTTATGCATCGCGGCTAGCGCAGGACTTGGTTTGCGCCCAGTACGCTCGGTCAGGAAACATTTTTCTCCCACCCAAATAGCCCACTTGAACATGGCACGCTTATGCCACTTAGCCTGAGCCACTTTTTCATGGATGGCGCTGAAGATTTTCTCGTAAAAGCGCGGAACTGCACACATAACGGTAGGCTTCACCGATTGCATCGCCTCGCGCACCTGATTGGTATCGCCAAGGTAAACATTCTGTGCGCCAGAGTGCATCACATAGAAACTCCACGCACGCTCAAATACGTGAGAAAGCGGTAGGAAGCAGAGAGAAACATCATCGGCAGTGACGGTTAAACGCTCATCATGCAGGCGGAGTTGCGCCCCCATATTGGTGTAATTCAGCATCACACCTTTTGGCTCGCCGGTGGTACCGGAGGTATAAATTAGCGTGAACAGATCGCTCATATCAGCCTGAGCAATACGTTCGGCCAACTGCGGCAAATAAGACTCTTGCGCGCTAGCGGCAAAATCGTCAAGCGTGCAGGCGATTTCACAGCCCTGCATGTCAATGCTGTCCGACATAACAATAATGCGTTCTAGCTGCGGGCAAACACCGCGCAGCGCTAGTGCCGCATTATATTGAGATTGACCATCGACAAACAGGATGCGCACGTCAGCATCATTAAGCACAAAGGCGGTCTGTCCTGCGGTATTTGTGGAGTACACCGGAACGGTGATCGCGCGCAGATGTAAAATAGCCAGATCGACCAAGGTCCAAGAAACTGAGTTGTGAGCAAAGATAGCCACGCGATCCTGCACATCCACGCCTAAAGCGCACAATGCTAGCGCGAGTTTCTCAACCCGACGCCCTACTTGTTGCCAAGTAAATGAAGTTTCGCCTTGAGCAGACCACTCACGTAGCGCAACACGCTGCGGTATGGTTTTGATCTGCTGCTGAATTCGTTCAACTAGATGGTATTTATTTAACTCATTGATCATAGAAGAAGTTCATTGAATTTATCGGAATGGATGTCGCAGTAAGATATGAGTGAAAAATCTTATTCAGCTTACAGCTGTGCGCTCTTTTCGCCGAAGTCTACCTGTTCTAGCTGAAGGGTCAACGATTATTAAACGCAAAAATGTGAGTAAAGATGGGTTTCTTGAATAATTATCCATCAAACTATGGCGAAGGATAATGTAAATATTGAGCCCCTTCGCCACGAATGAAAAGAATTTTAAATAATATAAAAAACCAATAAAACAGCCGATAGCCTCTATAAAACACTAGTACAGCAACTAATCCCAGATAACCCTGGATATAAAAAAGAGAGCTTAATGCTCTCTCTTTATTAACTTAATTTTTTAAGCGTGCAGTTTAAAACTTACTGCCGAAATCGCTCAGTACAGCTTTCATCCATTGATGACCGCTATCACGCTCTGCGGCATGGTGCCAGCTGAGGTAACAGGTACGTTCTCTTTCCAAATCACTGAGTAACACAACAGAAAGGTTTAAGTGTTCTGCATAGTCCTCAACCAGCCAGCGCGGGGCAATAGCTACCATTTCAGTTTTAGATACCACGCTTAATACGCTGTTCATATCAGTACCTTGATATGCAACGCAACGGGCTAACTCACTCGCTTCATAATAACTACGGCTCAGCGATGAGAATAAATTCAAACCAACAACAGCATGTTGCTCAACCAAGAGCTGCTGATAGCTGACCATATTATTAATTCTTGGATGGTCCTTGGATACGGCTAAAACGAATTCATCTTTAAACAGAGGTTCGCAAGAGTATTCTTCACTTTCAAAATGACTGTAGCTAATCAAGAAATCTTTTTCTTGGTAGCGTAATTTGCGCTCAATATTTTCATTTACTGATGAGTTTAAATGTAACTGAACGTGTGATGCGCTCTCTTTAATTTGATTAAATAGCTTTGCTGTTAGTCGAATATCTAATGGGCTACAAATCGCCACATTAAATACGCGCTCACTTACCAGCGGGTTAAAGCCAGCGCCAGGGAGTTCATTCTGAACAATCTGCAATGCTTGACGGATCGAACCAAACAACTGATATGCCCGATGCGTTGGCTGGATACCACGGCCATAGCGCATGAAGAGTTCGTCGTTGAACATAATTTTCAGTCGTGCAACGGCATTACTTACCGCAGGCTGAGACATGCCTAAAGCATGGGCCGCACGCGTGATATTTTGCACCTGCATAACCGCATCAAAGACAGTCAGCAAATTAAGGTCAACGTTTCTGAGTTGAACCAGTTCTGTGCTTCCATTTTCGGCCAAAGACATAGCTTCGTTTTGTACTGACATACATCACCTAATATAAATTATATTTCAGCATCGCTGATTAGAAAATATAATCGCGAATTAATTAAGATATGAAAACAGCCGAAAACCCAAATACCAATCAGCCGTCCAGTCTGGGAGTTTTTAAACGCTATCCCTAGCTATAAAAATAAGTTCAGTAATAAATGAAACGATAAAAACAAATTGTTTTATTTAGAATTAAAATGACACAGAAGGCTGCCAATCACTCATTAACCTGTCATTCATTCAATACCAATGTATTCTAGTGATTAATGATTTAGTTGTACTTAAAATTCAAGGAAGCAATAGTTAACTAACAAAGAATAATAAGTATGTATATTTTAAAAAATAAGCTTCCTATCCAATTAGTTACCGTCAAAACAAACCAAGTTATAGGACAACCCCATCGTAATTAGCACGCTAATGTTTGATTAAAATTTCAGAGACACTTCACAATCCTGTATTGCTCGATAAGAAGAACATTTATCACTACGCTCATCTGATGTGAGTTTTTTTCACCTACTGAAATTCCCGTTGACAAGGCTTTGGCTATCCAGTATCACTTTAAGCATTGAAATTATTCATCCAGATTAAGAGCGGAATCACATGATCCAGACTACTCGTCTCCTCAGCCTCCTCCTTCTCGCATCCAGCATGCGCGGTGAGCCTGTGGGCGGTAATCAAAACTGATTCCAACCAAACACAAGAAAGCCCGCGCAAATGCGCGGGCTTTTTTTTACACCAAAAGCAGCGCAACGCGACAAATAAGAACGATTGAGGAGCAACCTGCATGAGCCAACAAGTGATTATTTTCGACACCACGCTGCGCGATGGTGAGCAAGCATTACAGGCGAGTCTGAGCGTCAAAGAAAAGATGCAAATCGCTATGGCATTAGAGCGTATGGGCGTTGACGTAATGGAAGTTGGCTTCCCAGTGTCTTCTCCTGGTGACTTTGAATCAGTTCAAACCATTGCGCGTAATATCAAAAACAGCCGAGTCTGTGGTTTGGCACGCTGTGTAGATAAAGATATCGACGTCGCCGCTGAAGCGCTGCGTGTCGCTGAAGCTTTCCGTATTCATGTCTTTTTGGCCACCTCAACGCTGCATGTTGAATCAAAGTTGAAAAAATCTTTCGAGGATGTCGTTGCAATGGCGGTGCATTCTGTGAAGCGTGCGCGTAACTATACGGATGACGTTGAGTTTTCCTGCGAAGATGCGGGCCGTACCCCGTTAGACAATCTGTGCCGCATCGTTGAAGCTGCCATCAAGGCCGGTGCCACCACCATTAATATTCCCGACACCGTCGGTTACACCACGCCTTATCAATTTGGTGGCATCATCACCAATCTGTACGAACGCGTACCCAACATCGATAAAGCCATTATTTCCGTGCACTGTCATGACGATTTAGGCATGTCGGTCGCCAACTCCATTACCGCAGTTCAGGCCGGTGCACGTCAGGTCGAAGGAACCATCAACGGCATTGGCGAACGAGCGGGCAACTGCGCATTGGAAGAAGTGATCATGGCCATCCGTACGCGTTCCGAAATGCTGGGTGTGCATACCAATATTCGCCACCAAGAAATTTACCGTACCAGCCAGTTCATCAGCCAAATGTGCAATATGCCAATCCCAAGTAATAAAGCCATTGTCGGCTCCAATGCTTTTGCGCACTCATCTGGCATCCACCAAGACGGCGTACTGAAAAACCGCGAAAACTACGAAATCATGACCCCTGAATCGATTGGTTTGAATCAAATACAGTTGAATCTGACCTCTCGCTCTGGCCGCGCTGCCGTGAAGCATCACATGGAAGAGATGGGTTATCAGGAAGGTACCGACTTTAATCTGGACACCTTATACGATGCCTTCCTGAAACTGGCTGACAAAAAAGGACAGGTATTCGACTACGACTTAGAAGCACTGGCCTTCATTAATAAACAGCAGGAAGAGCCCGAGCACTTCAGCTTGGATTACTTCAGCGTCCAGTCGGGTACCAGCGTGATGGCAACTGCATCAGTTAAATTAAACATCGGTGGAGAAATCAGCGCTGAAGCCGCCACCGGCAATGGTCCTGTCGACGCCGTTTATCAAGCGATTAACCGCATCGCTGGCTATGACATTGATATTGTTAAATATCAGCTGTCAGCGAAAGGCCAAGGTAAAGACGCACTGGGTCAGGTTGATATCGTCGCGAATTACAACGGCCGCCGCTTCCACGGCGTCGGCATTACGACTGACATAGTAGAATCTTCCGCTCAGGCGTTGATTAACGTTCTGAATAACATCTGGCGTGCGCAGCAGGTCGAAAAAGAAAAACAGCGCATCCATCAAACACAAACATCACCTTCTCATTCTAATCAGGAAGCGATCTAATTATGAGCCAAACACATCACATTGCCGTTTTACCCGGAGACGGCATCGGTCCAGAAATTATGGCGCAGGCATACAAAGTCATCGACGCCGTGCGCCAGCGCTTTGGTCTGAGAATTTCTACCAGCGAATATGACGTCGGTGGCGCAGCCATCGACAAGCACGGCACGCCTTTGCCCGCAGCCACCATTGCAGGCTGTGAACAAGCCAGCGCGATTTTGTTTGGCTCCGTCGGTGGCCCAAAATGGGAAAACCTGCCGCCTGCACAGCAGCCTGAGCGCGGCGCATTATTGCCATTGCGTAAGCATTTCAAACTGTTCAGCAATCTGCGTCCAGCGCGGTTATATGAAGGATTAGAAGAATTTTGCCCGCTGCGTAGCGATATCGCGGCTCGCGGCTTCGATATTCTGTGCGTACGTGAATTAACCGGCGGGATCTACTTCGGCCAGCCGAAAGGCCGTGAAGGCCAAGGCATGCATGAACGTGCTTTTGACACCGAGGTTTATCACCGTTTTGAAATCGAGCGTATCGCACGCATCGCCTTCGAAGCCGCACGCAAGCGTCGTGGCAAAGTCACCTCCATTGATAAAGCGAACGTGCTGCAAAGCTCTATTTTGTGGCGCGAAATTGCTACTGAGATCGGTAAAGACTACCCAGACGTCGCGCTGAATCACATGTATATCGATAACGCGACCATGCAGCTGATTAAAGATCCTTCGCAGTTTGACGTCATGCTGTGCTCCAACATCTTCGGCGATATTTTGTCTGACGAGTGCGCCATGATCACCGGCTCGATGGGCATGCTGCCTTCCGCCAGCCTGAATGAACAAGGTTTCGGTCTGTATGAACCTGCGGGTGGCTCTGCGCCAGATATCGCGGGCAAAAACATTGCCAACCCTATTGCTCAAATTCTGTCATTTGCCCTGCTGCTGCGCTACAGCCTGAATGCAGACGACGCGGCTAACGCCGTTGAGCAGGCCGTTAATAAAGCATTAGAGCAAGGCTTCCGCACCAGCGATTTAGCGGGTGATGGTAAAGCGATTTCAACCTCAGAGATGGGCGATGCGATTGCCCGCTTTATCGCACAGGAGGCCTGATCATGGCGAAAACCTTATATCAAAAATTGTTTGATGCTCACGTTGTTTACGAAGCTGAAAACGAAACGCCGTTGCTGTATATCGACCGCCACTTGGTGCACGAAGTCACGTCACCGCAGGCGTTTGATGGGCTGCGTGCGATGGGCCGCCCTGTTCGCCAAACCAGCAAAACCTTTGCCACGATGGATCACAACGTTTCTACGCAGACCAAAGATATTAACGCCTGCGGCGATATGGCACGTATCCAGATGCAAGAACTGATGAAAAACTGCAAAGAATTTGGCGTGCAGTTATACGATCTGAATCATCCCTTCCAAGGCATCGTTCACGTTATCGGTCCAGAACAAGGCATGACATTACCGGGTAACACCATTGTTTGCGGCGATTCTCACACCGCAACCCATGGCGCATTCGGCGCATTGGCCTTTGGCATCGGCACTTCCGAAGTCGAACATGTTTTAGCGACTCAAACGCTGAAGCAAGGCCGTGCAAAAACCATGAAAATTGAAATTGCTGGCGATGCCGCCGAAGGCATCACGGCTAAAGATATTGTGCTGGCCGTGATTGGCAAAATCGGTCACGCCGGTGGCACCGGACACGTGGTGGAATTCTGCGGTAAAGCCGTAGAAGCCCTGTCGATGGAAGGCCGAATGACACTGTGCAATATGGCCATCGAAATGGGCGCAAAAGCGGGTTTAGTGGCACCAGACGAAACTACTTTTGCCTATCTGAAAGGTCGTCAGTTTGCGCCAAAAGACGAAAACTGGACCAAAGCCGTGGAATATTGGCGTACGCTGAAGTCTGATGAGGGAGCACAGTTTGACGCCACCGTCACGCTGAACGCCAGCGACATCGCCCCTCAGGTTACTTGGGGAACTAATCCAGGTCAGGTTATTGCTATCAACCAGCCAATCCCAGCACCTGAATCATTTAGCGATCCAATGGAACGTGCCTCAGCAGAAAAAGCGCTGGCGTATATGAATTTGGCAGCCGGCGTTAAGCTGACCGACGTTGCCATCGATAAGGTCTTTATCGGTTCATGCACCAACTCACGCATCGAAGATTTACGTGCCGCGGCGGCTATTGCCAAAGGGCGTAAAGTTGCGAACGGCGTGCAGGCCATTGTAGTTCCGGGCTCGGGCCCTGTGAAAGCACAGGCTGAATCCGAAGGTTTGGATAAAATTTTCATCGAAGCCGGTTTTGAATGGCGTTTACCAGGTTGCTCAATGTGCTTGGCGATGAACAACGATCGTCTGAATCCAGGCGAGCGCTGCGCATCCACCAGCAACCGTAACTTTGAAGGCCGTCAAGGCCGCGGTGGCCGCACACATTTGGTCAGCCCAGCAATGGCCGCAGCCGCAGCCGTGAGCGGGCACTTTGCCGATATTCGTGAATTAGCGACCGCACCGGTCTGATAAGGAGCACTACCCATGGCTAAATTTATTCAGCACAGCGGCATCGTTGTTCCTTTAGACGCCGCGAACGTCGACACCGATGCGATCATTCCTAAGCAGTTTTTACAGAAAGTTACCCGCACCGGTTTTGGTCAGCACCTGTTTAACGACTGGCGTTTTTTAGACGATGCAGGCCAGCAACCTAACCCTGATTTCATCCTGAACCAGCCTGCATTCAAAGGCGCAAGCATCTTACTGACACGCGAAAACTTCGGCTGTGGCTCATCGCGCGAACACGCGCCGTGGGCGTTAACCGATTACGGCTTTAAAGTGGTGATTGCACCCAGCTTCGCAGACATTTTCTACGGCAACTCATTTAACAATCAGCTGTTGCCCGTCACGCTAAGCGAATCCGAAGTCGATGAATTGTTTGAACAGGTCAAAGCCAACCCCGGAATATCGTTTACCGTCGATCTGGAAACGCAAACCGTTCATGCGGGAAACAAAACCTATAAGTTTGAGCTAGACAGCTTCCGTCGCCATTGCATGATGAATGGCTTGGATAGCATTGGACTGACGCTACAACACGAAGCGGCTATATCCGCTTATGAGGAAAAATTGCCGGAGTTTTTGCGCTAATTTAGTTCTTATACTTACCCCATCCATCGCCCTCTTTCCAGAGGGAGGATTGGATCGAGATAACATCACGAAACGGTTCCCTCCCCTGCGAAGGGGAGGGGTAGGGTGGGGTGCTGTAGGGGTACTAAAATTCACTCATCACCAATATCCCAACCATTTCCACCACAAGCTCCCGATCACAATCCAAATCAGCAGGTTCACAACGCTGAGAATAAATCCGGTTTTCCACCACTCGCCCAAAGTTACATAGCCCGAACCGAAGATAATCGGCGCAGTGCCCGTACCATAGTGCGTCAATGACATCATCAATGATGAAGAGAACGCCAGCACTAAGCCTAATAAGGCAGGCGGCGCGCCCAGCGCCAAACCCGCAGCGAAGAATGCGGCGAACATTGCGGTGATATGCGCCGTGGTGCTAGCAAAAAAGTAGTGCGAATAGACATAAACCAGCGTCAGCAGGATCATCCCGCCCACCCATCCCATACCGAGATGAGAAATAGCATTACCAACGCTTTGTGAAAGCCAACTGATTAAACCCAGCTTGCCTAAATAGGTCGCCATCATCACCAGTGCGGCAAACCATACCACCGTGTCCCACGCGCCTTTGTGTTTTAGCACGTCGTCCCAGCTCAAAACACCGGTCGCCAAGAGGATTGCCAGCCCGATAAACGCCGCCGTTGTTGGGTTAACCGCCCACTCGCTGCCGAAAAGAAATGCAGGTATCCCCGCCCAAAGGCACAGCAATAACGCAAATACCCCCAGCGTGATTTTTTCTGCCAACGAAATATTTCCCAGCTCAGCTAACTTGTCTTTGGCAAAGCGCGGCGCATTGGGCGTTCGTTTGATGGTTGGCGGATAAAGCCAGTAAACAATCAACGGCATCACTAACAGAGAAATGATCCCAGGTACCAAAGCGGCAATCGCCCACATTGACCATGTGAGCTCAAAGGTTGAGCCAGTACCTTTCAGCAATAAATTCACAATCAATGGGTTTGGCGCCGTGGCGGTAATAAACATCGCCGATGTAACCGGGTTAATGTTGTAGTTCACCAGCGCCAGATATCGACCAATTTTCTGCGTGGAGCCCGGCTCTGGCTTCGAGCCAAAACTGTCGGCAATAGACTTCATAATAGGGTGAATAATGCCGCCGCCGCGCGCGGTGTTACTTGGCGTCACCGGCGCTAAGGTAGTTTCAGCCAATGCCAACGCATAGGCAATGCCCAGCGTTTTCTTACCAAATAACGAAATGAAATAGTAACCGATACGCGCCCCAAGCCCGGTTTTATTCAGGCTGAGCGATATCATGATGGAAATCCCAATTAACCAGATCAGCTGGTTGGAAAAGCCACTCAGCGCATCATCCAAAGCCGCGGTGGGTTTGCCCGGATTGGTCACCTGCGTCAGCGCAACTAAGGCAATAGCAATTATCGATACCGCACCAATCGGCATCGCTTTACCGATAATAGCAGCGATGGTGCCCACAAATAGCGCGAGCAAATGCCATGCATTGGGGCTAACGCCTTCAGGCACGGGAATGACAAACCAGATAATCAGGGCGATTGCGATGGAAATTAGAGAAGGTATAGGCTTAAGCGGTGTTAATTTACCCATATTATTATCAACTCTTCCTAGGTGAGTCGGCATCTCCGTACCCGTGGAGATAAATAAAAGCAGAGGAGTTTAGTGCGCAGGCAAGGTGAATTGAAATGTTTTGTTTGCAGGTAACGCCTAAGCACTTGTATTAACGCTATCTGAATAGTTCGGCTAAGGCGTTGCGCGGTATCAAAAAACGACAAATTGATTATTTTCTTAGCAGTTAAATCGGGGCGCCCCCAGATCTCACACTAAGCCTCTCGCACCCGAGAGCACAGAATTAGGGCCACAATCGCCAACGCCGCCGCCAGCCAATAAACCGCATGATGTCCCACGGTTTCAGCTAATGCGCCTTGCAGAACGCCCGCCATAATCACGCCGGTTGAAATACTGTTGGTAAATAACGTGGTCGCGCTGCCCGCCCTACCCGGCATCAAATCTTGGAAATAGAGCATGCCGATACCGGCAATAATGCCAATGAAAACGGCGTTAAATAGCTGTAATACCATCAGCGCTAGCTTAAATTTAAACAGCACCAACCCCGCATAAAACAAGATACCAGCCGCCACCGCAAACAGCATCATGTTACGTTTACCAAAGCGTTTCACGTAGTAGCCCGCCAGAATCATGGCGGGGATCTCTAGACCCGCAGCGGTGCCCATCAGCAAACCAGCCAAATTCTCAGGAAGACCGAGATCTTGCGTGATATACAGCGGCATATCAATAATATACATGGTGTTGCAGGTCCACATCAGCATGGAGGATATGAACAGTAAAACCACATTCTTGTCACCAAACGCGTTGGTCGGGATAACAACCGCTTCGCCCACGCTTTCGGTTCGCGGCATTGAGGGCAACATCAACGCCACCAGCACAATTGCCAACACAAATACGCCTGCGGCAATCAGATACATAAACGTAAAGCCGTAGTTCAGCGCCAGCATAAACGACAGCGGCGGGCCGATAACCCAAGCTAAAGAAAGCTGCGCGCGCATCACCGAACTAAACATCACCACTTCACTCGCCGAGCGATCGGCATATTCACGCGCCAAGGCAAAAATCTGCGGCATTCCCGTATTCGCCAGCGCGGCTAAAAATACGCCAGCGGAAATCAGCAGCAAATAACTGCGACAAAAAGCGAATAGCAGACAGTTTCCAACCGCCATAGCACAGCAAAACATAATCAGTTTACGTCGATCGCCCTGACGATCGGATCGTTTCGCCAGCAGGAAGCTCACCGCGATCCCCACGATCGCATTGACGGTATAAAACAGCCCAACCCACAGCGGGCGAACCTTAACCTCTGTCGTCAAAAATAGGCTAAGCGTGGGGGCCTGAAGCGCGCCCGCAATCCCCGTCAGAAAGGCAACGATAAGAAACGCGGCGTAGATAGGGTTAATTCGACGGCGGGCAGTCAACAAAGAGGTCATCCTGATTTCCTAAGCTGGCATGAGCAAATACGACGTGTCGTACGATAACAGAACACGGATATAAAAAAACCAGCAGGCAAACCTGCTGGTCGGTGAAAAGCACCATTACTCAGAAACACTCTTTGATGTCGGAGAGACAAATGATTACTCACCTCTTTCTCTTTCATCTGCTGAAATTATCTGCGTAATATAGGGAAAGAAAAATTGATAGCTTTACCTAAAAAGGTTCCTCTTTTATGGCGACATCGCGATTACAACATCAGTTCATACGTTTATGGCAAAGCTTCAAAGGCCAGTCCGCGGAAACCACGCTGGGCGAGCTTGCAGAAACGCTAAGTTGTTCACGTCGTCATGTCAGAACCTTATTAAACTCAATGCAACAACAGGGTTGGCTGCATTGGCAAGCCGAGTCTGGCCGAGGAAAACGCTCAACGCTAACGTTCCAGTCAACCGGCCTTCAGGTACAGCAGCTACGCGCTGAGGAGTTGCTGGAGCAGGATCACATTGAGCAGTTGGTTCAACTGGTGGGCGACCGCAGCTCAGTACGCCAAATGCTACTCTCCCAGCTAGGCCGTAGCTTCCGTCAGGGTAAGCATATTCTGCGTATTCTTTACTATCGTCCGCTGTTTAACCTGCTTCCCGGTACGCCAATGCGCCGCTCTGAAACCCATTTGGCGCGGCAAATCTTCAGCGGGCTGACTCAGCTAAATGAGGAAAATGGGGAACTAGAGTCCGATTTGGCCCATCACTGGCAGGCGATTACGCCCCTGCACTGGCGTTTCTATCTACGTCCCGCGATCCGTTTCCACCATGGACGTGAACTCGAAATGATCGACGTAATCCAATCGCTCGAGCGTTTGCGCGATCAGCCGTTATTTTCACATCTAAAAACGATCACTTCCCCCAACCCTTACGTCATCGATATCCATTTGAGCACGCCCGATGCGTGGCTACCTTGGCTACTGGGCAGCGTTAGCGCCATGATCCTGCCACACGAATGGCAATCGCTCCCCAACTTCACGCGCTCGCCTATCGGCACCGGCCCTTATCAGGTGGTACGCAACACGCAGACGCAGCTGAAAATCCGTGCTTACGACGACTACTTTGGTTTCCGCGCGCTGATTGACGAGGTTAACATCTGGGTTCTGCCTGAAATATCAGAAGAGCTAGTGCACGCAGGCGTGCAGCTACAATCCGATGATACGGGGAAAGATGAGCTTGAAAGCCGTTTGGAAGAAGGCTGCTACTTTATGCTGTTCGACCAACGTTCGCCGTTGACCTCCGATCCCGCAGTGCGCGAATGGCTCTGTCAGGTCATGACGCCAATTGCCCTGCTTAATAAAGCAGGAAAAATTCATCAGCGTTACTGGTCTCCGGCCTACGGTATCCTGCCGCGCTGGCACCATAATTTATTGATCAGTGAAAATAAAAAACCGGAGCATCTCACTCATTTAACATTAACGGTCTACACCAAACATTCCGAATTCCACGCTATCTATTTAGCGCTCAAGCCGTTGCTGGCCGAATATGGCGTTGAGCTCACCATGCAGGAGATCAGCTACAGTCGCTGGCATGAAGGCGATGCGCAAAGCGATCTCTGGGTCGGCAGTGCCAACTTCTATTTGCCGTTAGAGTTTTCTGTTTTTTCAATGCTCTATGAGCTTCCCTTACTCCAGCACTGCCTCAGCGGTGATCTACAGCAAGACGCCAGCCGATGGCGCAACAATGCTCTGCCCATGGCCGAATGGTGCCAACGCTTGGTGCAAGAACATCAGCTCCACCCCTTGTTCCATCACTGGTTAAAACTACACGGACAGCACAGCATGCGCGGCGTGCGGATGAATACGCTCGGCTGGTTCGATTTCAAGTCCGCGTGGTTCTCCCCGCCGGAGCTCCCCACCGACAGTCATGTGCATGAATTAACCGTTTCAACCGGTTGTGAAAAACCTCGGTAACGTTATTAATCCTTTCTAATAACAGATGCTCTCTTTACAATAGCGCCCTGTTCTCAACGGGGTGCAAAAAAATAGACCGGCAATTTCCATCGCCGATCTAAAAACGTCGCGAGCTGCGTTCAGCTGGTGTCGGCCAGCGCGGAAGAACCGGAGCATACACAAAGTATGTGAGGATTCTGAGCACTGCCCGACATCAGATCAACGCCTGCGCAGCACGTTTTTGCTGAGAGAAACCCGTCGAACCTGATCCGGCTAACACCGGCGGAGGGATTTGAGAGTGTACCCACGCTTGCTCAAAGACCTTTGCGACCTGACTTAACTCACGGAGTGCAAAGTGTTGAAACGATTGATTCCTGCCTTAATGCTGATCGCCGCACCTATGTTGGCTCACAGCGCTGATAAACCTGTTCTCACTGTTTATACCTACGATTCTTTTGCCGCTGAATGGGGCCCTGGCCCGAAGGTTAAAGCCGCGTTTGAAAAAGAGTGTGGCTGCGAGCTGAAGTTTGTGGCGCTGGAAGACGGCGTTTCGGTACTTAACCGAGTCCGTATGGAAGGCAAAAAAAGCAGCGCCGATGTGGTGTTGGGGTTGGACAATAATTTGGTGCAAGCCGCCGAGAAAACCGGCCTGTTTGTGCCTAGCGAAGTCGATACTCAGTCGCTCACCGTTCCTGGGGGCTGGCAGAATAAAACCTTTGTGCCTTATGACTACGGCTACTTCGCTTTCGTTTATAACAAGAACACGCTGAAAAACCCGCCGACCAGTCTGAAACAGCTGGTCGATGGTCCTGAAAAATGGAAAGTGATCTATCAAGATCCGCGCACCAGCACGCCAGGACTTGGCTTAATGCTTTGGATGCAAAAAGTTTACGGCCACGAAGCTCCGCAGGCATGGCAAAAACTGGCGAAGAAAACCGTGACGGTGACCAAGGGGTGGAGTGAAGCCTACGGCCTGTTCTTGAAAGGCGAAGCGGATTTGGTACTCAGCTATACCACGTCGCCGGCGTATCACATTATCGAAGAGAAAAAAGAGAACTACGCAGCCGCCGAATTTAGCGAAGGCCACTACTTACAGGTGGAAGTTGCGGCTCAGCTCGCCGGTAGCAAGCAGCCACAGCTAGCACAGAAATTTATGCAGTTTATTACCACTCCGGCTTTCCAGAACGAAATGCCAACCGGCAACTGGATGTATCCGGTGATTAAAACCACGCTGCCTGCGGGTTTTGAACAGCTGAAGGTTCCAGCAAAAGCCTTAGAATTTACGCCTGCCGAAGTGGCTCAAAACCGCGCAACATGGATCCGCTCATGGCAAGCCGCCGTCAGCCGTTAATTCCTTTCTGGTTAATCCCTGGATTGTTCGCTGCAATGGTAATTATTGCTATCGCAGCGGCATCATTTGGTTCACTCTGGCGCCATGCGCCAGAGTCGGATTGGCGTAGCCTGTGGCAAGACGATTATCTGTGGCACGTTATTCGTTTTACCTTCTGGCAGGCGTTTCTCTCCGCCGTTTGCTCGGTTCTACCGGCTATTTTGCTGGCTCGGGCACTGTTTCGCCGTCGCTTTTTAGGTCGTCAGCTATTGCTACGCCTGTGCGCCATGACGCTGGTATTGCCCGTGCTGGTCGCGGTCTTTGGGATCCTCAGCGTGTACGGCAGACAGGGCTGGCTGGCACAAATTTGTCAGCTCCTCGGCCTTGATTACACTTTCTCGCCCTATGGGTTACAGGGCATTTTGCTGGCGCATATTTTCTTTAATCTGCCGCTTGCAGCGCGTTTGTTACTTCAAGCCTTAGAGAATATCCCGACCGAACAGCGCCAACTGGCTGCCCAGCTTGGCATGAGCAGTTGGCAGCAGTTTCGTTTTGTCGAATGGCCTTACCTACGCCGCCAAATTCTGCCCGCCGGTGCGCTGATATTTATGTTGTGCTTTGCCAGCTTTGCCACCGTGCTTTCTCTCGGCGGCGGCCCGCAGGCAACCACCATCGAGCTCGCAATCTATCAGGCTTTAAGCTACGACTACGATCTCAGCCGCGCCGCGCTGCTGGCTATACTGCAACTGCTGTGCTGTTTAGGCTTAGTTTTGCTGAGTCAAAAACTTAGCGGTATTCTGCCTGTCGGCCATACGCGAGCGTTGAAATGGCGTAATCCGGTCGATAATTTGGCTGCGCGATTGCTGGATGGCGGCGTGATTTTCTGTGCGCTGTTGCTTATCCTTCCCCCGCTGCTCGCGGTGATAGCAGACGGCGCGAATCATGCGTTTGCCAGTGTACTGACTCAGCCCGTACTATGGCAGGCCACATTCACCTCGCTCAAAATTGCGTTAGGCGCAGGCCTGCTGGCCGTAACGCTGACGATGATGTTGCTATGGAGCAGCCGTGAACTTCTGCTACGCCAGCGTCGCTGGCTAGGACAAGGCATGGAACTGACCGGAATGCTGATATTAGCCATGCCCGGTATCGTGCTCGCAACAGGCTTCTTTTTACTATTAACCGATACCATTGGTATTCCACAATCAGCCTACGGACTGGTGATTTTAACCAACGCGCTAATGGCCATTCCTTACGCGCTCAAAGTGTTAGAAAACCCCATGCGCGATTTGGCCGAACGCTACAATCCGCTCTGCCTATCGCTAAGAATTCAGGGGCTCAATCGATTAAGGCTGATAGAACTGCGTGCGCTTAAACGCCCGCTCTCTCAAGCCATGGCGTTTGCCTGTGTGTTGTCATTAGGGGATTTTGGCGTGGTTGCCCTGTTTGGCAACGAGCAATTCCGCACGCTGCCGTTCTACCTGTATCAGCAAATCGGGGCCTACCGTAGCCAAGACGGTGCGGTCACCGCACTGTTATTACTGATCCTGTGTTTCTTACTTTTCACTCTGCTGGAACGTCTTCCGGGGCGAGATAAATCATGATTACGCTGAACGATCTCACTTATACCTATGAGCATCAGCCGATGCGTTTTTCACTTAGCATCTCTGCCGGAGAACGCGTGGCCATTTTGGGTCCAAGCGGTGCGGGCAAAAGTACGCTGCTTGCCTTGATTGCTGGTTTTTTGATGGCGGATAAAGGCGTGGTCAAGTTAGCTGGCGTGAATCATACCCATACTCCGCCGTCCAAACGTCCGGTATCGATGCTGTTCCAAGAGAACAATTTGTTCTCTCATCTCAGCATTGAGCAAAATCTAGGGTTAGGATTAGATGCGGGATTACGCCTAAATGGCGCGCAGAAAAAGCGCCTAAATGAAATCGCCCAGCAGGTGGGCATTCTTGATTGCCTACCTCGATTGCCGTCGCAGCTTTCCGGCGGTCAGCGCCAACGCGCCGCGCTGGCTCGCTGTCTGTTACGCGACCAGCCTATTTTACTGCTCGACGAGCCTTTTTCCGCACTCGATCCCGCGCTGAGAGGAGAAATGTTACAGCTATTAGATCAGGTTTGTTCAGAGCAAAATCTCACCCTGCTGATGGTGTCACATAATCTCGATGACGCCGCACGCATCGCTACGCGAACTCTGTTGGTTGCCGATGGACGCATTGCCTATGATGGCACCACTCAAGATCTATTGGATGGAAAAGATCCGGCGGCTGCGGCGTTGTTGGGGCGGTAGCACCGTCTTAAAACTGAATCACCTTCCACAGCAGCGAACGATAGATTGGCATCAGCGGATGGTTATGCATAAGCACAAAGCTAACTACGGCGGCAATCCACATGGCGACGGTTGCAATACGCAGGCGTAACGGTGTAAGCCACTGAGACAGTTTATCCGCCGAGCGTTTTCCCTCTCGCCACCAGCGCCAACTCAGCCACGCCGCAATCCAAATCGAAACCACCACCAGCGCCAGCAACACTTTAAATAACGTGCTGCCACTGCCCGCCGGTATATCAATCGCGACACCGGCTAAAATCCCTGGTAGGAAATAAATCGGCGGCCACGTGATACAGCCAATAATATTAGGGGGAATAAATTTCCGTGGAGGCAGCGCCAGCATGCCCGCCACCATCGGTACAACCGGCCGCGTTGGGCCAACAAAGCGGCCAATCAGCACCGTCATCATGCTATGACGATGGAGAGCGTGTTCGGTTCTATCGAGCAGCGCTTTGTTCTTCTTGATAAATGACCATCGATGGAGCGGATCTTTGAAAGCGCGGCCAATAAAGTAGGAGATCCAGTCACCGGCAAAACACGCCAGAATCCCCACGCCCCACGCATAGTAGAAATTCACCTGTCCGCTGCCAATTAATGCGCCCAGCGTTGCCATCATCACCGTACCTGGTAAAAGCAGCCCGACCAATGCTAAAGACTCTAAAAACGCCACTAAAAACACGGCGATCAAAGAGTAGGTTACCGATTGGGTCACCAAGTGTTGCAGGTACGCTTCCATAATTCTTCCACCGGAAATAATGAGCCAGCGATTTTGCGGAGCCGACCGTTTGCCGTCAACCTATCATTGCGGGGATAAACGTTTATTTACAAATGAGTAACTTAATGAGTATAGGTAATGGTGGGGATTTTGGGGGCAGCGCTTCAATTTGCTCTACGGTGTAAGGTTCCGTCCGCCGATTAATACCGAACTCCATTGATACATCAATGAAGGCGTCCGATGAGGGGCGCCAGCGCGCGCCCCTTCAATCCTCGCGCTTTTATCCGAGATGCCATTTCCGCTACGGTTTGGTATCGCCCATCCAGGGCGCCCCAAACTCCGCCGGTACATCCCTGTACCGGCGGCTCTATCTACCAAAACTTAAACTAAAAACCCGAAGCAATCTTTGTTTTGACGTTGACCTTTTCCGGCACGTTGTTCTTCGGCCGAGTGAAGGAATGGAGGTTAGGATTCGCCGACAAGGATGTCGGCGAAAGAACGGAGGAGCCAGGATGGCGATTGCCGTTCGTTCCGCCAAAACCGAAATGACAAAACGAGGGAACCTGCGAAGCAGGCCAAAGAACGGTGCCAAGCCGAGGCGTCGGAGGGCGGCGATTGAGCCCTCCGACACGGACGCCTGCACGGTTTAAATGTGGAGTTCAGTGTTTTAGGCGGACGTAACTTACCCCAAACTTAAAACGCCCATAAAATGCATCGCCCACCATCATAGACAACCACTGTATAAATACTCATACTAGCTATGTTCCCAACAACCTAATCGGTAAAAATCACCACGATGGTAAATCCCCCACAGCAAGGCTTCGTCCTCACCCGTCATTGGCGGGATACACCGGCTAGCGTGTCGGTGGAGCTGTGGTTAGCAACCGATAATGGCCCGCAGAAAGTCTCTATTGCGCCGCAGCAGGCCGTCGCATTTTTACCTGCGGAACAGCTGCCACAGGCAGAAACAGTGCTGAAAAATGAGCGCAATATTGAGATAAAACCGCTGCCGATGAAGGATTTTCATCAGCGCCCCGTCGTGGGGATTTATTGCCGTAGCTATCGTCAATTAATGAACCTTGAGAAAACCCTCAAGGAACAAGGCATGACGCTGTATGAAGCGGATATCCGTCCGCCGGATCGCTATTTGATGGAGCGTTTTATCTGCGCGCCGGTGTGGTTTTCAGGCCAGCAGGATACACAAGGCGTTTGGCGCAATACGCAGCTAAAACCGAATCCTAGCTACCGCCCGACGCTTAAGCTGGTATCGCTGGATATCGAAACCACTATGCACGGCGAGCTTTATTCCATCGGTCTGCATGGCTGCGGCCAGCGCGTGGTGTATATGTTAGGCCCCGAAAATGGAGATGCCAGCCAGCTCGATTTCGATCTGGTTTACGTAAACAGTCGCCCCCTGTTGCTCGAAGCCTTAAACCAGTGGATGGCACAGCACGATCCTGATGCGATTATTGGCTGGAACCTTATCCAGTTTGATCTCCGCGTACTGCAAAAACACGCCGAGCGTTACGGTGTTCCCTTGCGTTTAGGCCGCGGCGGCGATGCGCTGGAGTGGCGTGAGCATGGCTTTAAACAAGGACATTTTTTCGCTGCGGCCACCGGACGCCTGATTATCGACGGCATCGAAGCCCTCAAAAGTGCGTTTTGGAATTTTCCCTCTTTCAGCTTAGAAAATGTGTCTCAAACGCTGTTGGGCGAAGGTAAGGCGATGGACGATCCCTACAGCCGAATGTCTGAAATCGATCGACGATTCCGTGAAGATAAACCCGCACTGGCGCACTACAACCTGAAAGACTGTGAGCTCGTTACCCGCATATTTGAACATACCCATCTGATGACGTTTCTTCTCGAGCGCGCCACGGTCACAGGCTTAAATGCCGATCGCAACGGCGGCTCGGTTGCCGCGTTCACGCATCTTTATTTACCACGCATGCACCGCGTCGGTTTTGTGGCTCCGAATCAAGGCGATTTACCGGAAGAGGCTAGCCCTGGTGGCTTCGTGATGGATTCACGTCCTGGCTTGTATGATTCGGTACTGGTGCTGGATTATAAAAGCCTGTATCCCTCGATTATTCGTACTTTCTTAATTGATCCCGTTGGGCTTATCGAAGGCCTCCGTCAGCCTGACGATGAACACTCCGTCGCCGGTTTTCGCGGCGCGCGATTTGCCCGTGAACAGCACTGTTTGCCGGATATCGTGAGCCAAATATGGCAAGGCCGCGAGGCCGCTAAACGCGAAAAAAACGCCCCGCTTTCCCAAGCGCTCAAGATTATTATGAATGCGTTTTACGGCGTACTGGGATCGAGCGGATGCCGCTTTTTCGATCCACGCCTCGCATCATCCATAACGATGCGTGGCCATGAGATTATGCGCCGCACGCGAGAATTGATTGAAGCAGAAGGCTATCCCGTGATCTACGGCGATACGGATTCAACCTTTGTGTGGCTCAATCATGCGCACGATGAAAAACAGGCTGAAGTTATCGGACAACGCCTGATCGCCCTGATAAACCAATGGTGGAAAGATCACCTGCAAGCCGAATATGGCTTAGACAGCGCGTTAGAATTGGAATATGAATGCCACTATCGGCGCTTTTTAATGCCGACCATTCGCGGTGCCGAGCTTGGCAGTAAAAAGCGCTATGCGGGTTTGAAAGGCGACGAAATGGTGTACAAAGGCATGGAAACCGTGCGTAGTGACTGGACGCCGCTGGCGCAGCAATTTCAACAAGAGCTGTATGCGCGCATATTTAAAAACCAGCCTTACCAAGAGTTTATCCGCGATTACACCCAACGCCTGTTAGCGGGAGAATTTGACGACCGCTTGGTTTACCGTAAACGGCTAAGACGCAAGCTGAGTGAATATCAGCGCAATGTTCCCCCCCATGCTCGCGCGGCGAAAATTGCCGATGACTATAATCGTGAGCTTAATCGTCCGTTGCAGTATCAAAACGGCGGTTGGATTAGCTATGTCATTACCACCGCAGGCCCTGAGCCGTTAGAGCGCCAACGTGCGCCTATCGACTACGATCACTACCTTTCACGTCAGCTACAACCGGTTGCCGATGCCATTCTGCCGTTCATGCAGGATGACTTCACCACGCTGGTCGCAGGCCAGCTTGGGTTATTTTAGTTAAGACAATTCCATGTTTGGGGGGTGACGAAAGCGCCTTCATCCTTTAACATAGCGCCCTTCCCTCAGTTAAAACATTTACTTCATTGCTTGATTCAAGCAACGAAGCGGCCCGCTATCGCTAATAATGTAGGCCAAGTGAAAATCACTTACCCACGGCAGCGCCTGCTGCCCATGCAGTAGTTGTTCAATCATCAGTGTTCAATACATAAAAGTTGAGTCGATAATCTATGCCATTTACCTTAGGTCAACGCTGGATCAGCGATACGGAAAGCGAATTAGGATTAGGAACCGTTGTGGCGATCGATGCCCGCATGGTGACATTGCTTTTCCCTGCGACCGGCGAAAACCGCCTTTACTCACGTAATGACTCCCCAATTACCCGCGTCATGTTTAATCCGGGTGACACTATCACCAGCCACGATGGCTGGCAGTTAAAGATAGATGAAGTCAAAGAGGAAAATGGTCTGCTGACGTATATCGGCACCCGATTGGATACTGAAGAAGCTAACGTTGTGATGCGCGAAGTATTGCTCGATAGCAAACTGACCTTCAGCAAACCTCAAGACCGCCTGTTTGCCGGGCAAATCGACCGTATGGATCGCTTTGCGCTGCGTTTCCGTGCGCGTAAATATCAAAGCGAACAGTTCCGTCTTCCGTGGAGCGGCCTGCGCGGTATGCGCGCCAGCCTGATCCCGCATCAGTTGCACATTGCTTATGAAGTGGGTCAGCGCCACGCGCCTCGCGTTCTGCTCGCCGATGAAGTGGGTTTGGGTAAAACCATTGAAGCAGGGATGATTATCCACCAGCAACTGCTGGCGGGTCGCGCTGAGCGTATCCTGATTGTGGTTCCAGAAACGCTGCAACATCAGTGGCTGGTGGAAATGCTGCGTCGCTTCAATCTACGCTTCTCGCTGTTTGACGATGCTCGTTACGCCGAAGCCATGCAGGATGCAACTAACCCGTTCGAAACCGAACAGATGGTAATTTGCTCGCTGGACTTTGTGCGCCGCAACCGCCAGCGCTTAGAACAAATGGCAGATGCCGCATGGGATCTGTTAGTCGTCGATGAAGCACATCATTTGGCGTGGAGCGAAAATGCCCCAAGCCGCGAATACCAAGTGATCGAGCAACTGGCCGAGCATATTCCCGGCGTGCTGCTGTTAACCGCTACCCCAGAGCAATTAGGCCAAGAGAGCCACTTTGCCCGTCTGCGCCTGCTCGATCCAAACCGTTTCCATGACTATCAAGAGTTTGTCAGCGAACAGCAAAAATATCGTCCGGTCGCCGACGCGGTGACGTTGTTGCTTAACGATGGTCATCTGACCAACGAAGAGCTCAATATGCTGAGCGAAATGATCGCCGAGCAAGATATTGAGCCATTGCTGAAAGCGGCTAACGCTGGCGGCACCGGCAGCGTTGACGCCCGTAACGAGCTGGTCAAAATGCTGATGGATCGCCACGGCACCAGCCGCGTGCTGTTCCGTAACACCCGTCAGGGCGTGAAAGGCTTCCCACAGCGCGAACTGCATCAGATTACGTTGCCATTGCCTTCGCAATATCAAACCGCGATTAAAGTGTCCGGCATTATGGGCAGCAAAAAAACGGTTGAAGCGCGCGCCAACGATATGCTGTATCCAGAGCGTATTTATCAAGAATTCGAAGGCGAAAATGCCACGTGGTGGAACTTCGATCCACGCGTTGAATGGCTGATGAATTTCTTAACGTCGCATCGCGATGAGAAAGTGCTGGTGATTTGTGCTCAGGCGGCATCAGCGGTCAATCTGGAACAGGTACTGCGCGAGCGCGAAGCGATTCGCGGTGCGGTATTCCACGAAGGCATGACCATTATTGAACGCGACCGTGCGGCGGCCTATTTTGCTTCTCAGGAAGATGGCGCGCAGGTATTGCTGTGTTCTGAAATCGGCTCTGAAGGACGTAACTTCCAGTTTGCTCACCATTTGGTGATGTTCGATCTGCCGTTCAACCCTGATCTGCTGGAACAGCGTATTGGCCGTCTGGATCGTATTGGCCAGAATCACGACATCAAGATTTTCGTTCCTTGCCTAGAAAACACCGCGCAGTCGGTCTTGGTTCGCTGGTATCACGAAGGTCTGGATGCCTTTGAACATACTTGCCCGACCGGACGCACCATCTATGACAGCAGCTATCAAACGCTGTTGGGCTATTTGGCTGCACCGTCTCAGTTGGAAGGCTTTGATGATTTCATCAAAGAGTGCCGCGCTCAGCACGATACTCTGAAAGTTCAACTGGAACAGGGCCGCGATCGCCTG
Organism: Hafnia sp.; assembly: GCF_036648275.1. Classification (NCBI taxonomy): domain Bacteria; kingdom Pseudomonadati; phylum Pseudomonadota; class Gammaproteobacteria; order Enterobacterales; family Hafniaceae; genus Hafnia; species Hafnia sp. Next base: position 33,790 of record NZ_JAVXIQ010000008.1, on the reverse strand, counting down.
TTAGAAATGCATTCAAACGGCGGCGAAGCCGCACAAGAACTGGCTGAAGCGATTGCCGATCAGGATAACGACGTTGGCTTGGTTAACTTTGCGCTGAACCTGTTTGATATCGTGGGCATCAATCAGGACGATCAGAGCGACAACATGATCATCCTGACGCCGTCCGAGCACATGCTGGTACCTGATTTCCCTGGCCTGCCGCAGGATGGCTGTACCGTCACCTTCGACCGTGAACAGGCGCTGTCACGCGAAGATGCACAGTTTATTAGCTGGGAACATCCGATTATTCGCAACGGCTTGGATCTGATCCTGTCTGGCGATACCGGTAGCTGTGCGGTTTCTTTGCTGAAAAACAAGGCGTTGCCGGTTGGCACGCTGCTGTTAGAAGCCATTTACGTGGTGGAAGCTCAGGCACCAAAACATCTGCAACTGACCCGTTTCTTGCCACCAACGCCGGTACGTATGCTGTTGGATGCGAAAGGCACCAACTTAGCCGCTCAGGTTGAGTTTGAGAGCTTTAACCGCCAATTGAACTCCATCAACCGCCACACCTCGAGCAAGCTGGTTAACGCCGTTCAGCCGAACGTCCACGCCATGCTGCAAGCAGGCGAGGCACTGATTGGCGAGCAGGCGACTGCGCTCATCAACGAAGCGAAACGTGAAGCCGATGAAAAGCTTAGCGCTGAGCTGGCACGCTTGGAATCCTTGAAAGCCGTTAACCCGAACATTCGTGATGACGAGCTGGAAACGCTGGAATTCAACCGCCGTCAGGTGTTAGAGAACTTGGATCAAGCGGGCTGGCGTTTGGATGCGATTCGCCTCATCGTGGTGTCTCATCAATAATGACGACTCCCGTGCTCCATAATATCCTGATCAATCCGGTCGCCGGCGGCGTAGATCCTGCGCTGTCGGGGGGAACGCCGCCGCTGGGGGAGTACCATCCCCCACGCGAGCCTTGGCTGCATGTTTTATATCAAGATGAACATATCATCGTGGTTAATAAGCCAAGTGGATTGCTGTCTGTTCCGGGGCGTGCTGAAGAGCACCGAGACAGCGTGATGACCCGCGTTCAGGCTAATTTTCCTATAGCAGAATCAGTGCATCGGCTAGATATGGCAACCAGCGGCGTTATTGTCGTTGCGTTAACAAAAGCTGCCGAGCGCGAGCTTAAGCGTCAGTTCCGCGAGCGCGAGCCGAAGAAAAGCTATATTGCTCGCATTTGGGGTCATATGGAGCATGACGAAGGCCTGATTGATTTGCCTTTGATCTGCGATTGGCCAAATCGGCCTAAGCAGAAAGTCTGCTTTGAGCACGGAAAATCGGCGCAAACCGGTTATCTGGTGCTGAGCCGCGATGCCGATGGTTCCACGCGAGTGAAACTCACGCCCATCACCGGTCGCTCACACCAGCTACGCGTACACATGCTGGCGCTGGGCCACCCTATTCTCGGCGATAAGTTTTACGCACATCCCGAAGCTAAAGCGATGGCTCCACGCCTTCAGCTGCACGCTCAAGAACTGCGCATCACCCACCCTGAGTTTGGCACCGCGATGCATTTTAGCTGCGAGCCTGATTTCTAACACCTTTCCCAATAAAGGTGGCTCTGTGAGCCACCTCCTATAACCATTATCTTCTTAAGGTTATAGTCCCCTGCGATCGTTTAGTTTTTCTACGGTACATCGTGACCGTAAGTTTTCTGTCTAAACCCTAAATCATCGTTCGCCCGGGTCCGGGGAAGGAATAGCCATGTCACTCATCAATGAATTGCCCGCCATTTTCGATAGTTTTTCCGACGCACGCCGTCAGGGATTCCTCACCGTTTTAGAGCTCAAAGAACAAAACATCCCGCTGGTGGGTACCTACTGCACCTTTATGCCGCAAGAAATTGCCTTGGCCGCGGGCGCGGTGGTGGTGTCACTTTGCTCAACCAGTGATGAAACCATTGAAGAAGCGGAGAAAGATCTGCCACGCAACCTTTGTCCACTCATCAAGAGCAGCTACGGATTTGGCAAAACGGATAAATGTCCCTATTTCTATTTTTCAGATCTGGTTGTGGGAGAAACTACCTGCGACGGAAAGAAAAAAATGTATGAGTACATGGCTGAGTTCAAACCGGTACATGTGATGCAACTGCCTAACAGCGCCAGCGATGACGCCTCACGTGCACTATGGCGAGCTGAGATTTTGCGGTTGCAGGCCACGCTTGAACAGCAGTTTGGCCGTAAAATTAGCGAACACGATCTGCGTGCAGCTATTGCGCTAAAAAACCAAGAGCGTGAAGCGTTGTCCTCTTTTTATCGTTTGGGGCAGCTAAATCCTCCTGCTCTATCCGGGGTTGAAATCCTTAAAGTCGTGTACGGCGCCACCTTTAAATTCGACAAAAATGCGCTGATCGACGAACTCAATGCCTTAACGACAAAAGTGCGGCAAGAATACGAACAAGGCAAACGTCTTGAACCTCGACCCCGCATTTTGATTACCGGCTGTCCAATCGGCGGCGCGGCGGAAAAAGTGGTTCGTGCCATTGAAGAAAACGGTGGTTGGGTAGTGGGTTACGAAAACTGCACCGGTGCGAAAGCCACTGAGATGCAGGTTAGCGAAGAAGGCGACGTGTACGACGCATTAACCGACAAGTATCTGGCGATTGGCTGCTCCTGCATTTCCCCCAATACCCAGCGCCTGAATCTGCTTAGCCAGATGATTGACGAGTATCAGGCCGACGGCGTTATCGACGTTATTCTTCAGGCCTGCCATACCTACGCGGTGGAGTCTCTCGCCATCAAACGGCATGTGCGCCAGCAGCATGATATTCCTTACATGGCGATCGAAACGGACTACTCCAACTCCGATATTGGCCAACTTAATACTCGCGTGAGTGCGTTTATCGAGATGATGTAAGGAGCTGCGCGTGAGTTTAAGTATTGGCATAGACTCTGGATCTACGGCCACCAAAGGGATCTTAATGAGCCACGCTAACAGCGGTGAGATCCTGCGTCGTTTTCTCGGGCCCACGTCGTTTCGCCCGCAGGACACCATTGATGAGGCGTGGTCACAGCTGAGTGCAGATCTGAGTGAGCGTCCCATGCTCACGCTCACCGGCTATGGACGTGCCTTGGTGGACTACGCCGATAAGCAGGTGACAGAAATTACCTGCCATGGCATAGGCGCGCGGTTTTTGTGTCCCAGCGCACATACGGTTATCGATATTGGCGGACAAGACAGCAAAGTGATTCATCTGGATACGGATGGAAGCCTTACGGACTTTCTGATGAACGATAAGTGTGCCGCAGGAACCGGACGCTTTCTCGAAGTGATATCTCGCACGCTGGGTACCGAGGTCAGCCTGTTGGATAAACTGGTTGCTGGCGTAGCTCCGCATCCAATTTCCAGCATGTGTACGGTTTTCGCTGAGTCAGAAGTTATCAGCCTGCGCTCTGCAGGCGTGGCGCCTGAGGCTATTTTGTCCGGCATCGTTTATGCCATGGCACGCCGCAGCGCCAACTTTATTGGCCGACTCGGCGTGCGCCCGACGATCTTATTTACCGGCGGCGTAAGCCATTGTGACGCGTTTCGCCTGCATCTTAGTCAGGCGCTAGACACCGAGGTAAAAACGCATCCTGATGCTCAGTTTGCGGGGGCACTCGGAGCGGCGCTGGTCGGCGGCCGCCAGAAAAAGAGAGGCCTGCATGGAGGATGAATACCTTTTTTTGTTCCACAGTACGCTAGGGGTGGTGCGTTTGAAAAAACGGCTACAGGCACAAAACGTGGTATTTAAGGTCGCTGATATTCCACGCCAGCTGAGCAGCGGCTGCGGATTGAGTATCCGGCTATGCTGTCCCAAGCCTGAATTGTCACAATGGTGGGTTGACGGTGAAACATCGGCGATTTTTCGCTGCGAGGGTGAGGCGTATCATGCTGTTTCGCTAGACGCGTAAATCGACATAAAAAAGCCCGCAATAAATAATGCGGGCTTTTTCTCGGACAAAGGATTACTTGAACCCTTTTTCCTTCTTAATTAAATCGTAAGCAGCCTGAATTTCTTGCGCTTTCTGTTTGGCCATTTCCATCATTTCCGGTGGTAAACCTTTCGCCACCAGCTTATCTGGATGGTGCTCGCTCATCAGCTTGCGGTACGCACGTTTGATCGTCGTGGCGTCGTCGTTCGGCTTAACACCTAACACTTTGCAAGCATCAGCCAGCGTCGGCCCACTTTGACGCTGATAGCCGCCGTATCCGCCTTGCTGCTGATACTGTCCTTGCTGTTGGTAGCCGCCGCCAAACTGGCGTCCGCCCTCCATCATGCTGAGGAACTGATCAAACTGAATACGCGAGAAACCAAGCTCTTCAGCGATCACATACAGCACCGCACGCTCATTCGGATGCAACGAACCATCGGCAAATGCGGCCTGTAGCTGGATCTCCAAGAACATACGGATGAGATCGACACGCCCAAAGCAGATGCTGCGCAACTCCCGCAGCTTCTCACGCAGGGGAAAATCAGCCTGCTTGCCTTCGCGAAACGCCTGCTGCGCCGCCGTTCTTGCCGCACCGTGCAGCTGCATTCTTTCCATCAGCGCACTGGCAACGTGAATATCTGCTTCGGTTACACGCCCTTTCGACTTGGTTAAATGCCCCATAACCTGAAACGTCGTGCTAAAAAAGAGAGACTGTCGCTGCGCTTGGTTAGAAAAGTAGCCACTGCTTCTCACCTGACGCGACTTATCTATCATGTGGCCAATAAGTAGCCCTAACACGACGCCCCAAAAGCCCGTTCCTGACATTAGACCAAGAACTAATCCGATTAATTTACCCCAATACTGCATATCGTCCTCAATTCATCATGCCGTGGGACATAATTTGCTTTATCATACCTGTCATTTATTCTGACGCCTAACGACAGCAACCAAGAATGCGTCAATTTAACACTAGCGCAACGCTTAGGGGTGATATAGTCTCTGAGCGTTCGCTGCTCGACGCCTCTGATGACGGAACTTCTGAAACCGCGTATGAAAAAAAGTATTCCAACACTGGTTGCCACCTTGGTTTGGTCGGCACTCTATAGCCAGAACGCTCTGGCCGATCTTGCTGAGCAATGCTTGCTCGGCGTGCCTATGTATAACAAACCACTGGTATCCGGCAATCCAAATGATTTACCGGTGCATATTCAAGCCGATAAAAGCGACGCAAATTATCCAGATAATGCGGTGTTCAGCGGAAACGTGAACATTGAGCAGGGTAATAGCACGCTGACAGCCGATCAGGTTCAGCTCGATCAGAAGTTTCTTAAAGATAAGCCCGATCCGCTGCGCACGGTCACTGCAACCGGCAACGTTAACTATTCAGATAATCAGGTCAAACTGAAAGGCCCGAACGCGTGGTCAAATCTGAATAACAAAGACACTAACGTGTGGCAGGGTGATTATCAGTTCGTAGGCCGCCAAGGTCGAGGCACCGCGGATTTAATGAAAACCCGCGCTGAGAACCGTTACACCATTTTAGAAAACGGGACCTTTACGTCCTGTTTGCCTGGCGATAATAGCTGGAGCGTTGCAGGTTCTGAAATCATTCAGGATCGGCAGGAAGAAGTGGCAGAGATTTGGAACGCGCGCTTTAAAATTGGCGGAGTTCCGGTTTTCTATAGCCCTTACCTGCAGCTCCCTATCGGTGACAAACGCCGTTCCGGCTTCTTGCTACCTGATTTTAAATATTCCAGCAGCGATGGCGTTGAATTTAGCCTGCCATGGTATTGGAACATCGCCCCTCAGGTCGATGCCACCATTACGCCACACTACATGGAAAACCGTGGTCTGCAATTGCAGAACGAGTTCCGCTATCTGACCGTCGCGGGTACCGGTTTGATGGAGCTGGACTGGTTAAACAAAGACAAACAGTACGCAGACGATCGTCTGGATAAAAACAATATCTCTGACGCGGAAAAAGACAAAAAACGCTGGTTGTTCTACTGGCAGCACAACGGCGTGATGGATCAGGTGTGGCGATTTAACGTCGACTACACCAAAGTGAGCGATCCTTACTACTTTAACGATCTGGATTCAACCCACGGCTCCAGCACCGATGGCTACGCAACGCAAAAATTCAGCGTGGGCTACGCCGAGCAAAACTGGAACGCAACGTTATCCACCACGCAGTTCCAAGTGTTTGCTGACGCCGGTAATACAAACGCATACCGCGCTGAGCCACAGCTAGATTTGAATTACTATAAAAACGATATCGGCCCGTTTGACCTGCATTTGTATGGTCAAGCCGTTAAATTTACCAACGAAAGCGATACTCAGCCTGAAGCCGATCGTTATCACTTCGAACCGACCCTTGATCTTCCTTGGTCAAACGGCTGGGCCAGTGTGAATACCGAAACTAAGCTGTTGGCAACGCACTACCAACAAACTCTGCCGGATAACAACAGCAACTTTAGCGATCTTAAAGACTCGGTAAACCGCGTTATGCCAGAGTTCAAAGTCGACGGTAAAGTCACCTTCGATCGCAATATGGACTGGGCTGAAGGCTACACCCAAACGCTGGAGCCACGCGCTCAGTACCTGTATATCCCTTACCGCGATCAAAGCGATATCGGCATTTATGACTCAACGCTGCTGCAGATGGACTATACAGGTCTGTTCCGTGACCGTATCTATAGTGGTCTAGACCGTATTGCCTCCGCCAACCAGATGTCGACCGGCTTGACTACGCGTATCTATGACGATGCACTGGTAGAGCGCTTTAACGCGTCTCTGGGGCAGATTTACTACTTCGAACGCTCTCGTACCGGTGATGAAACGCTGTCTACCGATAAAGATAAAGATACCGGTAGCCTCGTTTGGGCTGGCGATTCTTACTGGAAAATTACCGACCATTGGGGCATCCGTGGCGGCTTACAGTATGATACCCGTTTAAACAGCGTCGCGCTGGGTGATGCGGTGATGGAATATCGTAAGGATGCCGAAACGATGGTTCAGTTGAACTACCGTTACGCTAGCCCTGAATATGTCACAGCGATGATCCCACAATACGCCAAAAACGATCTGTATAACCAAGGGATCAGCCAAGTGGGCGCAACGGGAAGTATTCCTGTCGCCGATCGCTGGGCGTTAGTGGCGGCGTACTACTACGATACCAACGCGAATCAAACCGCGGATTCTCTGGTTGGCCTACAGTACAACACCTGTTGTTGGTCTGTTGGTGTAAACTACGAGCGTAAAATCACCTCTTGGGATTCTACCGCCTCTCAGCCAAACAGTAAGTACGACAACAAGTTCTCGTTCACCTTCGCACTACGTGGATTGGGCACGAATTACAGCTTGGGTACGGCAGACATGCTGCAAAAAGGTATCTTGCCTTACCAGCGTGCTTTCTAACATTTTGCGATTTTTGTGGTCTAATCACTACCTAGTTGTAGCTTGATTAGTAAAAGCAGAGTTTTGACATTAACCCGCAGCGATGCGGATTGGACAAATGGAAAAGGTATGAAGAACTGGAGAACGCTGATCCTCGGTGTGGCATTCTGTGCCAACACTGCGTTTGCAGCCCCTCAAGTCGTTGATAAAGTAGCCGCTGTGGTTGATAACGGTGTGGTGCTGGAAAGTGACGTCGATGGTCTGATGCAATCCGTAAAACTGAACGCGCGTGAAGCTGGTCAGCAACTGCCTGATGATGCCACGTTGCGTCACCAGATCCTCGAGCGTCTGATCATGGATAACATCCAGCTGCAGATGGCGAAAAAGATGGGCATCAATATGACCGATGCTGACGTCGATCGTGCGATTGGTAACATTGCTCAGCAAAACAACATGTCGATGGATCAGATGCGTAGCCGTTTGGCCGCTGATGGGATTAACTATAAAACCTATCGCGAGCAGATCCGCAAAGAGATGCTGATTTCTGAAGTGCGTAACAATGAAGTTCGCCGCCGCGTGACGATTCTTCCGCAAGAAGTTGAAGCTTTGGCTAAACAAGTGGGATCGCAGAACGGTGCTGATACCGAGCTTAATCTCAGCCACATCCTGATTGCTCTGCCGGAGAACCCGTCTCAGCAGCAGGTTGACGACGCAGAACAACAGGCTCGTCAGTTGACTGACCAACTGAACAAGGGTGCTGATTTTGGCAAGATGGCGGTAAGTTATTCCGCAGACTCTCAGGCGCTGAAAGGCGGCCAAATGGGCTGGGGAAAAATTCAGGAACTGCCTTCACTGTTTGCGGCTGCACTGCAAACGGCTAAAAAAGGTGACATCATTGGCCCAATCCGCTCCGGCGTTGGTTTCCATATCCTAAAAGTGAATGACGTTCGTGGCGGTCAGGCTAATGTGTCTGTTACCGAAGTTCACGCTCGCCATATTTTGCTGCGTCCTTCTCCGGTGATGACCGACGATCAGGCTCGTGCAAAACTGCAGGAAGTTGCCCAGCAGATTAAGAATAAGCAGATCACCTTTGATGAAGCCGCTCGCGCTATTTCTCAGGATCCAGGTTCCGCACTGAAAGGCGGCGATCTCGGTTGGGCAGTTCCAACCATGTACGATCCTGCTTTCCGCGATGCGTTAATGAAGCTGCAAAAAGGCGAATTAAGCGCACCGGTTCACTCTTCATTTGGCTGGCATTTGATTCAACTGATGGATACGCGCCAAGTCGACCGCACCGATGATGCACAGAAAGATCGCGCATATCGCATGCTGTTCAACCGCAAGTTTGCGGAAGAAGCACAGACTTGGATGCAGGAAGAGCGTGCCAGCGCTTATGTAAAAATTATTGATGGTAGCAATGCCCAGTAATCATACACATGACACGTTTCGTGTCGTTATAACCCCCGGTGAACCTGCCGGGGTGGGGCCAGATTTGGTTATCGCTCTTGCTCAACAGGCTTGGCCTGCTGAGTTGGTAGTGTGCGCCGATCCGGCTTTGTTGCTTGAACGTGCCGCATTATTGCAACTGCCGCTTACGCTGCGAGAATATCAGCCTGATATCCCCGCCCAGCCGCAAGCAGAAAAAACGCTGACCATTCTGCCAATCAAGCTGCACAGCAAAGCTTTGCCTGGGCAGCTTGACGTCAATAATGGTGCCTACGTGGTGGAAACGCTGGCGCGAGCGTGCGATGGCTGCCTGCGCGGTGAATTCGCAGCGCTCATCACCGGCCCCGTTCACAAAGGCATTATTAATGACGCAGGTGTGCCTTTCACTGGCCACACCGAGTTCTTCGCCGAACGTAGCCATCGCGATCGCGTGGTGATGATGCTGGCGACGGAAGAGTTGCGTGTAGCATTAGCCACCACCCATCTTCCACTGCTTGATGTGCCGGCGGCGATTACGCCACAAACGCTCACTGAAGTTATCACGATCCTAAATCATGATTTACGTACCAAATTTGGTATCGATGAACCGCAAATTTACGTCTGTGGCCTAAACCCCCACGCGGGTGAAGGCGGTCATATGGGACGTGAAGAAATTGATGTGATTATTCCGACGCTTGAGTCGCTGCGTCAACAGGGTATTCACCTGATTGGCCCCCTGCCCGCTGATACACTATTCCAGCCTAAATATCTGGAGCACGCCGATGCCGTTTTGGCGATGTATCACGATCAAGGCCTACCGGTGCTAAAATACCAAGGCTTCGGCCGCGCTGTGAATATTACGTTGGGGCTGCCGTTCATCCGCACCTCCGTCGATCACGGCACCGCGCTGGATCTGGCTGCTACTGGCATCGCTGATGTGGGTAGTTTCAGAACAGCATTAAATCTCGCTATTAAAATGATAAATAACAGTAATGAATAACAGAGTTCACCAAGGCCATCTGGCTCGTAAACGTTTTGGACAAAACTTCCTGACCGATCAGTATGTGATCGACAGCATTGTGTCCGCTATCCATCCAATGCCAGGCCAAGCCGTGGTTGAAATCGGCCCCGGTTTGGGCGCACTGACCGAGCCTGTTGCCGACCGCATGGACAAAATGACGGTTATCGAACTCGACCGCGATTTAGCCGCACGACTAGCAACTCATCCGTTTATCAGCAGCAAACTTAACATTCGTCAGCAAGATGCGATGACCGTTGATTTTGGCGAGCTATCACGCGAGTTGGGCCAACCGATACGCGTATTTGGTAATCTGCCTTACAACATTTCAACGCCGTTGATGTTCCACCTGTTCACCTATACTGGAGCTATCAGCGACATGCATTTCATGTTGCAAAAAGAAGTGGTGAACCGTTTGGTTGCCGGGCCGAACAGTAAAGCCTATGGCCGTTTGACCGTTATGGCGCAATACTACTGTCAGGTTATTCCTGTACTGGAAGTTCCGCCAACGGCGTTCCGTCCAGCACCAAAAGTTGACTCAGCCGTGGTTCGTCTGATCCCACATGCGACTATTCCGCATCCGGTCAAAGACATCCGCGTGCTTAGCCGTATCACCACAGAAGCTTTTAATCAGCGTCGCAAAACCGTGCGCAATAGTTTGGGCCATCTGTTCACCCCAGAACAATTGACCGAGCTGGGTATCGATCCTACTCAGCGCGCAGAGAATATCTCTGTTGAGAACTATTGCAAACTCGCCAACTGGCTGTGTGAGAAATCAGCAGAATAGTTGTGCAATATACCCTCTCGGTTTGCCGGTGAGGGTATAGGTCTCGCTGACAACGTCATAACGGGAGTCGTACATCATGATTGATTCACCTCGTGTGTGTATTCAGGTACAAAGTGCCTATGCAGAAACCCAGTCTCTTCCCGATGAAGAGCGTTTTGTTTTCGCGTATACCATCACCATTAGGAATCTTGGACGATTCAATGTACAGCTCCTGCGACGTTACTGGCTGATTACCAACGGTAACGGGCGTCAGACTGAAGTTCAGGGCGAAGGCGTGATTGGCGAACAGCCGCTCATTCTGCCTAATAATGAGTTCCAATATACCAGTGGAGCTATTATTGAAACGCCTTGTGGCACCATGGAAGGACATTATGAAATGATCGATCATGCTGGTCAGGAGTTTCGTATTGCCATACCCGTATTTCGTTTAGCTATCCCGACACTCATTAACTGAGCAAAACTGACTCATCTATGTCTACATTATTGATTGGCGATGTCCACGGTTGCTATGAAGAGCTTCGTTCTTTATTGGCGCAGGTTGATTTTGATCCGGCTAAAGATACGCTGTGGCTAACCGGAGATCTGGTTGCTCGCGGCCCAGATTCGGTGGAAGTTCTTCGCTATGTGCAGTCGTTAGGCGATAGCGTTCGGATGGTGCTAGGTAATCACGATCTGCATCTTCTTGCCGTGTACGCAGGTATTAGCCGCAACAAGCCGAAAGATAAGATTACCCCACTGCTCGACGCCCCTGATGCAGATAGCCTGATTAACTGGCTACGTCGCCAACCCGTTCTTCAGGTCGATAACGAGCTTAAGCTGGTAATGGCGCACGCGGGTATCAGCCCTCAGTGGGATATTGAGACTGCGCAACTTTGTGCGCGTGAAGTCGAAGCCGTGCTCAGCAGTGACAGCTATCCGCTGTTTTTAAACGCGATGTATGGCGATATGCCAAACAGCTGGGTTGATGGCCTCACCGGATTGCAGCGCCTGCGTTTTTCAACCAACGCCTTAACGCGCATGCGTTACTGTTTCCCTGGTGGCGAGCTGGATATGATCTGCAAAGATGCGCCAGGCGAAGCACCTTCACCGCTAAAACCATGGTTTAATTTGCCTAGCAAAGTATTGGATGAAGGTTACTCAATCGCTTTCGGGCATTGGGCATCACTGGAAGGAAAAGGCACTCCGCCGCAGGTCTATGCGCTGGATACCGGATGCTGCTGGGGTGGTGATTTAACTATGCTTCGCTGGGAAGACAAACAGTATTTCACCCAGCCCTCTCTACGACCAAAATCGATAGAAGAGTCTGCGTAATTAGCGTTCAATGATTTCAAAACAAAAAAGCCCGCAGTCATATGCGGGCTTTTTTTATCAGGCTGTCACTTAACGCTTATGCAAGATCTCAAAGCAGTAGCCGTGGGAGTTTGCGCTATCCGCATCGTGAAACTCGCTAAATGAGGTTTCCCACTCATCAGGTTCATAGTCTGGGAAGTAGGTATCTCCGCCCACTTCCGCGTCAACGTGTGTTAAATACATCCGTTGGGCCAGCGGCAGGAACTGGGAATAAATACTGCCACCGCCGATAACCATCACCTCTTCAACATCACCGGCAGCGGCAATTGCGGCCTCGGGTGAAGCAACCCATGTCACGCGTTCATCATTGCCAGGCTGGCTGCTTAATACGATATTGTGACGCCCTGGCAGAGGTCGGCCAATGGATTCAAACGTCTTGCGTCCCATAATAACGGGCTTATCTAAAGTATTACGCTTAAACCACGCGAGATCGGCCGGTAAATGCCACGGCATCGCGTTTTCCATACCAATAACACGATCTGCTGCAAGCGCAGCAATTAGGCTGATATACATGTTGGTCGATCCTATCAAGTAGAAAAATTGCGCACACTATAAGTAAAGGGTTAGCGGGTGTCGATAGCCAGATGGCCTCATTTACATCCACTTAAACTAACCCTCAGATAAAACAGCATTTCTACTTCAATTTTTCGCTTCTCAGACTCACACGAACTAGACGCTTGGGCGTTTGCGGTATAACCACAGTCCCGGAAGAGATAGGCCGATAGAAAGCGCTCCCACAATAAACGACGCTTTTAGAAAATTGGTGACCATGGTTTCAAACAGGGCATCGCTAAAGCCAAGGTGCGAAATTTTTACCACGGAAATCATCGCCGTGTAGGCATAGATCCCAGGGAACATAGGGATAACTGCGGCGACGGTAAACACCTTAGGATGAGCAAGTAGCCTACGCGACCATTGAATTCCCAGCACACCGATCAATATCGCAGCCCCTAAGGTTGCCCACTCGATATTTATCCCAAAGTGCATCATCAACATGCGTGAACCATGCCCGATGGCACCCAATAACGCACAGTAGCGCAGCGCACGGACGGGAACATTAAATACCAGCGCAAAACCCACGGCGGGCACGGCGGCTAAAACCATGTCCTGCAACAATGCGAACAATAAATCGATTATATCCATCCTCTGAGCCCCCATAGCGACATTGCCATCACCACGCCAATGCAGGTCGCGAGCGTCAGCAGCGACGCCATTGCCCAGCGAGCCAAACCGGTATTTACATGTCCTTTGAACATATCCGCCACCGCATTAATCAAAGGGAAACCTGGCACCAACAGCAAAACACTCGCCGCCATAGCGATGGTGGATGTTTCTCTAAATGGGTCATATTGGATAAGCACCCCCGATACCGAGGTGGCAACAAAAGCGGTGATACAGAAATTAATCTGCGGGTGCATTTGGCGCTGAGTGAGTACTTGTCTCACATACATCGCCACGGCGCTGGCAATAAATGCCACCAAAGATCCATCCCAACCGCCACCGTTGAGTTTGCAGAAACAGCCACAGGACAGTCCAACCATCAAAACCAGTAACCAGCGCGGATAACGTAGCGGCTTGATGTGCTCAAAACGTCGGTGCACATCTTTGATCTCTAACAAATGATGCTCAGCCATAATCACAATGTGCTGAACCTCGGTCACAACGTGCATATTGATCCCGCGATCCACATTTTTGCGCGTGGACGTCATGCAGTGGCCATCAATAATCGTCGTCAACACCACCGCATTTGCCGAGATTGAGCTTTCAACACTTTCAGCCCCAAGCGCAACGCCTAACCGAGATGAAAGCTGCTCGACCAGCATGCTTTCAGCACCGTGCTGCAACAAAAAAAGGGCACATTGTATACAGAGCCGGGTTATTTCCCTCTGCTTATGAGAATCCACATCCATGGTTTTTCCTGATTTTTTTGGTTGTTATGCGTTCATTTTTCGATTAGAAATAGTACTTTCATATTCTTATCATATTGCTTCAATAACCCCAATAGAGGTGATGTACTTGCCTCATAGAGGCGTTATTATTTTCTCTCACCACGGATCTCATCATGTTTGAAACCACGCTGTTTGTTGCGTCTATCGCAACGCTAGGAATGTTATCGCCCGGCCCCGATTTCTTCTTAGTGATCAAAAATGCTGCGCGATACCGGCGTCAGGCCGGCATGATGACCGCACTTGGCGTGATCGGCGGCGTGGCAACCCATATGTCATATTGTGTAGCCGGTCTGGCCGTGGTGATCACCACCACGCCGTGGCTGTTTAATATTCTAAAATATGCCGGTGCCGCCTATTTAGTCTGGATTGGCATTCATGCCCTCTTTTCACGTGGCGGCAGCAAGATAAATGTCGATAACCAAACGCCTCAGGACGTCAGTCTCAAAAGCGCATTTTTACAAGGCTATTTATGTAACTTGCTCAATCCTAAGGCGACACTATTCTTTCTGGCGGTATTCACTCAGGTATTAGAGGTTAACTCAGGCGTGGGTGAAAAACTGTGGTATGCGGGGATAATTTTGGGTTTATCTTTCATTTGGTGGCCAATGCTGGTTGTGCTAATTCAAAGCGCCCCTGTTCGTCTGGCGCTGGCAAAAGCACAAAAGATTATCGACCGCCTTTTAGGTGTAATGCTGATTGGATTAGGCTTGAAAGTAGCCTTGAGTTAAGGCTAAACGCCCTCTTCCCGTGCATGAAAGAGGGCGAAAACGTTATGCGTCTTTTTGCAGTTCTGGCACATCCTCTTCGTGGATCGTAACCATCGGGTCAAGATCGGGAGATTTGCCGTCAATACTTCCGCGCCAGCCGCTTTGCTGAGCGATGGTTAAACGCGCCTTATCCTGCTCAATCGCCTGACTCAGCATTTCTTTAGCCCGTTGCAAACTGGCAAGACGGAATTCGGCGTCCTCGTAATTTGGCACCGTTTCTTCCAGCATACGTAGGTTATAGCGACGGAAAATATCTGCCTTTTCGCGAGCTTCGTAAGCCCCACAGCCCAAGTGCTCCAGCACATTGCGCCCGACACGTAGCGATCCTTCAAACAGCTCACGTTCAACGAACTCCACACCGCGCTGCCGCAGTTGATAGTAGTGATCGACATCGCGCGCGCGCGCAACAATTTTCAAATGCGGAAAATGTTCCTGTGCCAGCTCGGTCAATTGCAGATTGGCATCCACGTCATCAATGGCGTTAATCAATACTTTTGCCTTGGCGGCACCCGCCGACTCCAGCAAATCCACACGGGTTGCATCGCCATAAAACACTTTCATGCCAAATTTACGCAGCGTTTCGACATGGTCGGGATCGTGATCTAGCACGACGGTATGCACGTCATTGGCTAATAGCAAACGACCCGCAATCTGCCCAAATCTGCCGAAACCAGCGATAATCACGCTGGCATTATCATCATCAATAATGTCCTGCGGGCGTTCATCCTGTTTAACGTTTTTCTCCATGCGTGTGTATATCACCAGCAGGATCGGCGTTACCGCCATGGAAAGCGCAACCGCCAGCGTCAATGATTTTGCCCACTCACCGGGCAAAACGCCGGCCATTTGAGCCGCGCCAAACACCACGAATGCAAATTCACTCCCCTGCCCTAGCAATACCGCAAACAGCGTTCTCTGCTTACGCGGTACGCCTAAAATCGGCGCGACCAGCCACAGTAAAGCCGCTTTTAGGATTAAGAACCCGAACAGCAGCGTCGCAATCAGCAACGGATGGCTGAACAAGGTGCCAAAATCAATCGACATTCCCACACCGATAAAGAACAGCCCCAGCAACAGGCCTTTAAACGGCTGAATATCGCTTTCCAGCGCGTGTCGATACTCGGAGCTTGCCAGCAACACACCGGCTAAAAATGCGCCCATCGCCATCGACATGCCGGCCATTTCTAGCAGCACGCCAAATCCAAACACCAGGAACAACGCCACGGCGCTGAACACTTCACGCATGCCTGAACGCGCGACAAAATGCAGCAGTGGGCGAGTCACGTAACGGCCGAGCAAAATAACAATAGCCAAAGCGCCAACCACTTTCGCCGCCGACAGCGCAAATGCGCCCATCGTGGTGGTTGCTCCGCTGCTTGCCAGCAGAGGGATCATCGCCACCAGCGGTATCGCGGCAATATCTTGGAATAACAGAACGGCAAAGGAGGAACGGCCAATCGGCGACGGAGTCAAATTGCGCTCATTCATCGCCTGCATCGCAATTGCGGTAGAAGAAAGAGCCAGCGTTAAGCCAATCAAGATAGCCACTTGCCAACTCAGCCCCAGCAAATAGCAGAACAGGCTAAGCACTAGCCCACAGCCGACCATTTGAATACTACCACCGCCGAATACCGAGGCTCGTAGCGTCCAAAGGCGCTTAGGATCAAGCTCAAGGCCTATCACAAACAGCATCAACACCACGCCAATTTCAGCAAAAGTCAGAATAGACTCCGCATCAGAAACCAGCTTTAGTCCCCACGGGCCAATAATGCAGCCGGCAATCAAATACCCCAGCACCGAACCCAAACCAAGGCGCACCGCAATCGGTACAAACAGCGCCGCAGAGCCGAGATAAATCAGCCCTTCAATCATCATGCCGTGATTATCCATGTGCAGGCTCCTCAACGTCTGATGCCGGTAATTCTGCCTGCGGATGAAGCGCAATATAATTGATCAAACGCCGACGATAGCTTTCACTGGCTCGAGCCAACGCCGCTTCGTCGCATGAAAACGTATTATGTTCAGCAAAATATGGTAGCCAGTTCATGCCGCAATAAACTGCCGTTGCCTGAATCGGCTGAGAAAGAATCGGGAAGCCCGGATGGTCACCTAAATCAAAATGATGATCGTTGCCACCGGTGGTCACCGCCCACATAAAGTCTTTTCCTTCTAGCGCCTTGCCGTTATGTCCATATGCCCAACCGTGTTCCAGAACTTTATCGATCCACAGCTTCAACAGCGGAGGCATGCTGTACCACTGCATCGGATGTTGCAGGATAATGAGATCGGCCTGACTCAACGCCTGCTGCTCGGCAGCAACGTTAATATTGAAATCAGGATAGAGCTCATACAGTGAGCGAACTTCAACCTCAGGAATATCGATAACGGCGTCTAACAAACGCTTATTGGCATGGGAATGCCGAGGATAAGGATGGGCGTATATAATCAGGATCATGCGTTTCTCGTTGTGCGAAAGCCTTAATTTATCTTAGACCCAAATATTGATGTCATGGCAGCAATGCAAGCGGTGCTAACAGGAATATTAATCGGTTAAGGCATCAAAAAACTTAGGGAATTTTCTACGACATAGCATGACAGTTTTAAAAACAAACAAAATCCGAAAATTTTTAACAAGTTGCTCAAGTTTTTGGAATGAAGAACAAATTAGCAAAAAAAAGCCTGACCGAAGTCAGGCTTAGCATTTCAACTCAGAAATTTCTGGCGCCGATATTATCCTTTCAAGCGCGCATGCATTTCTTGCACCGACGTTACCTGCTCGGTTGGGTCGGAATTCAACGCCATCGCAGTCGCAAAACCCCCGTTCAGCGTGGTGTCATAATGCACTTTGTATTGCAGCGCGCTGCGGCGAATCAGCTTGGAGTCTTCAATCGCCTGACGACCTGCGGTGGTGTTCACAATATAGGAATACTCACCGTTTTTGATACGGTCTTGAATGTGAGGACGCCCTTCATGCACCTTGTTCACCAAGCGTGGATTAATGCCTGCTTCGCCCAGCACGATTGCGGTACCGTGGGTCGCATCCAGCTCAAAGCCTTGTTTCAGTAGTTTTGCCGCCAAATCAACTACGCGGTGTTTGTCGCCTTCACGTACAGACAACAGCGCACGCCCCGGCGTTTTCACCTTAGACTGGCTGCCGAGCATCGCTTTTGAGAAAGCTTCTGCAAAGGTGCGTCCAACGCCCATCACTTCACCGGTAGAGCGCATCTCAGGCCCTAAGATTGGGTCAACGCCTGGGAATTTATTGAACGGTAACACCACTTCTTTCACCGAGTAGTACGGCGGGATAACTTCTTTCGTCACGCCCTGCTGTGCCAGCGTTTGGCCAGCCATCACACGCGCCGCGACTTTCGCCAGTGGAACACCCGTCGCTTTAGACACGAAAGGTACAGTACGTGCCGCACGCGGGTTCACTTCAATCAGATACACTTCGTTATCTTTAACTGCGAACTGCACGTTCATCAAACCACGAACGCCGAGCTCCATCGCCAGTTTTTCTGCCTGTACACGCATCACGTCTTGAATTTCTTGGCTCAGCGTATAAGCCGGCAGTGAACATGCCGAGTCGCCGGAGTGAACGCCCGCCTGCTCAATGTGCTCCATAATGCCGCCGATTAATACGCGCTCACCGTCACAGATAGCATCAACGTCAACTTCAACCGCATCATCAAGGAAGTGATCCAGCAATACCGGAGCATCGTTAGACACGCTCACCGCATTTTGGAAGTAACGGCGCAGGTCGATTTCGTCATACACGATTTCCATCGCGCGGCCACCCAGCACGTAGGATGGGCGAACTACCAGCGGATAACCGATGACAGCGCCCTTCTCAATGGCCTGCTCGATGGTTGAAACCGTGGCGTTAGCTGGCTGTTTTAAGCCCAAGCGCACAACGGCCTGCTGGAAACGTTCACGGTCTTCAGCGCGGTCAATCGCATCTGGGCTAGTACCGATAACTGGCACACCAGCGGCTTCCAATGCACGAGCCAATTTCAGCGGCGTCTGACCGCCGTACTGTACGATAACGCCCTGTGGTTTTTCTACCGCCACAATCTCCAGCACGTCTTCTAGCGTAACCGGCTCAAAGTACAGACGGTCAGAGGTATCGTAGTCGGTTGAAACGGTTTCAGGGTTACAGTTCACCATGATGGTTTCGTAGCCGTCTTCACGCAGCGCAAGGGACGCATGCACACAGCAGTAGTCGAACTCAATACCTTGGCCGATACGGTTTGGACCGCCGCCCAGCACCATAATTTTAGGTCGGTCGCTGTTTGGATTCGACTCGCACTCTTCTTCATAAGTGGAGTACATGTAGGCCGTATCGGTGGCAAATTCCGCCGCACAGGTATCCACACGCTTATAAACTGGGTGCAGATTATACTTGTGGCGCAGTTTGCGAATTTCAGTTTCTGCCACGCCAGCCAGCTTCGCTAAACGAGCGTCAGCAAAACCTTTGCGTTTCAGTTGGCGCAAGAACGCGTGGCTCAGACCATTGATGCCCACTTCGGCAACCTGCTCTTCCAAGCGCACCAATTCTTCGATTTGTACCAAGAACCAGCGGTCGATGTTGGTCAGGTTGAACACGCCGTCAACGGACAGGCCGGCACGGAAAGCGTCGGCGATGTACCAAATGCGCTCAGCGCCAGCGTCTTTAAGCTCACGACGGATTTTGGTTAGCGCTTCAGGGTCATCGAGGCTCACTTTAGGATCGAAGCCCGCAGCGCCGACTTCCAGACCACGCAGGGCTTTCTGTAGAGATTCTTGCTGAGTGCGGCCAATCGCCATCACTTCGCCGACGGATTTCATCTGCGTAGTCAGACGGTCGTTCGCGCCCGCAAATTTCTCGAAGTTGAAGCGAGGAATTTTGGTCACAACGTAGTCGATAGACGGTTCAAACGAAGCCGGAGTACGGCCGCCTGTGATGTCGTTCATCAGTTCGTCGAGGGTATAACCCACCGCCAGTTTGGCTGCGACTTTCGCAATCGGGAAACCGGTCGCTTTGGACGCCAGCGCCGAGGAGCGGGAAACGCGCGGGTTCATTTCAATGACGATCAGGCGGCCATTTTTCGGGTTCACCGCAAACTGCACGTTAGAACCACCGGTTTCTACGCCGATTTCACGCAGCACCGCCATCGAGGCGTTACGCATGATTTGATATTCTTTGTCGGTCAGCGTCTGGGCTGGCGCAACGGTGATGGAGTCACCGGTATGGATGCCCATCGCGTCGAAGTTTTCGATCGAGCAGACGATGATGCAGTTGTCGTTTTTATCACGCACCACTTCCATCTCGTACTCTTTCCAACCAATCAGCGACTCATCAATCAACAACTCTTTGGTTGGGGAGAGATCCAGACCGCGCTCGCAAATCTCTTCGAACTCTTCACGGTTATACGCTATACCGCCACCGGTGCCGCCCATAGTGAATGAAGGGCGAATTATGCATGGGAAACCAACGTCAGCCGCGACGGCTAAGGCTTCGTCCATGGTGTGAGCGATGCCTGAACGTGCGGTGTCGAGGCCAATTTTCTTCATCGCGATATCAAAACGGCGGCGATCTTCGGCTTTATCAATGGCGTCGGCGGTCGCACCAATCATGGTTACACCAAACTCTTCCAGTACTCCTTCACGCTCTAGCTCAAGCGCACAGTTCAGCGCGGTCTGTCCACCCATGGTAGGCAGAACGGCATCAGGGCGCTCTTTTTCGATGATTTTGCGCACCACTTCCCAGTGAATCGGCTCGATATAGGTCGCATCGGCCATTTCTGGGTCAGTCATGATGGTAGCAGGGTTCGAGTTCACCAGAATGACGCGGTAACCTTCTTCACGCAGCGCTTTACACGCTTGAGCACCCGAGTAGTCAAATTCACATGCTTGGCCGATAACAATCGGGCCCGCGCCCAGAATCAGGATGCTTTTTATATCAGTACGTTTTGGCATTTTATTTATTGCTCCTGATTATTTGGCTGTTCTTGTCATAGTGTCGCGGTGGGTCTGAATCAAATCGATAAAGTGGTCAAACAGCGGCGCAGCATCGTGCGGTCCAGGACTTGCCTCTGGATGGCCTTGGAAGCTAAACGCTGCTTTATCTGTGCGGTGAATCCCTTGAACCGTGTGGTCAAACAAAGACTTGTGCGTCACGCGCAGCGTATCTGGCAGATTATCGCCATCAACGGCAAAACCGTGGTTTTGAGCGGTAATCATCACGATGTCTTTATCGAGGTCTTTCACTGGATGGTTGCCGCCGTGATGGCCAAGCTTCATCTTGATGGTTTTGGCTCCGCTGGCCAGCGCCAAAAGTTGGTGGCCCAAGCAGATACCAAATACTGGAATCTCAGTATCTAAGAAGGTTTTAATGGCACGAATCGCGTAATCACACGGTTCTGGGTCACCAGGGCCATTGGATAGGAAAATGCCATCGGGATTGAGCTTCAACACATCTTCCGCTGGCGTTTGCGCCGGAACCACGGTCAGACGGCAACCTCTATCAACCAGCATGCGCAGGATGTTACGTTTCACGCCATAGTCATAGGCAACAACGTGGAATGGCAGCTCTGACTCTTCTTTCGCCGCGGGTAAATCGCCCATCAGCGTCCAGCTGCCTTGCGTCCAAGAATAAGATTCCCGAGTAGTAACTTCTTTCGCCAGATCCATGCCTTTTAAGCCTGGGAATGCTTTCGCTTTCTCCAGCGCCACTTGAACGTCTGGCTGAGTACCGTCAATGTTACCGGTGATGATGCAGCCATTCTGAGCACCTTTCTCACGCAGTAAACGCGTCAGTTTGCGAGTATCGATATCGGCGATAGCCACAACATTGTGACGTTTGAGGTAATCAGAGAGGCATTCGGTGCTGCGGTAGTTGCTAGCAATCAGAGGCAAATCGCGAATTATCAGGCCTTGAGCATGAACAGCGGAGGATTCTTCATCAGAGGCGTTAGTGCCGACGTTGCCGATATGAGGATAAGTAAGAGTGACTAGTTGGCGGGAATAGGAAGGATCAGTAAGGATTTCTTGATAACCGGTCATTGACGTATTGAAGACCACCTCGCCCACTGCCGATCCATCTGCACCAATCGACCGACCGTGAAACTGGGTTCCGTCTTCCAGAACCAATATAGCTGACTTAATCAAAACACCCTCCAAAGAATATTCAGTCACATTATTTGCATATTAATGCAGATCATTCGATCTAAATCAATGCAAAAAACTGCCTTCTTGACTAATTTCCGGCAAATTGCGCGCATTCTAAAGACGTGGTGAATGCTTGTCTACCTGAAAAGATGATTTTTTTGTATTTTTTAAGGCTTAGGAGTGTTTTTTAAAGCGAAGGCACTAAAAATAGATATTAACTGGAAATAGAAAACGGTTGCCAGTGTCGTGGATTAGCGGCAATACGTTTATGATGCAATTTTCCTCTGCAAAGGTCAATCACAGTTTCCCATCAGGTTAATAAAAAGTAAAATAAAGCAATTAACAACCAACTCACAATGAAAAACACACCAACATCATTTTAAAACAATAAAAAATGGATAACACATTGTTATCCATTTAATTTTTAATCTTAAAAAATAGATTAAAAGTAGATTTTTTACTGGTTTTATCTAGAGTTCATTGAGAGAAAGAACATCACGCATATCGTAAAGACCAATAGGCTGACTGCCTACCCATGCAGCAGCGCGCACAGCACCGCTGGCAAACGTCATACGGCTTGATGCCTTGTGAGTAATCTCGATTCTTTCCCCTACATCGGCAAACATCGCGGTGTGCTCACCAACGATATCGCCCGCGCGAATAGTAGCAAAGCCGATACTCTTAGGATCGCGCTCTCCGGTGTATCCCTCACGGGCATATACCGCACACTCTTTTAGATCGCGCCCTAACGCTTGAGCAATGGTTTCTCCCATGGCTAAAGCCGTGCCTGACGGTGCATCAACTTTATGGCGATGATGAGCTTCAATGATCTCAATATCCGTATAATCGCCCATCACTTTTGCCGCTTTCTCCAGCAGTTTGAGCATCACATTAACCCCAACGCTAAAGTTGGCAGCGAACACAATACCAATAGATTCAGCCGCTTTGCTGATTGCAGATTTGCCCGCATCATCAAAGCCAGTGGTACCAATCACCATATTTTTGCGTTGAGATACGCAGAATGCTAAGTGCACTAGCGTGCCTTCTGGGCGCGTAAAGTCGATTAAAACATCAAAGCTATCGGCGGCATCCTGTAGGCTTGAGCTGACTTTTATGCCTGTTTGGCCAATACCCGCTAATTCACCAGCATCTACACCTAGCAATGAAGAACCTTCACGTTCAAAAGCAGCACCGAGCACCACGCCTTCAACGTTTGCCACCGCAGCAATTAATTGTCTTCCCATGCGGCCACCAGCGCCGGCGATAGCAACACGGATATGAGAATTAGACATCTTCCCTCTCTTAATTATTTAATTTCACTCAGCAAGATAGCCAAAGGCTTTCAATGTTAGTTTCAGGTTAACGACTCTTCCCTCTCACTGCCAGAGTAAATACACGGTAATTAGAAATTTGCGATTAACGCCGATTATCATCAGTTTTACGCA
The DNA here is from genome assembly GCF_036648275.1 of Hafnia sp. Classification (NCBI taxonomy): domain Bacteria; kingdom Pseudomonadati; phylum Pseudomonadota; class Gammaproteobacteria; order Enterobacterales; family Hafniaceae; genus Hafnia; species Hafnia sp. Next base: position 10,551 of record NZ_JAVXIQ010000008.1, on the reverse strand, counting down.
CTGAAAAAAACGCGTCGATGCACGTTAAGAACAAAAAAGCAGCTTACGCATAATCATGCAAAACCAATCAGTTAGCATAGCTACACCAAGCATTTCATTACGATAACTTCACTCTCAATTTGATACTAACATTCCCATTTTGATAGTTATCCACTCCCCATCGCCGTCATCCGACCTTCAGCCATCACATTCTGTAATTCGTCTAAGAAAAAACGCTCGATCCCCTTCACGTTTCCACCAATCACCTCACGGCTCAACGCCCTATGGCGTGCATCTTGCTGCTTTATCGCTGATTTATAAATTTCGATTATTCATTTCACTCAAATTAAAAATCCCACGCTCCTCTAAGGAGAAAGCTATGTCGTTAGGATCCCCACTCAAGCGGGTGGACGCTGAAGCTAAGGTTACCGGCCACGCTCGCTATACCGACGATCATCAAATGCATGGTATGCGTTACGCCAAATATGTACGTAGCCCTCTCGCCCATGCTTATGTCACGGCCATTGATACTTACGCCGCACTGGCTTTACCCGGCGTTGAAGCCGTATTTACTTATCAAGATGTGCCTGAATTACGATTCCCCACAGCGGGGCATGCTTGGTCACTGGAACCCGCTAAACGAGACGTTGCCGATCGTCAGCTACTCACCCAACATGTGCGGCATTATGGCGACGGTGTCGCGATTGTGGTCGCGCGTGATGCGCTAACCGCAGAACGTGCCGCAGCGCTGGTCGAAGTGGTATATCAAGAGCTGCCGGTGATAACCACCGCGCAGGGCGCGTTAGCGCAAGACGCACCGCTAATTCATCCGGAAGGCAATACGCTGAAAAAAAGTGATATCAGCGCGAATCAGCCTAAAGAAGCAATCTCATCGGCTGATTTTCAACTCTCTGCGCATTTTCAAACGCCGGTGATCCAGCACTGCCATATGGAAGGCGTGACCTGTTTTGCCTATATGGAACAGCCAGATCATATTGTGATTGTCTCCAGCACCCAGATCCCGCAGATCGTGCGCCGTACCGTCGCTCAGGCGCTGGGTATGCCGTGGTCAAACATACGCGTAATCAAACCTTATATTGGTGGTGGATTCGGCAATAAACAGGACGTACTCGAAGAGCCGATGGCCGCATTTCTCACTCAAAAGATGGGTGGCATTCCGGTGAAGGTCGAACTCAGCCGTGAAGAGTGTTTTTTTGCTTCCCGCACTCGTCATGCCTTTAGTATCGACGCGGAATTGGGACTTAATCACGACGGTATATTAACGGGCTATCAGTTGGACGTGCTGTCGAACACGGGCGCTTATGCTTCGCACGGGCATTCCATCGCTTCCGCCGGTGCCAACAAAATCAGCTATCTCTATCCTCGTAGCGCCTTCGGCTATTCTGCTCTCACGCACTATTCGAACTATCCCGCCGCAGGCGCCATGCGTGGCTATGGCGCACCGCAGGTGGCTTTTGCGCTTGAATGTTTATTAGATGACGCGGCAGAAAAAATGTCGCTCGACGCCGTCGATGTGCGTTTGCTGAATGCGGCACGCAGCGGTGATATCAATCCGGTTAACCACAAAAAGATTTATAGCGCAGGACTCGTTGAATGCCTTGAGAAAGGACGCGAACTGTTTGAATGGAACGCCCGTAAGGCCGCCTGTAAAAATCAAACTGGCGATCTGCGCCGTGGCGTCGGCGTCGCGTGTTTTAGCTACGGTTCCAATACTTACCCCGTTGGCGTTGAAATTGCGGGAGCTCGCATGTTGCTCAATCAAGACGGCACGGTAAATCTGCAAATTGGCGCCACAGAGATTGGGCAGGGTTCAGATACCGTTTTCGCCCAGATGGCCGCCGAAACGCTAGGTATTCCCTTTGAACATATTCGTGTGATATCCACCCAAGATACCGACATCACGGCCTACGACCCCGGCGCATTTGCGTCTCGTCAAAGCTATGTTGCCGCACCTGCGGTGATGCAGGCAGCAAGTGAATTGCGCAGTAAAATACTGGCTCATGCTGAATTAATTAGCCACCAGCCGCAGTGGGGACTCACCTTACTCAACGGAAATGTGGTGATGGCGGCCCAGCCTGAAATGGTGCTCATGAGCGTGGCGGAGATTTCGATGCATGCTTATTACCATCAGGAAATCGGAGCCCAGCTGCTGGCTGAAATATCCCATAAAACCACCACTAACCCACCGGCTTTTGGCTGCACGTTTGTCGATCTCAGCGTCGATATTCCTCTATGCAAAGTCACCATCAATAAGATTATCAACCTGCATGATTCAGGCCGAATTCTTAACCCACAGCTCGCCGAAGGCCAAGTGCATGGAGGAATGGGCATGGGGATCGGCTGGGCTTTGTTTGAAGAGATGATCATTGATGAAAAAACCGGCGTAGTTCGAAATCCAAACCTGCTGGATTACAAATTCCCTACCATTATGGATCTGCCCGATCTGGACTGCGCATTTATTGAAACCTATGAGCCTCAGTCAGCCTACGGGCACAAGGCGCTCGGTGAACCGCCGATTATCTCGCCAGCTCCCGCGATTAGGAACGCTATTCGTATGGCAACCGGCATCTCCATCAACACACTGCCAATCACGCCTAAAACGCTGTTTGCTGAATTTGTTCAGGCCGGACTCATCAGGGAGTAATCATGTACGATATCGAAAACTACAACCGTGCTCGCAGCGTACAGCATGCCTGTGAGCTACTCACCGAATATCCACAAGCGCGGCTTTTAGCCGGCGGTACCGATGTGCTGATCCAGCTTCATCACCTAAATCCCAAATACCGCCACATCGTTGATATTCATGATTTACCCGACTTAAAGGGGATCGCTATCGATCGCCATCATCATTTACGCATCGGTTCAGCCACCACCTTTACCGAGCTTATTGAACATCCGCTCATTCAGCAGCATCTTCCTTTGCTTGCCGAGGCAGCGGCAACAATAGCGGGCCCTCAGGTACGTAACGTTGCAACCTATGGCGGCAATATCTGCAACGGTGCAACAAGCGCAGACTCAGCCTCCCCCACGTTGGCGCTGAAAGCAGAGCTAGAAATTGCGACCGCCCACGGTTGCTATCGGCGCTCTATCGAAGGTTTCCACACTGGCCCCGGAAAGGTCGCGCTACAACAAGGAGAAATAGTGGTTGCCTTCCATTTTGCGCCTGAGTATTACCAAGATATTGGCAGTAGCTACATTAAATACGCCATGCGCGGCGCAATGGATATCGCCACGATTGGTTGTTCTGCGGTATGCCGCATCGCTCAAGGGCGCTTCACCGATCTACGTCTCACCTATGGTGTTGCAGCACCAACACCGATTCGCTGCCCGCATGCCGAACAAAGCGCCGTTGGCCAACCGCTGAGTCAACAAACGTTATCGGCTATCAGTGAAGCCGTGGCTCAGGATGTTTCCCCGCGCTCCTCATGGCGCGCAGAAAAATCATTTCGCCTGCATCTCATTCGCACCTTAGCTCAACGCGCTATTTCACTCGCGGTTGAACGTGCTGGAGGAAAAATCGCATGAATCGTAAGCATTGGGTTGATATTGAATGTGAAATTAATGGAAAGCGTTATCCCTTTACAATTTCTCCCGCGCTGTCGTTGATGGAGCTTCTCAGAGATGAAGGGCTAACGAGCGTGAAACAGGGCTGTGGCGTAGGAGAATGCGGCGCCTGCACCGTGCTTATCGACGACGTCGCAACCGATAGCTGTTTATATCTCGCCGTATGGGCCGATGGAAAACGCATCCGCACCGCCGAAGGTGAGGTGAAAAATGGCCGGCTCTCTCAGGTACAACAAGCTTACGTTGATGCCGGTGCCGTACAGTGTGGTTTCTGCACGCCGGGTCTGGTGATGGCAACCACGGCGCTCCTCGCCAAGCATCCGTCCCGCCCGTTAACTCATGAAGAAATTCGCCGCGGATTAGCTGGAAACCTATGCCGCTGCACGGGCTATCAAATGGTGATCCGTGCGGTAGAGGCATGCAGTGATAGTTAACACCTGATCGCCGGCAGCTGTCGGATATAAAAAATGGGATACCCTTCGGTATCCCATCTCATTTTCGTTTGATACAGCCAAGCAATCAGTCGATTTGCTTCACATCCACACGCAATTCTTTAGGCACTTCAAAAACGATGTTTTCTTCACGCCCTTGCATCTCAACGGCACCTTCGCCACCTAACGCTTGAAGGCGTTTAATGACATCTTGAACCAAGATATCAGGGGCTGAAGCACCTGCGGTGACGCCGATACGCTTCACATCTTTCAGCCACTCTTCGCGAATATCTTCCGCAGAGTCGATCAAAAATGCGGGGATACCTGCACGCTGGGCCAGTTCTGCCAAGCGGTTAGAGTTTGATGAGTTTTTCGATCCAACCACCAGCACCACTTCAGCCTCACTAGCAAGGTTGCGCACGGCTTCCTGACGGTTGGTGGTGGCATAGCAAATATCATCTTTACGCGGGCCAACAATCTTAGGGAATCGCTCACGCAAAGCATCAATGATGTCTGAAGTGTCATCAACGGAAAGCGTGGTCTGGGTCATAAAGCACAGGTTATTTTCATTTTTCACCTGTAGCTTCCAAACGTCTTCCGGCGACTCAACCAAATACATCCCACCTTCGGGATTGTTGTACTGGCCCATCGTGCCTTCAACTTCTGGGTGCCCCGCATGACCAATCAAAATGGCCTCGGTTCCTTTACGGCTCGCTCGCGCAACTTCCATATGTACTTTAGTCACCAGTGGACAGGTCGCATCATACAACATGGTGAGATTACGAGCTTTAGCCTCAGCGCGAACGGCTTGAGAAACGCCATGAGCCGAGAAAATCAGAATCGTGTTATCGGGCACTTCACTGATTTCTTCAATGAACACGGCCCCGCGCTCGCGCAGGCTGTTGACCACATAGCGGTTATGTACCACTTCATGACGAACATAAATCGGCGCGCCGTAAATCTCCAGCGCGCGTTCTACGATACTAATGGCTCGGTCGACACCCGCGCAGAAACCGCGCGGATTAGCCAGCAGGATTTGCATCAACGTCTCCCTGCTGCGGGTCAATCTCCAGCACCTCTACGTCAAAGGCGACCGGATGTCCCGCAAGCGGATGGTTAAAATCAACGGTCACTGAATCACAGGCAACTTCACGCACGATACCCGGCATTTCGCTGCCGTCTCGGCCAGTGAACATCATAATGGTTCCGGCTTCCGGCACGCCAACGTCGGCGAAATCACGGCGAGTAAAGAACTGAACCAGATCGGGACTATTTTCACCAAACGCGTCTTGCGGCTGCAAGGTGAACTGAAACTTATCGCCCGCCTGATGTCCCAGCAAGTGCTCTTCCAGCGCATCGGATAAACTGCCATCGCCCAAACGGAACAGCGCTGGTTTACCGCTGCTACGCGTTGACTCGGCCTGCGTGCCATCCTCTAGCTGCAAGGTAAAATGCACTAACACTGCGCTGTTGCTTTGCACTTGCTGAGTCATACCTGCTATCCCTTTTTCTTCGCGGGAAGGAAACCTTCCAAAACAATGAATGCTGCGCCAATACAGATTGCCGAGTCAGCTAGGTTGAAGGTGGCAAAATGCCAATCTCCCACGTAGAAGTCGATCATATCGACAACAAAACCATGCCACAGACGATCAAATAGATTGCCCAGTGCTCCGCCGATGATCAGCGCATAGGCGATGTTATTGAGTTTTTGCGTCGCACGAGAACGATACATCATCACTAACAACGCCACGCAGATAGCGATGGCGATACCGGCAAAGAACCAGCGCTGCCAGCCACCGCTGTCAGCTAAGAAGCTGAAAGCGGCGCCGTAGTTGCGTGCATAGTGCAGATTTAGCGATGGCAGCAGTGCTTTGGTTTCGCCTAAGGCGAAGTCCTGTAAAATTAAATACTTGCTGCCTAAATCAATCACTAACACGACAAGCACCAGCCAAAGCCAGCGCAGTCCCGTAGACATTATTGGTCGTTTCATCGCATCAGCCATTATGCAAACTTACGTTTTTCGCCGTGACCGGCAACGTTCGTAATACAACGAGGGCACAGATCTGGATGCTCAGCATTCTGACCAATCTCGGTAGAGAAGTGCCAGCAGCGAGGACATTTCTGACCATCAGCCTTGCTCAACGCAACTTTCAGACCTTTCAGCACATCGCTCTGCACGGCATCTGCCGGTGCGTTTGCCAATGGTTCAACCTGAGCCGCAGAGGTGATCAGCACGAAGCGCAGTTCATCTTCTAGGCTGTTCAGTTTGGCGATCAAATCGTCATCCGCATACAGCGTTACGCTGGCTTCCAAAGAGCCGCCTACGCGTTTGTCGTTACGTGCCTGCTCGATGACTTTATTCACTTCACCACGAACTTTCAGCAGCTCAGCCCAGAACTCGTTGTTCATAGACTCTGCGTTGCCTAAGCCGAACAGACCTTGATACCACTCTTCAGTGAAAACATACTCAGCACGGTCGCCCGGCAAGTAGCCCCACAGTTCATCGGCAGTGAAGGACATGATCGGTGCCATCCAGCGAACCAGTGCTTCTGCAATGTGGAACAGCGCAGTCTGGCAGCTACGACGCGCAACGCTGTCGGCTTTGGTGGTGTACTGACGGTCTTTGATAATATCCAGATAGAAGGAACCCATCTCAACCGAGCAGAACTGCATCAGACGTTGAACCACTTCGTGGAAATCATAGTTTTCATAGGAAACCAGAATCTCTTTCTGTGCTTCCATCGCACGCTCTACCGCCCAGCGATCCAGAACCACCATATCTTCAGGTTTCACCATGTGCTGTTTCGGATCGAAACCGTTCAGGTTAGCCAGTAAGAAACGTGCGGTGTTACGGATACGGCGATAAGAGTCGGCGGAACGCTTCAGAATTTCGTCTGAAACCGCGATTTCACCGGTGTAGTCGGTAGAAGCTACCCACAGACGCAGGATATCGCCACCCAGTTTGTTCATCACATCCTGAGGGCTCACGGTGTTACCGATAGATTTGGACATTTTGCGTCCCTGACCATCAACGGTGAAGCCGTGAGTCAGTACCTGACGGTAAGGCGCTTTGCCCTTCATCGCGGTAGAAATCATCAGAGAAGACATAAACCAACCACGGTGCTGGTCAGAGCCTTCCAAATACATGTCTGCGGTGTTGCCATGGAATTCAGGGCGTGCATCAACCACGGAGAAGCTGGTTGAACCGGAGTCAAACCATACGTCCAAGGTATCTGGCACTTTTTCATACTGGTCAGCGTCTGCGCCCAAAATATCTTTTGGATCCAGATCCCACCAAGCTTGAATGCCGTCTTTCTCAACGCGCTTCGCCACTTCCTCCATCAATTCGATGGTGCGTGGATGCAGTTCCTGAGTGTCTTTATGCACAAACATCGACATTGGCACACCCCACGTACGCTGACGAGAGATACACCAGTCAGGACGGTTTGCCACCATCGATTCGATACGCGCTTTACCCCATGCAGGGATCCAGCCACTCAGACCTTTTTCTTTCAGGCCAACCTGTTCAATTTCGTCGATCTCAGCCAGAGACTGTTTACGCAGCCCTTTCTGATCCATGCTGATGAACCACTGTGGGGTCGCACGGAAAATGATCGGCGTTTTATGACGCCAGCAGCATGGATAGCTGTGATTCATTTTTTCAACGTGCAGTAAAGCGCCATGCTCTTTCAGCAGTTCAACCACTACGTCATTAGCTTTGAATACAAACAAACCATCCAGACCTGGGAAGGTGCCTTTCAAATAGCAACCGTTCGGGCCGACTGGGTTAGCCGTTTCCAAACCATATTTTTGACCGATGACATAGTCATCTGGGCCATGACCCGGCGCGGTATGTACAGCACCTGTACCGGCTTCAAGCGTAACGTGCTCGCCCAGAACGATAGGCACATCAAAGCCCATGAATGGGTGTTGGAAACGCATCAGTTCCAGATCGGCACCTTTGCAGCTTCCCAGCACGGTCCAAGAGGTAATACCGGCGCGTTTCATGACGCTTTCAACCAGATCGGCTGCCAAGATCAGGCACTCGCCATCAACTTGAACCAACTGGTATTCGAATTCAGGGTGCAATGAAACCGCGCGGTTAGCGGGCATTGTCCACGGAGTTGTGGTCCAGATAACGACAGAAACGTTGCCTTCGGCTTCTTTAACGCCAAATTTAGCCAACACTTCATTCTTATTGACCGCAGCAAAGCGCACGTCAATAGACGGGGAAGTTTTGTCGTAGTACTCAACTTCAGCTTCAGCCAGTGAAGAACCACAGTCTGGGCACCAGTGAACCGGCTTAGCACCTTTCATCAGATGGCCGTTATCAACGATTTTAGCCAGTGCACGGATGATGTTAGCTTCGGTGTCAAACGCCATCGTCAAGTACGGATGATCCCAATCGCCCAGCACGCCCAGACGTTTGAAGTCAGCTTTTTGGCCTTCAACCTGCTCGGCGGCATACTCACGGCATTTAGCACGGAACTCAGCGGCGCTGAATTTCTCGCCTGGTTTACCAATCAGCTGTTCAACTTTCAGCTCAATAGGCAGACCGTGGCAGTCCCAGCCAGGAATGTACGGTGAGTCAAAACCGCTCAGGCCTTTGGACTTAATAATAATGTCTTTAAGAATCTTGTTTACTGAGTGACCAATATGAATACTGCCGTTCGCATAAGGAGGGCCATCGTGCAAAATGAAGGTTTTCTTGCCTTTTTTCGCGTTACGGATAATCCCGTACAGATCCTGCTCATACCAACGTTGCAGCATGCCAGGCTCGCGCTTGGCGAGATCGCCGCGCATCGGGAACCCTGTTTCCGGCAAGTTCAGGGTATTCTTATAATCACTCATTCGATTCTCGGTTCCGTTTTCGGCTATCCCCTTGGCTCAATAAGCTACTCATGCAGCTTTTATGACTTTGGGCATATGTATATAGATTAAACCGGTGTCGCCAGCCCAAAGAACTCTCGGGCCGTCACCACATCATTGGCGATTTGTTGCTTAAGTGCATCAAGCGAAGCAAAACGCTGTTCATTGCGCAGTTTTGCGCGGAGCACCACATCAATGTGGCGTCCATAAAGATCCATCGTGGTATCCAGCAGATGAACTTCTAACTGCTGACGTATGCCAGCGACTGTTGGGCGGGTACCAATATTCGCCACACCGGGCAACGGTGTCGCTCCCAACCCATAAACATCAACGGCGTATACGCCTTTTACCGGTGCAACCAACCGTTTAAGCGGGAGGTTGGCGGTTGGAAAACCGATAGTTCGCCCAACTTCATCACCGTGCACAACGCGCCCAGAAATGCTGTATGGATGGCCTAAAAGGCTTTCCGCGAGTTCAAGCTTATCTTCCTGCAATGCCTGTCGAACGGCGGTGCTGCTAATGCGCTTATTTCCTTCGCAAAAGCTATCAGAGTTTGTCACAGTAAAGCCGAACTGTTCTCCGGCCTGTTTCAATAACTCATAGTCGCCCTGACGCCCTGCGCCAAAACGAAAATCATCACCAACCATCAGATATTTTACGCCGAGCTTTTCAACGAGTAACTTTTTCACAAAGTCATGAGCTGAATTCGCCGCAAAATCACGGTTAAAACGTACGCACAGGAGATAATCAACTCCTGCTTCTGCCAGATAGTGACATTTATCGCGTAACCGAGTCAGGCGAGCTGGCGCTTTATCAGCGCTGAACAGCTCTAACGGTTGGGGCTCAAAGATCATGACCATGACGGGCAGCCCCAAGCGCTTCCCTTCCTGCTTCAAACGGGCCAGCAAGGCCTGATGACCGCGGTGCACACCATCGAAGTTACCGATCGTCAGCACGCAGCCATGGTGGCGCGCCCGTAGATTGTGAATGCCGCGAATTAGCTCCATATCAGGCTCAAAACAGTGGAAATCGGCGGATTATACCTTGTACAGAGACTAAGGTTAACCAGCGATTAGAGAGTTTAAAGGGATTCTGCCACCATACCGGAGATAAGCCGCCGGTTAAATACATTACGCATGATTTCTACCACTCTATTTGTCTTTCGATAAAATCATATCCGTTACTCACCCCATCGCCTTTCAAGATGCTGGGGTATAAACCTGCGCTTTTATTGCAAACGCTGATATAATCAGCAACCGCACAGGAAAAAACTCTCGAAAGGGTGTATTCCAAGGGACAAAGCTGGTAAAATCCCGCGCCATCACAACGCGAAAGTGTCGTTCGTACAAGCGACGCTTATTTGCACAAATCCATTGACAACAGAGGGCTAAAAAGGCATATTTCTCGGCCTTTGAATTGTCCTCATAGAATATTTTGGGAGTTGGACCTTGGCTAATATCAAATCAGCTAAGAAACGCGCCGTACAATCTGAGAAGCGCCGCAAGCACAACGCTAGCCGTCGCTCCATGATGCGTACTTTCCTTAAGAAAGTATACGCGGCGATTGCAACCGGCGATAAAGCCGCTGCACAAAACGCATTTAACGAAATGCAACCAATCGTGGATCGCCAGGCTTGTAAAGGCCTGATCCACAAAAACAAAGCTGCACGCCATAAGTCAAACTTGGT
>NZ_JAVXIQ010000007.1:0-206855 GCF_036648275.1 Hafnia sp. | reverse complement strand
CTGTCTCTTGCCATCTCATCGACTCCACTGTGTGATATCTTCCACCGGCTTGCCCGGTTCCCCGACCGCTAAGGTGATACGTGTACGCCCCATTTCATCGGCACCGATATGCGTCACCCAGTAATGTTCGGTACCGACCGTGACCGCATGACGCTTGGCCAATCCCTGAATATCCGCCGTATACGCACTGAGAGCAGGAGCAACATCGCGGATTTCACCGCCGCCATGAACTTCCACAGAAGCATCAGGCTTTTCAAAGATGGCGGTAATGGGGCGACGTTCCGCCCCCACCATCAATACCACAGGCACATCTTCCGCAAAGGTACGATCCACCACCTTGTCGGCACGCTGTAGCCGCTCAGTAAATCGGCTCATTAGAAGCCCAGCCGCACGCGGGACTCCTCATCCCCAGCGTTGTTGGTGATCCATGCCGTTCCCGCACGCGCATGCGCCACCGCAGGATTGGCGCCATCATCAGCCTTAGCCGTCAGCAAGCCCTCCGGCGTCATATACAGCGCCGCACCGCGTGGCCACGTTTCGTCTGCCACTTTCGGCAACACAAAGACGCCGGTCATTTTCAATACGCCTTCCCCATCCACGGGGATATTTCCTAAAGCCACCCCCACCACACTGCCTACAATCACCGCCTGACCTGATAGCACCGCCTTGCCTGTGCCGTTTGTCCAATCCATCGTGGTGCCGTCTTGATAATAATTCTTCGCCATTGTCTTACTCCCGTACTCATGAAAACGGGCGACCTCAGCCACCCGTAGAGATAAAAAAACCGCCTGACTAAGACGGTTTATTTGCTGCCGGTAGACTTGACCAGCCCACGATGATCGAGCGCGGCGACCCCCGCATCGATGCGCACCTTAAAGGCCGCGCCATCAATGGTGAAGCCGTTCTGCTGTTCAATGTATGGCGCATCAACGCCATCCAGATACGCCACCTCGATGGTGTCGCGCCCCTGCGCTGCCGTCAGATAGAACTCTTTTTCGTTCTTAAGATCTAAACGTGGTTCGGCAATCACTTCGGCAAAGTTCTGGATTGGGTTATTGATACCGCTGTTAGCATCAGCCCCTGGCACGCTCGCCGATTTAATCAACTGATTAGCGCGAGACTCCAAAGCTACCGGCGTCAGCACATAGGCGGGGCGAATGTTGAGCGCACGCTCACCGGATTTTTGCAGACGCATCGCTTTACGTGCCGTATCGAGTCCATCGATATCCATTGCCGCGCTAACTAAGTTGTTATGGTCAGCACTAAACAGAGGTTTACCATCACTGAGCTTGCCGTTAGACGTGAGCACCGCATACACCAAATCCCCCACGGTGGCGCGTGCTGCGCTACCCATCGCCGCAGGAATGCGGGTCAGCATATCCATATCATCGTTAATGATGGTTTGACGCGTCAGTGAGAACAGATCACCGTAGGTCGCCAGCGCAATTTGTTCGCCTTTATCCCCGACGGTAATGTATTTGTATTCGGCACCGTCACGCACTTTACGCAATGCCGCCAGCGAGTTGAGCCCCACACGGTTAGACACTTTAAAGTCGGTCAAGGTGCCTTTGCGGGTCCAACGGTCAAAGGTTTCTTCGGCTTCATCCCAGCCCAGCAGCGCCGCTTTATGGGCCACATCCATCAAGATATTGCCAAAGTCAGAGCTGGTATGCGTGAAGGCCATACCCACCATCGCCATCGGTGCCACCCCTGCTAGACCAATACCACGATCGCCAAGGGATGCACGCGCCAACTCACGCAGGGTAAAACCGGCGTAGGCGTTATCGGCCTGCGCTTCACCGTAACCGGCACGCGCCATAATAGAAGCGCGAACCGAATCCCCGATCAGATTACCGTTGCCTGCATAGATGTGTGCATTCTGCCCCGCCAACGGCGTGGTACCGGAAGCCAACGCAGACAACAGTTTATTACGCGCTGCATCTGCGCTGCAGGTTTGGTCGCCAACACATTCTGCTTTTAGTGCTGCAAACGCAGGAAACGCATCAAACACCGCATTTACGGCGGTCACTCGCGCCGCATTCGCTGTTGCCATTTGCTGACCAATCGCATGAGCTAACGCATTAATATCTACGGTTGAACTCGTAGGTGCATCAATCACTGGTGCCGCAGACGGCGCTGGCTGTGACTGTGGCGCCGGATTCGATGTAGTGGCACGCGGCGTGATCAAAGCTGTAACTTGCTGAGGCATATTATGGAACTCCTTCATTTTATTCGTATTGATTGACGCCGCAGCGTCGAGGGAAGCTTCGAGAACATCCGCAAAGCCTTTTTCTATTGCCATCGCACCATCGAGCCACGTTTCCTCTTTGAGCATGGCGGCAATCTCATCTCGGCTCATGCCGGTCTTACGTTCATAGGCGGATAAGAGGAGTGACTCATTACGATCGAGCCACTCGGCGTATTCTCGAATTTCGTCAGAATCACCCATCACGCCGCCCCACGGCTTATGGATCATGATCCATGCGTTTTCAGGCATGTGAACGGTCGCACCGGGTAAGCAAACAATGACGGACGCCATTGACGCCGCAACACCATCGACGTAAATATCGATTTTGCCGGTGAGCCGCGAGAACGAGTTAAAGATGGCAAAGCCGTCCATCACATCGCCGCCGGGACTATGAATATGCAGCTCAATCGCTGAGGCTTCGAACACGCCCGCATCACGGCAATCGTTGAGAAACGCCTGCGCGGTGATCCCCCAATAACCAATCATGTCGTAGAGATAAATCACGACGGGGTCAGTCGCTTTAGCCGCGGCCTTGATCTGGTACCAGCATTCATTTCCGCTGCTGGTTGGGTTGCTTGCCTGTGGTTTGAGTAGTGTCCCCATCGGGATCGGTAGGTTCATTCGTTTGGGCTCCTGAATCGTTCGCGGCGTCCGAGTCAAAGACCAGCCCCCGCTCGCGGTTATATTCAATTTCACGTAGACGCTGACGCCTGATTTCTTGCGGCGATTGACCGCGAGCACGTATCCATTCGGATTCAGTTCCCGCGCCACCGCGCACAATACCTTTCCACGCCTGCGCCTCTTTCACCGGGTCAATCCACGGCATTACCGGCCCCAGATAGAGCGCGTTATAAAGTGATGAGGGGTCAACATCGTGGGGAATTTTGATGCCGGATAGCTTGAGCATGTCGATCCATGCGCGGTATATCGGGCGACTGTGCTGCCCAACAAACCAGTTTTGCAGCACGTTATAACCTTCGAACCCTTCCACCAGCTCTTGACGCTGACTGGAATAGCTACCGTTATAATCACGTGAAATGCTCGAGTAGCTGCCACGCGTACCACCGGCCACTGCGCGCAGCTGGCTGTTGCGGAATTCATACAGATGAACGTTCGGGCGATTGGACTCCACCATACCCAAATCTTCACCGGGTTTAAGTCCGTCAAAAATCATGCCCGGCGCAATATCAAACATCTGATACTTGTTTTCAGGATCTTCGAAATCATCCTGTTGATAGGTCGTCGCATCCCCTCGCTTAATATAGAACCCCAGCGCCGCCGCAATACGCGCCGCAACACGCTCGGACTCTTCATAATCTTTGATATCGCTTAGACGCGTAATAACACCGTGGAGCAGACTCACACCACGGATCTGATGCAGACGCTTGCGCATCGCAAGATGAAGCATGTTCTCCGCCGGTACCCGCTTGGTCTGGGTTGCCATACGCAACGTGTTGCCGGGGTGAAACTTATACACGTTGTAGGCAACGGGACGCCCCCACGTATTAATCTCTACCCCTTGGCGAACCTGCGTACCCTCCACACTGTTAAGCGACATCGGCACATAGTCGGCCTCGAGCATTTCAATCGACAGTTGCACCTGCGTCGCATGTTTCAAGCCGGGAACGGGACCGCGAACCAATTGGCTAAAGACTTCACCGTCACGCAATGCCGAACGCAGTAATAAACGCTCCATTTCTGCGCGGGTAAACATGCCCGTCACATCAGGGCGGATAGACCATTCAGACCATAATCGAGACAGCTCAGAGGCAAATTCTTCATGCAGCTTGCCGTCGTGCGTCAGCGGTTGCGGCTCCACCTGAATCCCACGCGCACCGATCACCCGTTCCTCAAGCTTGTCGAGAATGCCGATCACAATGTCATGGTTTTCATCTAACCAGCGCGCCTGCTCACGTAATGACACGCCAGCGGCAAAAACGGCATTATCGGCTGATACGCCCGAGCGCTTCGCCTTATGCAGACGAGAAGGGTTTGCCGCTTCATAGGCATTCATCAGGTTGCGGCTTTTCGAGCGTTCTGCCGCCCACCCGGGTGATAGTGCGGCGATGCCCTTTTCTATCCAGTTCATGGCGACTCCTAAAGAAAGTTTGCCAATTTGGGGCCATTGCCACGCCCACGGGCGACGCGATAGCGCTTCTCCCAATATTCGAGCTCGTTACGCATCGCAACAGGATCATGGTTGGTGACTGCGCGTCCATTCACGCCAGTAAACGAAACGGCTTTGCCATCGAGTGAATCGGCATAGGCTTGTCGCACCTTGTCGAGCATGGTTCTAATTTCGTCGCGCGTCATAGCCAGCCCCCACCACCAGAGCCACCACCATTGAGCCAACTTGACCCCGAGAGCGAGCTCGGCGCTGCCGGTGATTTGTCCTGTGGCTTGGATTTCTTTTTATTCGTCGTCACTACAACAGCCTCCCGCGCCGTGTCTTCATTAAAAATATTCGGGTTAATCTCTTGAGACTCGGCCCACGCTGGCGGCTTATCCCATGAAATGCGTTCATACCCGCGCAGAAACGCAATGGCATGGATATAACAAAACAGGTCCATCGCTTCGTTATTCCCCTTACCCGGCTTGCGCCATTTGCCATCGGCCCCACGCTCTTCATAGGTCAGCTCGTCAAAGAACCACTCACCCAGCCAGTTGGGGAAATGGATAAACCCCGCGCCCGGCACATCACGCGCCATCGCGTTACTCAACTGATCTTTGAAAATATCGGTTTGCAGCAGATAGACCGGCACGTCACCGCGTGCATCTGCACGGCGATCGCTTCGCTCGGTATTGTTAGGGTAAGTTTTGGTCACGGATTTTTGGCGACGGGTACTGTCCCCTTTCACCAAATACACCCGTTTATGCACGCCGTCTTGACGACACCTGCGCCAGAATTTATAGGCATTATCGGTTACACCGTCTTCACCGCCGCTGTCTACAGCCATCGCCAACACGGGCATACGCTTGCCAGAGCCGTCAGCCAGTGCATAGGTTTTTTGCAAAACATCGGTGAGCAGCAAATCCCAATCCTCGGGAAACGCGCCGGGATGCACCTGCAACGATTCGCCGTTTTCATCACAGCGCATGGACTGTTTGATGTTGTAACGGTCTATCGTCCACCGTTCGCCGTTCTCCCCATAGCCGACGACCTGCACGACAAAGCGGCGATTTTTACCACCCTGAACGTCAACGGCCGCCATGAGAAAACGTACTTTTGGCGGTACTCGCCGTTTACCGTAATCCTCTATTCGCGCCATTAACTCATCGCTTCGGCGTTGTTCACTGGCGGCACGCGGTAAGTAAGGCAATCCCCAGTCGGTATTGATAACGGCCTTCAAAGTTTCTTCGCTGCCGGTGGCCTCGAACTCCATCTCAGCGGTCAGGAGTTTGTACACCAGCTGCGCCCACGTCTGATAAGCAGCAGCGGGACCTTCCATCCAGAAAGAAGCGATGCGCGAGCGCCGAGCTTCACCGGTAATCACACCATCACGATCTATGCTCTGACCTTCGCGCAGCCAAATCCCGCACTGGTTAAGCTCACGCTTTTGGTGTGCAGCAATCGCTTGATGGCAATGGGGACATTCAACATGCGCCGCTTCACTGGCTTTTACCGGATCGGCTTCATCACGGTAGCCGGTCATGGATTCCATCGACGGCTGGAAATACTCGCCGCAATGTGGACAGGGCCAGTACCACCGACGACGATCACCGCGGTTATAAAGAGAAAGTATGCCGGTTGTCGGCGGCGCCTCATGGGGTGAGGTTCTGCGCCATTTGGTGTTGCGAATATCGCGCCCCGGTGAGCTCTCCACCAGCGTCATGCCCGACGACATAAACGTCGTGGTACGTTTTGAAGCCAGCGTGAAGGCATCCCCCTCCCCATCTATATCCTCAGGGAAGCGGTCATAATCGGTCAGCGCAACACACTTATAGTCTGACGATGACATGATGTTGATGGACGGCCAGCCTATCTTTAAATAGTTGCCAGCCAAAAACGTCATATCGTGAACGTTGTTGTCATTACGACGCGGACTTAATCGTTCAGCCACATCAGGGCTCATGCGAAACGTACGGGAAAGACGCTTTTTCGAATGCTCGCGTGCTTTCTCCTCGGTCATTTGCACGATCAACATATCCGAGGGATCACAGATAATGTTGTACACCACCCAGCCATCGATAAGGCCAATAGTCTTACCGGTACGGGCAGGCCCCACAAACACCACCGCATCATATTCGCGTGATGCTAAACAGTTCATCGGCTCCAACACATACGGCGCAACCGACGGGTCCCACTTCACCGAGTTACCCGCGCCTTTAGGGACGCGCATATATTGTTCCACGGCACTAGCTACCGGCATGCGCCTCGGGGCCTGAATAATTCCCGCCATATTGCGGCGAGTGCTAGCAGCGGATGCCTGTGAAACCATTAATCCTCCTCGGGCATGTCCTCCTCACTTGGCGTATCTGCCTCTATGACCTTTTGCGCAATCTGATCCCGTAGGTCATCAATAATGCATTGGACACGCTCGACCGCGACCGGCGACAAAGCGCAGTCACGTTCAAGAATGTCGGGGAGTGTTTCGAGCACCTGCACCATCGCTTTTGCCATCGCTGAAAATTCACGCGTCACCTCTTCAGCGGGGATGAGTTCATGGGTTTCTTGCTGAAACTTGAGGCGCTCACGTTCGGACTGAAACCACGCTTTACGATCGGGAGGCAACATTTTATCGACCTCGACCGTTTCGCCGGTTTGCACCAGCTCAGTGAGGATCGCCGTCAACGTATAGAGCTTGAGTTTTGCGTTACTGCCGGGTGCCGGTTCCACATTTTTCAACCGACTGGCGACCGTTTGTCGATGCATGCCAGTGATTGCCGCAAGCTGATTAATATTCAGGCGGACAGATTCGAGCTCTTTATCCATGATGGTGAACACTAAATAAGCGATTCGACATCTTTGAAAATGAAATTTCAAAGAAAACAGAAAGATAAACGGATGATGATGATGCCAATAAAATGCGAAAAACTAGCCGTTTCCCGCGTGTCAGCGCCCCCTCGGTGTATTTAGATGCTAGAAAGGACCCATAAAAAGCCGCCCGTAGGCGGTTATCAATTACTGAATCTTTTAAAATGATAAATTAAGCTCAAATCGATTAATTTCATATGAGTAAAAAAGCCTTGTTTTAGACCAAAAAGCTTTCGCTGCATCATCAAGTGGCTCAGCAAAAATACTAGCGATATTCATTTCCATAGCCAAAGATATGATCTGAGAGACCACCTCCGATCCATACCCCTCACCTCGAAATTTATTAAAAATATAAAGTTTGGAGATTTCTAACATCGTTCCATTGTCGGTATCAATGCCGCAGCAAATAACATAACCAAGCAGATGTTTACTATCTCTACAAATGAAGCTAATAAATTCACTGCTTCCTATCAGTCTCTTATGGACGATGAATGGCGCTATGTTACAGCTTTCAGGCTCTTTCCTAAGCGCTTCATTTATCTCTAAAACTTCACTTTTATAGGATAAAATCTTTAGTGCAACCAATTCAAAACCCACCCATTTCCAATCATTACAGGATATACTGCAAGAACAGAATATATTACAATACATTAACAATTACATGTAATTTGTTAAACATGTAGCGAGGTATATGTAAAAGGGCTGAACGATATGATAAATGACTCTAACGTGACTGAGCCCCCCCATTTCACTTAGCGCTGCTCACATTTGATGATGACATTTCCATTTACACTCCGAATTCGGAAACGGAACCACATAAAGCTTTTAACGTTATCATTTGATAAATAGTTTATTTTTTCATTTTATGATTGAATATTTGATTCACTATTTTTTAGAAATAGATGCAACGTTGTAACCTGATTTAGCAACCACACTACTAACAAAAATTTAAATCAACAAGCCTCTTTTAGGGTAATGGACATAAATAGCCACAACAATATAATTAAATAAAATCAAATGGTTAAAAATTATTTGATATTGCTATAGCCTTAGCCCTGCAGGATTCAACATTCTCTTCTATGCTGAATAAGTCGTTTTTATTTTATAAGGAGGCAATTTATGGGTTTGTTTGAGAAAGCTAAAGGTGTAGCAAATGAAGCGGCCGGTCATGTAGAAGAGTCCTATGGTGAAGCTACCAATTCGCATGAACATAGATTAGAGGGGCAGGCTCGACAAATTTACGGTAAAGGTTTAGGTGCTGCATCTGACGTGGTGGATACAGCGAAACAGCGAGTAGAAACAAACCCTCTTGCTTCGGTAGCTATTTCAGCTGGTATTGGTCTAATTCTAGGCTACTTACTTGGTAGAAAGTAATCTCTGGCCCCTAATTTAGGGGCTCTTGCTCTAAATCTTTGAAAACGAAGATTGAGTTAATCGTATTCATACCATTCATGCTTTCGCTTCATTCTCCGTGTCTTAAAATTAGGTAAGCCTGATAGCTGTGCACTCATGCGCAGTCGATCTCTGTTAATTAATATCTATATCTATATCTATATCTATATCTATAGAAAATTTTAATTACCTCCAAAGTGATGAACGCCAAAGCTGTCACTTATCCCTTATTACAATTGCCAGCAATTGAAATAATACTCATGCTAACAATTTACTAAGAATACACTTCTATGTGGTTCTGGAATGCACAATGCAATTCAGATGTAGAATAAACTTAGCAAGTACTGAGGCTAAAAAATAATTATATGCAATCTGTTTAATAAATATTTAGAAATGCTATCATTTGCATAAATATTAAAACAAGGACACGAAAGTTGAACACTACTTTTCTTACTGCTGCTTCAGTGTTACTTGTTTTCTCAGTTTCTAACTGTGATATGAGTATTCCCAAAGAAAACAAGCACACGCTTAAATCTATGTATAAGAGGTTTGAGGTTAGAGAAAAATTGCAGTGCATGCATAGTCCGGCTTGCGATGTGATAACGCATTAATTATAAGCTCTTTTCGTGTACCATTAATCACCAGTGTCTGTTTTAATTGCACTGAGTTCTAACGTAATCTTGCAACCCATTAATCATTGTTTCGGATTGTCTGATCCGTTCGATGAGACTGAGATAATCCCGTTCAACGGAGTCATCAAGTCGGGGGACGGTTGCATCAGGCTTGCCGGTGGCGGCGGTGGTTTTGGGCAGTTTTGGACAACTGGCCGCGATGCGCAGCCGCTTAGCACCAGTGTTAAGGTCAACACGAAGAGTTTTAACTTGTGACTTAGCATTTAGTAACTCCTGCATATACTTCGCGTCCAAAGCCGCATTAAGCTGCTGACGGTGAGCCATATCATTAATGGTGGATTGGCGTTCACGGGCTAACTCTTCAGCAGCAATGCGGTCTTTATCCACCTGATGGTATTTATCGCGGTAATGGTCAGCTATTCTCCCAGAGACGACCAACGCCACCAGCAACAATCCTATTGCCATCATTCGCCAACTGAAATTTATATTCATTGGTCTATATCCCAACAGGTAAGCTCCGACTCTTGCCCTCTCCGCACCGGCTGCCCCGCGCAATTATTTTCTTTAATCCGACAATCTCTACCGCCGTCGAATATCCAGCGCTTTATCTCAGCGCAAGCACCAATGCGATCACCAGCATTCAACTTCTTATAGAACGTTGAGGGAAAGCATTTGGCTGGGCCAATGTTGTAAGGGCAAAAAGAAGCGATACCCGCGATGGCTGGCTCGGAAAGTGGCACAGTCACATTTCGCTTAACCCATGCGATGGCTTTATCACGCTCTACAGCGTCGTAGCGCTTGCACTGGCTGTATGAAAGTTTCAGCCCTCGAGTGACTGGTCTCCCTTCAATATGCGTCAAACCACGGCATATCGTCCAAATGTCACGTCCATCCTGATACGCAATAGTTCGAACGCCCTCTTTCTCATCGAGAAACTGGTCGAGGATTTTATCTGCTGTGGCTCCACCGAGAACTAATGCCAGAACTGCAGCGCTAAGTTTTGTTTTAGTCCCCATCAATCACGCTCCAGCATTTCCAGCTCTTCATTCACCGGCGCAGCAGCTATCACCTGACGGTTTTGAATCCATTCACGTAATAAGCGCTCACGACGACAGCGGAAATAAATCCCCGAAATAAGGCCAGCCAGAGTGCAAAAAATGCCAACAATGATGCCGACAATCATCCACTCATTAGGTGAGAAGTAATTAATCAGGCTGAATAGCCATGACGAAAGCCCACCGGCGAGCAAGGTGTTATCGGCAGCACGTGTGTACATTCTTTTCATCCTTCACCTCCACCAGCGAGGCAGGGTTATTTAGTGAATAGCGCCCAGCCGTAAAACCACTCTCAGCTAGAAAGTGTTTAATGTGTGGATGGTTGTTGGCTGGACGCTAGAAATAAAAAAGCCCCCCCAGAGGGGACCTTTAAAAGATGATTACGATATTAGGACCATATTCTATTAAAAAAGGTTTAACTTTTAAAAAACGCAGTGACTTAATTTCTAATTACTAATATATATGAACCAAGAATCATCTCATCCTGATAAATATAAGACAAAAGCAATACCTTTGAAAAAAAGATCATTTTCAATTACTTAACGTAAAGCATTAGAGTTAATTATGATGCAATAAGAAAAACAAATACTCACCATAAAATAAATAGATCTAAATCAATAAGTTGCGATTCATCCTAGGGTATCAATTACTAACTGCGTTTGATTATACATTAGCATCGCTTTTCCCTGGTGTTGGCCTATGGCCCCTCTCATCTGAAATTACGGGGGTGAGAGGTTTCTTTTTTATTACGTGTGGAGTTCCATCGAATGAAAAATAGTCGATTGTTTCTTATTGCCAACAGCTATGTAAAAGTGGTTTGCTCAGAGCCTGCAAAAATACTTTTGATTAATGAAAAGTATTTCGACAAGTTTTGTAGAGATAGCTGGGCTGACTATCATGGTGGTTTTTTTACCAATTTCCCGGCCATTGTCGAAGTTCCATACGATGGGATTTGGAATATCGTGATTGATACTCATAGTCATGGAGACACTGAGCCTTCAGTGAGCATAACTATTTTGCCTAATCATGAATTATTAGAGCAACAAGACATGCCAAAATAGTAAGGGAAGTCTAATTACAGGCAGTTATCAATGTAGGAGTTCACCATCAACCACAACTGTCATGAGCACTGGGTAGCCACCCCACGTTGATTCCTAGATGAATACCAACTCAGTACTCATGCAGTTGTTCAGCACATCAAACGCTCCGGTTTACCCTTCTTCGCTGACTGATGTGCTGAATGCCGTGGAAAATCTTCCCGTCCACTTCTCTCACAAACTAGCCGGGATCCACGGCTTGTATAAACGTAACTTATAAGTAGATTCTATTCAATCAATATACGTTACTTCCAAACGATCATTTATTTCCCAAGTAATGGTAAAACCATCCGTTAGCAGGCATTTTTCGTTAACTAAGATATTACAGAGAAAAATGCTTCGCCCATTCTGTGATCTGTTCACCGTAGATGAACTGAATGTTGAATGATTCCGTAGGTCTCTGTACTGGTCCCAAATAGGCAACACAGGGATACTTTTTCGGTCGATTATCAAAAACATAATCAACGATGTCAGTCTCATCAATCAGGTCATCGTCGGCAAAACATGTAGCTCTAACCCACAAATCATATACAGCTTCGTTAAGCAGTAGTTCCATCGTATTTCTCTGTAAGTAGTTTACCCACATACAGAGTAGACGAACTCATGTTAGTTGTACTGAAAATTGAATTCACAGATGACCACTTTCCAAATTCAAGCATATCCGCATTGCCCCCATCCACCAGCGCGGTAGGGTTATTGATGTCCAATTTTGACTTAATCAGAATGATAAATGACGTTGACATCTAAATAAAACATCACATCACAAGCCTAAATACATTAGATAAGCTTAATAATTGTTAAAATAAAGTTTGTTTTTAGTTGGTTTTTATTGCCAAATGCAGGCTGTATAGCCATACTCCGATTCGCCACTCCATTGGTTCTCCAGTGTCGCTTATATATTTAATAGTTCCCAGTTTAGCTTTTTGGCACCCTTGTCTGAATTCGGAGGCAAGGGCCTTTTCTCTTCTATGAGCACTTCCTATGCCACACAGAAAACTGTTTTTAAAGCAGCACTCGCACCTATGTGTAACCTGCTCACAGTCAGCCATGGTTTTGTTAATGGATGATAAAAACTTTCGCTCTTACAATGATGGTGAGGGCGCAAGTTACTATGGCGGGTACTTTTGCAACTTTCCTACAGATATTGATATCCCTATGGCGGGTATTTGGAATGTCGTTATAGAACCCGCACAAAACCACACTGATTTAGCAATGACTTTCAATCTAACCGTGCAGTAAATACTCAAATTTGCATCCAGACTCAATCATCCTCAGCTAAAATGAACTGATTAAATGATGCTTGCTGATGCTAAACCAAATAAAGAAGGCTATGCGAATGCATAGCCTTTTAAACGTAGTAAATATTGATTATATAAATTCTCAAATACTAATGTGAGATCTCATAACCACTAGAATATGGTCAACTTATTCCCTAATAGAACCAGCATTATGGCGGTCTATAATCAATTTTGCTATTAACCTATCAAGACCGAATGGGCCACATCCCTGAACAATTATCATCACACACATTAAAATGTAACTAGACTCGGGTAAGTAAAGAAGCCAGCTATACCATGTCAAAAAATTTATACCATTTGGTATGTGATTAAGTCCGACAGTAAGCAGAGCAACGATATTAATAACTAATAAAATCACACCACTGATACGAGTTAGTAAACCAAATGCTAACAGTAAACCAAAAATTGTTTCGCAACTGGCTACGAAAACAGACATGAAAGCTGGAAAAGGTATGCCGGTTTCAATAATCGTTTCAAGCATAACCCTCTGGTTTTCTAAAACAAAAACCTTGTTAAAACCTGAGGAAAAGAAGAACAAGCCAAATGCAATACGCATAAGAGTTAGTGGTAGAAACGTACTATCACCTTGAGAGCGTAAAAGCTTCAGACACCATGAGACCATGTAAAATCCTTTAAAATCGATATTAAGTTAGATTGTTGTAAATTTAAGATGTGAGGTTCTATCCTTAACTCGCAAATACACTATTCGTGATAGACAGGAATGTCTGTATGGATATGCTTAGTTTGCTGGCATATCTCACACTCCTTAAACACAATTCTATAAGCCTTAGTTGTATTATTGTCAGAGCAAAGCCACCAATCAGTTTTTCTGTACGGCAGTTCTGCCCATGAATGCCACCCAAGTAAGCACCCAAGTTTCCTTAAGAACATAAATCCTCCATCTGGTAAAGCCTTAGTAACCTTTACCTTATTCTTGTTGTCACAATTATTTGAATAAACTGAAAAATTTTATGTATTTTTTTAGTCTATGTAGCTCAAAACTTTTGAACATATATTCATGATGTTCTATTCCATTGAAAAAATAGGATAAATGTTCAAATTCATGGAACATATGAATTGTCATCATTATGCCAAGAGAGAACATACAGATAAGAAATATAAATACAGCAACGTTTTTCATTGCACAATGGGCGTAGATAAACCATAAGCAGGAAAATACACTTAACAAAGTAAACAATTTCAATACGAAATTATAAAAAACACATCAAATATAGCTGTTTATCATTTTTGCTAGTTGAAGCAACTTCTAGAACCAAAATTCAATAAAAATATTTAAAAATTTTCCAACACGCTTTTTAGCAAGTCTCAGTACCTCAGATTAACCTCGATGGTATATCAGCTCATCACCCTTCAATTACATATAAACCCGCCTAATGCGGGTTTATATGTAATTTTGGCAACATACCAAAATAACGTTAAATATCGCTCATTTTGTTCGGTTTTGCAAGTATCATGACGCCAAATTACACAAACGTGATGTATCTCTCGCCTTTGAAACTTGATCCAAGCTGGCGCAATCCAGATCCATAATCATGAGCAATAGAGCCCCCCAGTGCTGGCCATAGCATTCACACCATGTGGACTTGCTCACCCCCATGAAATCAGCCAATTGTGTCGCCGTGTACTCTTTCTCCTGAATGCCGCTACACTTGCATGCATGCTGCTGTACTGCCAGCCACACCAGTTGTGCAAGCCGTGCCATCACTTTCTTTGTGATCCGCTTGCCTGCTACCGTCTTTTTGAACTCTTCCCATACATGCTTAGTGATCAGGACTTGATAGTCATAGTTCAGGTCATGCGCATAGCAATACCGAATCCATCCAAGCTGGTGGCCATCAAGTGTAGATATTGCCCGGCGCCACGAACTAAGACAGAACACAATTTCTTCAATTGGTGGCCTTACATCCTTACCACCTCGAGTTTCTGCACACTTAACCGGATCAGCAATGCGAACCTGCCCGCTAACTTCGCGCACTGGCTTACGTGGATAACGTGACGTGTTTACCAATGCCGCTCCCTGAAACGCATCAAGCTGGCCTTTTGTTGCTCCGACAATGTTTGCAAGTGCCAGCGAAACGCAGCTTCTTACATACTCTAAATGCTGTAAATTCATTACTCAGCGCTCCCCACACGTTACGCTTTGAAAATTGCGCCAACACCCAGCGCACAATTTAAAAATTCAATCAATAGGAATCGCTGATCCCCGTGTTTCTGCTCCCACGCCGCAACGTCCTTGTGCAACTTGTCGTGGCACCGTCTGCATAACGGCAACACAAACAAGTCGTGGGCTTTAGTTCCCATCCCGCCCAAGCCGTGATTAATCACATGATGCGGATCGTCAGCTGGTTTACTGCAACCGCAGCACTTTTGCGTTTTTACCCACCGCGTGTACTTCTCACACTCCCAGCGTGCCAGTTTAGGTTTCAACATAAAGCTCGCTGGTGGTGCCTCATCACCCGCAAGCTTGATAATGGGTTTTACCTGCTCCACCAGCTCGGCAACAATAGAGAATGGATCTGGCTCCCACGGGTTAATATCCGCCTCTTTCGTTGTGCCTCCGATGGTGGGGAGTTCCATCCCAGTAATAGCGTACGCAGGAAGAAGGTCAGCTACGCCGTTAAGCGTCGCCCACCAGCACACCTCAGCAAATGAAATCTCTCGCCCTTCACTCAAATCCAGTTTGATGCGAATGGCCTCAAGTAAGCATTCAATCCTGTTCTGCATAGCAATCGACATCATGGCTTCAGTAAAATGCGTATGTGTACGATTGTCACAACTCCAACACAGCCGAACCGCACCGCCCTCGTACGGCGTTGTGACTAGCTCTTTATGGTGCCAATCCGCATGCCACTGGCATTCATCCTTCCTATCCAGCCATGTGAGCAAACTATCCAGCCCACCAGCTGCTCGATAAACGCGATTATTCGCCCAAAAAGCAGTTAGGCGCGGATCTGCGGCTAATATCTGATTTTCGGCAGGGACTTCACCCGCTGGCAACTTATCAAACTCTTTAGGCGCATCAGTGATCATGAGGCGCTGGTCTTTGCGGAACTTGTGCGTCAACTGGCCCGGCTTAAGCAAAACTACGCCAGCGTCAGTTTGCGGGAATGCAGTGAGGATCATGCGCATGCTGTCACCTCATCGATCGCCAGCTCAACACGACCACCTTTAACAACAGGCCCCCACTCAGCATTTAGTTTTTTAATCTGGCTATCGTCAGCCCATACATTTGCTTTTGTTAGCGCATCAAACAGAGCCTTGAAATAGTTATCCAGATCGCGGCGCGCCTTCGTTGGTGGGGACAGCACAACGGAAACAGAAACGTTCTCAGTAATCGCCTTCGGCTTACGGCGTAGTTGCTCGATGACCATCGCGTATGTTTCAGCCTGATATTTACGCCCACGTTCGCTCACTAGATGCTTACCGATTGAAGCGCCCTTGTTCGGGGCGCGCCAGTAACCATTTACGCTCGGTGGAAATGGTAGGATCAACTTCACATCAACACCTCCGAACGAACAACAGATTCATAGTCCATACGTGGATCTGTAGAGCCTAATGGCTGGCACATCCGAGCACATGCCGTTCTGCTCGCTACGGCGTGTTCCATATCTTCTTCGGTACCGCAGTTCTCAATGACTCGGGACCATTCGTATTCAGCGCGGCGCCACTGTTTTGCCGCTTCACAGCGTTGGGCTCTTTCCTGATGGAGTTGAACGAGTGCCGGACGGTGGCGGCGAATTACTGGCATGGTTTGTTTTTTCACACTGCACCTCCCGTACGCTCTACGAGCCATTTTGGTAAATCGCTTCTGTCCACCGGTGCTGCTTGTTCTCGAGACTGTTCGCTTGAATAACCGTTTCTAAAACCGGTAGGGATCGATGAGTAATCCTGCTTCGAAAAGTCCATATCAACGTAGCCTTTCGGCTTGGCTTGATTTGCTGTTGACCATTGGGCTCGAGGTGGACGGCTAGCCTTGGACCAGTTGGTTGCAGAACTCAGGTAGGTCGGGAATTTGCCCGGACGGAACAGCGTGGTTGGATTCAGGTTCGGCGCCATATCCAGATTGCTTCCCCAACGCTCGACGCTGAAATCGACAACCAACACCAGCTCGTCAGTGGTGAAACCTTCGCGCAGTCGGCCTCGGATATTCTCGAGTGACGATTTGCAATTCTGGTACCGAGATGCTGTTACTTGGTTCAGATGTTTGAGTACCTGAATGGCCCGATCGGTAATTTCCACCTCAGGGTCGGCCGGAGGCTGACAAAAGGTTTTATTACTTGATGGTTCAGGTTTTGATGTTACTGATGGATCGCCCCCAGATTCTGACGGGTGAAAACCACCCTTTTTGCTGGATTTCGACGCGTCGGATTTTGACCCGTCAAATTTTGAGGCGTCAGATTTTGACGGGTCAGATTCTGACGCATGAGCAGCTAGGCGAAGTTTCTCAACATTGAGCTGGTAAATATTGCTAGCGTTCCGGTTACCTGCTCGGCGTTGTTGGCGACTAATCCACCCTTCTCGCTCAAGTTTCCCCAGCGCTGTGCGTACGGTGCTTTCACCCGCGCCAATCTGACGAGCAATGGTAGTCACTGAGGGCCAGCTTTTACCCTCGTCACTGCTGAAATCTGCCAGACGAGCCATGATCGCCACCTCGGAGAGTTTTAACCCCGCAGCTGCGCAACCGTCCCAGACGTAACCTGATAACTTGTTGCTCATACGTCGATCCTTTCAAAACGAGAGCGAAAGAGAATGAGCGGTGATGCACACTCAAAGTCATAGCCCTGACGGCGATAAATCACTTTCTGGTTAATCCGGTCGTAACGAATAACGTGGACAACAGTCCCTTTCCTGTCGCGATAGAAGCGATCAAGAGAAGCAATCCCGTGTGTCATGACGTCCTCCGCTTTCTTGCTATAAAACCCACAATGGCCACCGCCCTTCTGTGGTTACATGGCACCCAGCGGTTTGCTATTCTTCGTTCATACCGCAATGGCGATGGTGGCCGGACATTTGTGGCTGGTAAGCAACGCAGTTGCGGCACCTGAGTATTTACTGTTAAATTGCTCACGCGATTATTTCTCCACACAAGAATGTTTCGCACCCGACGCCAAGAGCTGCATACTCTTGGCGTCACCCTCTCCCCACAACATTTCTGAAATCACCCAGATCTCTGCAATCAAAGACTGTGCTCTGTATCCCTTTGCTCGTAGGCGTCTGCTTTCCTCTCGGTCAAGAACACCATCGTGAGTGAACTCGTTATGAGCTCGGCTAAAATCACCCAGCGCCGCAAGCAGATCGTTAAACTTGTGCAGCAGTTCTTCATTCCCGACCCGATCCACATCAGGCAGTTTCACGAACACACCACCAGCACGCTTACACATAGCTTCGGTAATATCCGTGCGACCGGAAAAGGCCTCCAACTGAATAGCCATGCCGAACGGCACCATTTGCCCACCGATCTGGCGAACGCGGTTACTCAGCGCGTTATGGGTACCGTCGTGCGAAAGCTGTTGCGCCATCGCTTCATACTCACCCGGTGTAGAAGTGATCAGCTTGTGCATTGCTGCTGTCATATCAGCCGGGGCTGGAAAGTTCTTGTTGTCCACAGCATTGGTCCTTTTTTTGTGGTTTTACTTTTGGTCTGGTTACTTATGATTTATGGCTACAGGACATCTCCTCGCTTGTTGGTTTGTGATTTGGAAATGGCTTGATCTCTTCAGCTCGGACTGTTCCGTCTAACTGTTGAATAACGTTTACATTGCGCTTTGTTCTGATCGCCTTACTGATAGCTGTTTGATGTACACCAAGCGTTGCGGCCGCGGTAACCTGCCCCTTCTCCTTGACATAATCAGCTAGTGAAACGACTCTCACTGAACACCTCCTGATTAGATGAAAGCTCAATAATAATACCCAAAGTATTATTTAAATCAATACCTGAGGTATTCGCATTTTTATGACTAAAGGTATTAAAATCAAAGAATGAAAAACCAAAAGACATTGACGCCAGATCAGCTTGAAGACGCCAAGCGACTAAAAGCGATTTATGAGGCTAAAAAGAAAACACTGGGACTAACCCAGCAATCTATCGCCGACGAGCTGAATGCGAGTCAAGGTGCGGTTGGTCATTATCTAAATGGTAGGAATGCGCTTAATACAAAAGCCGCAGCTGTATTTGCCAAGATGCTAAACATCAGCATTTCAGACTTTAGCCCTACTCTTGCAAAGGAAGCACAGCAAATGGCGTCATCACTTGATGCCAATGTTAAAAATCCAATTCCTTATGCTCGCGGCAATCTCTATCCAGTCATTAGCTGGGTAAGTGCTGGCGCATGGGCTGACGCTTGCGAGCCCTATACTCTTGATGATATTGATGAATGGTTCGAATCAGATGCTACTGTTTTTGGCTCTGGTTTTTGGCTGCGTGTGCAAGGCGATTCAATGACAGCCCCTAGTGGCATCAGTATTCCTGAAGGTACTTTAGTGCTTATAGATACGGGCAGAGATCCTGTGAATGGCAGCTTAGTCATTGCAAAACTAACGGATGCGAATGAAGCCACATTTAAAAAATTGATCATCGATGGTGGAGCTAAATATCTCAAAGGTCTAAACCCTGCATGGCCTCTCGTTCCAATCAATGGCAACTGTAAAATTATCGGAGTCGCAATCGAAACCAAACTGAGATTAGTTTAGTCCTGCATCTACCCTCTAAAGAGCTCTCTAAACTGTTGGGCTCTCTGTCTTATCCTCAGCACTTCACCCCGCAAAAAAATAAAATCACTTAACTTTCAATAAAATAATATCCAAATATTAAATTAAAATACCGTTAGTATTGATTTAAATAATACCTGAGGTACTATTATTTCATCCCAGAGATACTCGTTACACTTGTTTTGGCTTGTGAGGGGTCTCAAGCAGAGTGGGTGGTGTAGCTCAGTTGGTAGAGCGTCGCAAGCGTTCATAGCGTAGCGGATACGCGCTGGTTCAAGTCCAGCCACCACTGCTCATTTATGTGGAGAATTATTAGAGAACCTATCTGTTTGTGTGAATTTTAATTAATTCGCACCGGAGATACTCATACCTAAAAAATGTGGAGGAATAATCGTGAAGTTAAGCGAATTATCAGCAAAGACACTCGTTAAGCAGGCGCATGCAGGCACCAAGCTAGTGAGTGGGCAATACCCGGAGGCCGCAGCAATATTGCGTGAAGTCACTACTCGGTATGACGTGTTGTATGAGGTGCGTCTGCAAGCCAAGGATGCAGTAAGAAAGCCTGAGCTTGTAGATTTGAGCCAACAGATAGAACTACTAAACAGAATCCTTAGCTGGATTTTGAAAGAGCTTCCTACGCCAACACATAAGGCTGCAGCAATGGCCATGAGGCTAAGTTCGGTTATAGAGATCATTTCAAACCTTGAACTCCCAGCACAGGGGAAGAAAAATGACTAACTCAATCGTGATCGACATTGAAACTATGGATGTACGCCCTTCTGCTTTAATCCTTTCTATTGGGGCCTTCGCTTTTGATATCTCAAACATCGAGAAGACACGCAGTTCAATTCTTGAAGTTAGCCGAGGTCTAGATGTAGCCGAGTATTCCCCATATACCTTTTACGCACTTGTGGATACGTTCAACCAGCTCATGTCTGGCCGTTCTGTTGGCAAAGATACTCAGTTCTGGTTGAAAACTCAGGGGGAAGATGCTCATGAAGCTTTAGCCGGTGAGCGCCATTCATTAAGCACGCAGCTGCTGAACTTATCCAGCTGGATCGCTCAGCATAATGATGCCCGGATATATTTTCGTGGTACTGATTTTGATGGCTCCATTTTGGAACATGCTTATCGCCAATGCGGTTTGACCTGCCCTTGGAAATACAACGGCAAGCGAGACGTCCGCACGTATATCGATGCGCTAACTGGCAGCCAAAAAGGTTACATCGTGGACCACCAGCCATGTTTTCAGATTATTAAGCATCATGCACTGCATGATGCAATGAATGATGCTGAGCAAATGGTCATAGCCTACTCTGGCAACATGGCATCCCATTAAAACTGATTATTAGTACCCAAACTACCCGCCAGCTCATACTGTGCTATTGGGCTGGCTATCGAGGAATGACTATGGCGCGAATGCTTCCATTGCTGGAGTGGGCAAAAGAGGAATTTGGCGACCTCGCCCCTAGCGAAAGAATCTTAAAAAAATATGCCAAGGGGCAGATGATCGTCCCACCTGCTCAGAAAATTGGTCGAGAGTGGATGGTTGACCGCAATGCTCGATATGTTGGCATGCTGGTAACTCCTGTACTCTCAAAGACGGCAAATCCAATGCTAAAAAGGATTATTTCAGATGGCTGCTCGTCCACGCTCGCATAAGATCACTATACCGAATCTGTATAGGAAATTAGATAAGCGTAATGGAAAGGTCTACTGGCAATATAAGCATCCTATCACCGGTAAATTTCACAGCTTAGGGTGCGATGAAGATGAGGCCAAACAGGTCGCTAGTGAAGCAAACGTAATTATTGCTGAGCAGCGTACAAGGCAAATCCTGTCCATTAATGACAAAATTGCGCAGTTAAAAGGCTCGAGAGAATCCATTACTGTTTCTGAGTGGCTTGATAAATATATAACCATTCAGGAAGAACGAATTAAATACGAGGAATTAAGACCCAATACTTACAAGCAGAAAATAAAACCCGTCCGTCTGTTCCGTGAACACTGTGGTATGCAGTATTTAAAAAGCATTACTACTCTCGATATCTCAGAGATTGTCGATCCAGTAAAGGCCGATGGACACAGCCGTATGGCTCAGGTCGTTCGAATGGTTCTGATTGATATATTCAAAGAGGCCCAGCACGCTGGGCACGTGCCTCCAGGCTACAACCCTGCACAGGCAACCCGACAGCCCCACAACAAAATCTCACGACAGAGATTATCTCTTGTGGAGTGGCAGGCGATTTTCACACAAGCAGATCACCACCCAGCCTATCTCAAGAGCGGGATGCTATTAGCATTAGTCACCGGCCAAAGGATCGGAGATATATGCGCGATGAAGTTTTCGGATATTTGGGATGACATGTTGCATGTAACCCAAGAAAAGACAGGCATGAGATTGGCGATCCCACTGAGCCTCAGATGCAACGCGATTGATATGAGCCTTAGAGATGTAATTGCGATATGCCGCGATGCCGTTGTCAGTAAGTATTTGGTTCATTTTAGGCATTCAACATCTCAAGCCACACGCGGCGGAAATGTATCTGTAAGTTCGCTGACAACGACTTTTAAGAAATCACGCAACAATTGCGGTATCAGTTGGGAAGAAAAGACAGCACCAACCTTTCACGAACAAAGATCGTTATCGGAACGACTGTATCGAGAGCAAGGAGTCGATACGCAAAAACTACTTGGGCATAAATCTAAAAAAATGACAGATAAGTACAACGACGATCGGGGGAAAGATTGGATGGTTGTTGCTATATAAAAGAGCTAATCACAGGAGGGTTTTGGGGAAGAATTTTGGTGGAGTTTTGGGGAAGATTTCTCGTTAACAAAAAATAACGGGGCTCTAACAGCCCCGTTTACATTTACGCTATTACATGTGCTTAATAATCGCGTCACCAAACTCTGAACATTTCAGCAGTTTAGCGCCTTCTAACTGACGTTCGAAGTCATAGGTCACGGTCTTGGCAGCGATCGCGCCTTCCATGCCTTTAACAATTAAATCAGCCGCTTCGAACCATTCCATGTGACGTAACATCATTTCAGCGGACAAGATAATAGAACCAGGGTTCACTTTATCCTGACCGGCATACTTAGGTGCAGTGCCGTGGGTAGCTTCGAACAGTGCGCATTCATCACCGATGTTAGCGCCCGGTGCAATACCGATACCACCCACCTGTGCGGCCAACGCATCAGAAATGTAGTCACCGTTCAGGTTCATACAGGCGATAACGTCATATTCAGCAGGACGCAGCAGGATCTGTTGCAGGAACGCATCCGCAATCACATCTTTAACGATGATGTCTTTGCCGGTTTTAGGGTTCTTGATTTTAACCCATGGGCCACCGTCAATCAGCTCGCCGCCGAATTCTTCACGCGCCAACTGGTATCCCCAGTCTTTGAATGCGCCTTCGGTGAACTTCATGATGTTGCCTTTGTGAACCAGCGTCAGAGAGTCACGGTCGTTGGTGATCGCATACTCAATCGCCGCGCGAACCAAACGCTTAGTGCCCTCTTCCGAGCAAGGCTTGATACCGATACCGCAATGTTCAGGGAAACGAATTTTCTTCACGCCCATTTCATCACGCAGGAATTTGATCACTTTGTCAGCTTCAGCGCTGTCTGCTTTCCATTCGATACCGGCATAGATGTCTTCTGAGTTTTCACGGAAGATCACCATATCGGTCAGCTCTGGCTGTTTCACCGGGCTAGGCGTGCCCTGATAGTAACGGACTGGGCGCAGGCAAACGTAGAGATCGAGCTGCTGGCGCAATGCAACGTTAAGAGAACGAATACCGCCGCCAACCGGAGTGGTCAGTGGGCCTTTGATAGCCACGCGATAGTCACGAATAAGGTCCAGCGTCTCTTCAGGCAGCCATACGTCTTTGCCGTAGACCTGAGTTGATTTCTCGCCGGTGTAGATTTCCATCCAAGAAATTTTGCGTTCGCCTTTGTAGGCTTTGTTAACGGCTGCATCAACGACTTTGATCATCGCAGGAGTCACGTCAACACCGATACCGTCACCTTCAATGAACGGAATCACCGGGTTATGCGGAACAACCAGTTTCCCCTGAGCATCAACCGTAATTTTCTTACCTTCAGCCGGAACAACAACTTTGCTTTCCATTAACCTCTCCTTCAGCGCACGTACTTATAAAATACCGTTTATAAATATTACTACCCATTAACCTGGGTCATTCGTTTTTTGTACAGTAACTGCTTGATTTCGCTAAGGCATGAATTTTTAAAAACGCAGCCTTTTGTTAATGCAATGTAAGATACCTGTCAATATTACTTGAAATATTGTCCGTCGCCAATCGGAATACGATTTCAGTTATAATGTTGTGACCATCTGCTATCATAATCACTATGTCAAAATTCCCTGTTAAAAATCACAACGTTAACCGATTCAGCTCGCGCCCTGCTGCGGCTGTAAAGCGCCCGCGTGGGCCACGAAAAGTGGTCATATTCAACAAACCTTTCGACGTTTTGCCTCAGTTCACCGATGAAGCAGGACGCTCTACATTAAAAGATTTCATCCCGTTGACTGATGTTTACGCCGCCGGCCGTCTCGATCGAGACAGTGAAGGCCTGCTGGTGTTGACCAACGACGGCAAACTTCAGGCTCAGCTAACTCAGCCTGGGCAAAAAACAGGCAAGGTCTACTATGTTCAGGTTGAAGGTGCGCCAGACGAAACCGCTCTGGCGCAATTCCGCCGTGGCCTTGAGCTAAAAGATGGTATGACACTCCCAGCTGGGATTGAAATCGTTGCGGAACCAGAATGGCTCTGGCCGCGTAATCCGCCGATTCGTGAACGTAAATCCATCCCTACCACATGGATGAAAGTGACGCTTTATGAAGGCCGTAACCGGCAGGTGCGCCGAATGACAGCGCATATTGGTTTTCCCACCCTGCGCCTGATCCGCTACAGCATGGGAGATATTACGTTGCAAGATCTCGCCCTCGGCGCTTGGCAAGAAATCCAATATCCATAGCCAGAAAGCATGGCTGAATAGCGAAATGGTTAATCAGTCATGAATAGCTAACTAATAGAAGAAGGAAATCTGATGCTAAAACCTCATGTGACCGTTGCCTGCGTCGTGCAATCTCAGGATCGCTTTTTGATCGTAGAAGAAACCGTACACGGTAAACCAACGTGGAATCAGCCTGCGGGTCATTTGGAGGCCGACGAAACCCTGCTAGAAGCGGCGGTGCGTGAGCTATGGGAAGAGACAGGCATACACGCCCAACCTCAGCACCTCTTGCAGATGTATCAGTGGGTTGCGCCAGACAATACCCCCTTCTTACGTTTTACCTTCTCGATTGATTTACCTGAACAGCCAGAAACGCAGCCGCACGATGACGACATCGATCGTTGTCTGTGGCTCACCGCCGATAAAATTATCCACAGTGACCGCCTGCGATCGCCACTGGTACGTGAAAGTATCCTGCGCTATCAACGCCCTGAGCGATATCCGCTGGAAATTCTCGCCACCTTTGGTGAGCTAAAAAGAAGCTAATTAAGCGATAAACCCCGCATCGTCGTAACACCGTTCACTTAAGCGTGATTTTAGGGGAAGTACACCGATGGGGTCGTAGCAGCTTTAGCTGCCGGAGCGCCCCGCGGTGTGCTAGCCCCGTGTATCTCGACCTCTTAAACGAACGGCGTTACGCATCGGCGGGGTTTTCTTATCCTCTCAGCATGACGTGCGTGCGATCACACTTTTTACCTTTGATATTCTTATTCGTCACAATTGACGTTTTTTTAACTCATAAAAATGACGAACTCCGCTCAAATCACCTTAGTTAACTCTCACTAAAAACGTTACTTATTCTTTTCATTAGAGAAATTTTTTAGGTCTCTCTTTGGCACAGATCGTGCTCATGCATTGAGCATGCTAGTCACCGTTGTCATCTGAACCAGAGGACCAAACATGAATCGCTTTGTGATTGCAGAACCTTTGCGATGCATTGGCTGTAATACTTGTCTGGCGGCCTGCGCCCAGGCGCACAAGGAACAGGGGTTGCAGCAGCATCCCCGCCTTGCGATGACACGTACCGGCGACCAAACGGCGCCCATCCTGTGCCGACAGTGTGAAGACGCACCGTGTAAACGGGTATGTCCGGTTAACGCCATCAGCCAAGGCGCAGACGCCATTGAGTTAAACGAAAGCCTGTGCATCGGCTGCAAACTATGTGGTCTGGTCTGCCCCTTCGGCGCGATTACGCCTTGTGGCAGTCATCCTCTCGATC
The DNA here is from genome assembly GCF_036648275.1 of Hafnia sp. NCBI lineage: Bacteria > Pseudomonadati > Pseudomonadota > Gammaproteobacteria > Enterobacterales > Hafniaceae > Hafnia > Hafnia sp. Next base: position 181,167 of record NZ_JAVXIQ010000007.1, on the reverse strand, counting down.
TCCCTAATCAATTTCAATATCACGTCAGCGCGGCTGAACTTGCCGATGTTCCCGTCAGCCCGCCGACGATGGAACCCTTTCTAGCGTGGAATGCAGGAGTACGCAGCATTGCCGTCAAATGTGACCTATGTGCTTTCTCACCGTCTGGCCCCGCCTGTATCCAAGTTTGCCCTACTGATGCGCTGCACTTGGTCGATGAAAAACTGATTACACAGCAACTGTTGCAGCGCCGTTTAGAAGCCTCTTCTGAGTTAGCGTCTGACCTTCTGGCGCTCGCCATTCCACCGCAGGAGCACCTCTAATATGGATTCTCTTCACTTGTTGTTCTGGTCTGTTGGTCTCTACGTTATAGGTGCCGTACTTTCTTTACTCTTCGCAAGGCAAGAGCGTATCGCTATTTGGGCCACCGGCATCAGCGCCATTCTTGGCGGCATTATCGGACTGTGTAGCGCGTTTCCTGTATTGATACAGAACGCAACGCTCACTTTTTCTACCGCAGGCCCCTTCCCTTTTGCCGAGTTCGTGGTTCGCATGGATCCATTGGCGGCGTTTATGGTGCTGGTCATTTCGTTACTAGTCACCCTGTGCGGACTCTATTCGCTTTCTTATGTCGAGGAGTATCGCGGACGCGGCGCGTGGAGCATGGGGTTCTTCATGAATCTATTCATCGCCTCCATGGTGGCGCTGGTCGTCATGGACAATGCTTTTTATTTCATCATTCTGTTCGAGATGATGTCGCTCGCTTCATGGTTTTTGGTTATCGCCGATCAGGACGACGAATCTATTCACGCAGGCCTGCTCTATTTCTTTATTGCCCACGCGGGTTCCGTGCTCATCATGATCGCGTTCTTCCTGATGTGGCAGCAAAGTGGCAGCCTCAATTTTGCCTCTTTCCGCAGCCTCTCGCTTTCTCCTGGTCTGGCTTCGACCGTTTTTCTGCTGGGCTTTTTTGGCTTTGGTGCCAAAGCAGGGATGCTGCCGTTACATAGCTGGTTGCCTCGCGCTCACCCTGCGGCACCTTCCCACGCATCGGCGTTGATGTCTGGTGTCATGGTCAAAATCGGCATTTTCGGCATCATCAAGATCGGTATCGACCTTTTGGGTGCCACCGAACTGTGGTGGGGGATCGTGGTGCTAGGGTTTGGCGCCGTATCTTCCGTTTTAGGCGTGCTGTATGCGCTTGCCGAGCACGATATCAAGCGACTCCTCGCATGGCATACGGTTGAGAATATCGGCATCATTTTGATGGGCGTGGGCGTGGGCATGGTCGGAATGGCCACTCAGCACCCTGTTCTCGCCGCACTAGGTCTGCTCGGAGCGCTCTATCATCTGTTGAATCACGCCGTATTTAAAGGGCTATTGTTCCTCGGCGCGGGCGCGGTTATTTATCGGGTGCACACCCGCGATATGGAAAAAATGGGCGGCCTCGGCAAGCTTATGCCTTGGACAGGGCTCGCGTTCCTCATCGGCTGTATGTCCATTTCAGCGCTCCCTCCGCTCAACGGCTTCATCAGTGAGTGGTACACCTATCAATCGCTGTTCTCAATGAGTCATTCCGGTGATTTCATCATGCGGCTAAGTGCGCCAATTGCCATTGTGATGCTAGCCATCACCGGCGCACTCGCAGCCATGTGCTTCGTTAAAGTGTACGGCATTAGTTTTTGCGGCGGTGCGCGCAGCGAGCAGGCCGCACAGGCCCGCGAAGTGCCTTGGCCGATGACGCTATCCATGTTGCTTTTAGCGTTGCTGTGCATATTGCTTGGCGCAGGTGCCAGCGTCGTTGCGCCCATCATCTCCAGCGTAGCCACTACGCTCGTCAACACTCACCCCATCACCGTATCTGAAGGGTTGCTGTTGGTTCCCGCGCAGGCATCGCAGGCCATGCTTTCCCCGGCGGTGATGTTCATCCTATTACTGGCATTACCGGTGCTGCCGCTGCTGGTTTATCTGGCATTACGCGGTAAACAGCAGAAATTTCGTCGCCACGGCGATCCTTGGGCCTGCGGCTACGGCTGGGAGGACGCCATGTCGGCCTCTGCGGGCAGTTTTACTCAACCACTACGCGTGATGTTTATGTCGCTTTATCGACTGCGTAAACAGCTTGATCCATCCCCTCTTTTGACGCGCGCCCTCGATAGCACTACGCGCGGAGCCGCGCGCGTAGAACCGTTTTGGGACGAAGGCATCATCTACCCACTGGTTCGTGGCGTGCGGCGTTTTGGTTCACGCGTTCAAAATTTGCAGGGGGGCGATTTCAGGCTGTATTGCCTCTATATCGTGGCCGCATTGGTGATCCTACTTTTGATAATTGCGGTGTGAGGAGAAAATCATGTTGATGCAAGAAACGCCCTCGCTGGCAATGGGGATCTTCGCGTTAGTACAGGCGATTATCCTATTAGCCATGACTCCGCTGATGACCGGTATCTCACGTCAGATCCGCGCCAGAATGCAATCTCGGCGCGGGCCGGGGATTTGGCAGGATTATCGCGATCTTGGCAAGCTGTTTAAGCGCCAAGAAGTCGGTCCGGCGCAGTCCGGTATCATCTTCCGCCTGATGCCTTACGTTTTGCTCGGCAGCATGCTGCTGGTGGCGATGTCTCTTCCCGTCTTCACACAGACTGCGCCCTTCGGCGGCGCGGGTGACTTGATCGCTCTGCTGTATCTTTTCGCGCTATTCCGCTTTTTCTTCTCGCTTTCCGGTTTGGATACCGGCAGCACTTTCGCTGGTATTGGTGCCAGCCGTGAACTCACCTTAGGGATCTTAGTTGAACCAACGTTGATTCTGGCTCTTTTAGTCGTAGCGCTTATCGCGGGATCGACCAACATCGGCACCATTAGCGCCACCTTAACTCAAGGATGGAGCTCACCAACGGCAACTTTCTTAGCGCTGCTAGCCTGCGGATTTACCGCCTTCATAGAGATGGGAAAAATCCCCTTCGACGTCGCCGAAGCCGAACAAGAATTACAGGAAGGGCCGCTCACCGAGTATTCAGGCTCGGGACTGGCCTTGGTGAAGTGGGGAATTGGCCTTAAGCAAGTGGTGGTCGCAGAACTGTTTTTGGCGGTATTTATTCCCTTTGGCAAGGCCGCCACGCTCAGCGCATCCGCGCTCTTCTTCGCACTGATCCTCATGCTTATCAAACTTCTGGTGGTATTCGTGCTGGCCTCACTGGTTGAAAACAGTTTGGCTCGCGGTCGCTTCCTGATGACTCACCGTGTGACATGGCTTGGCTTTGGCGTCGCTGCGCTAGCCTTCGTGTTCTACCTAACCGGTCTATAAGGAGCTACCACCATGATGGAAAATATCGCTCTAACGACCCTTTTGCTACCGTTTATCGGCGCACTGATCACCGCCTGCGCGCCCAAACGTTACGCTAAATGGCTATGTACATTCTTCGCCCTAATTGCAACCTTAGGCACGCTAGCACTGGGTTGGCAATATTGGCTGCATGATAAAGCAGACGTCACCTATACCCTACTCAGCTACGGCACGGTCGAGCTGTTTGGTTTTACCATTGACCGAATCAGCACGCTTATCGTTTTTGCTGTCGTGTTTCTTGGCTTCTTGGTCAGCCTTTATTCCACAGGTTATCTCACCGTCGGTAATAAAGAGCATCCGCATGACGGAGGCAATCGCTATTATGCGTTTTTGCTGATCTTCATTGGTGCCATGGTCGGGCTGGTTCTTTCATCCACCATTCTGGGGCAACTGCTGTTTTTCGAAATCACGGGCGGCTGTTCATGGGCATTGATTGGCTATTACCAGACGCCAAAATCTCAGCGTTCCGCCATGAAAGCGCTGCTCATCACCCATGTGGCCTCGATTGGGCTGTATCTCGCTGCCGCCACGCTGTTCCTTAATACCGGCACGTTTGCCCTCAGCGCTCTCGCTAATCTGCACGGCAGCGCCAGCTATATCGTGTTCGGCGGGATCTTGTTTGCCGCATGGGGGAAATCTGCCCAGCTGCCGCTACAGGCGTGGCTACCTGATGCCATGGAAGCGCCAACGCCTATCAGTGCCTATTTACATGCGGCATCAATGGTTAAAGTCGGTGTTTATATCTTTGCACGTGCCATCCTATCTGCCGGAGAAGTCCCGCATATTATCGGCTGGATAGGCATCGTTATGGCAACCATCACGCTGATTTATGGCTTCCTGATGTATCTGCCGCAAAAGGATATGAAACGCCTGTTAGCGTGGTCAACCATCACTCAGCTTTCTTATATTTTCCTCGCCCTCTCACTATCGATATTCGGCTCCAAACTAGCCTTTGAAGGCGGCGTGGCTTACATCTTCAACCACGCCTTTGCCAAGAGCCTGTTCTTTTTGATTGCCGGAGCACTCAGCTACAGCTGCGGCACCCGAATGCTGCCGCGTTTGAAGGGCGTGCTGAAAAAAATGCCGCTGCTAGGCATCGGATTCTGCGTGGCCGCCTTAGCCATTACCGGCGTACCCCCGTTTAACGGCTTCTTTAGCAAATTCCCTATTTTCGCCGCAGGTTTTGCGCTTTCACATGAGTTTTGGGTCATGACGCCATTAATGGTGCTGGTACTCATTGAGTCTGTCGCCAGCTTTGCATGGTTTATTTACTGGTTCGGTCGCGTCATTCCCGGCACGCCGAGCGAAGAGGTCGCCCAAGCGGCACCGGTTCCTCTGGCCATGCGTATCGTGCTGGTGGTGCTGATCGCGATGTCGGTGTTCTCAAGTTTTATCGCCGTTGCCTGGCTTGGATAAGGGAGTCAACTATGACCGGATCATTAATCGTTAATAACCTAGCAGGGCTGATGATGCTCACATCGCTGCTGGTCATTGGAGCCAAACGCCCCACCGCTTCTTGCTGGCTCTATGCCTTGCAGTCGCTGGTTCTGGTGCTGATATTCTTCACGTTATCGCAAACCCTTGAGGCGCACCAGTTAGCCCTTTGGGCCATCAGCGCATTCGTTACCAAAGTCGTAATGGTGCCGCTCATTATGGGCTATGCCTTCCGCAAACTGTCAGACCCCTGCGCCAATGGCAGCATTATCAGCATGTCGATGCTGATGCTGTCGGCTGCCGTTATCGTCGTGCTGTGTTGGTTCGTAGTCGCACCGGTTCAACTCCCGTTATTAGCGACGCTGAAACCCGCGCTGGCGGTCTCTCTTGGGCACTTCCTATTGGGGCTGCTGTGTATCGTGACCCAGCGCAATATTCTAAAACAGGTATTTGGCTACTGCCTGATGGAAAACGGCTCTCACCTCACTCTCGCACTGCTGGCATTCCGTGCACCAGAGTTAGTTGAAATCGGTATTGCCACCGATGCCATTTTTGCCGTGATCGTGATGGCGGTGCTAGCGCGCAAAATTTATCGCACGCTCAACACGCTGGACGTTGAACAACTCACGGCGCTGAAGGGGTAACGCGATGAATCAAGAATCGATTTTATTTCTCCTACTGGCGACGCCGTTAATTGCCTCGTTGTTAACCTTTGCCAGCCGCCTGCTGGGTGATTCAGCCCGCATCGTGGTCACGGCGCTACACAGCATTGGCATTCTCGCGCTGTTAATCGTCGCTCTGTGGGTGGTCGCGATGACCGCTGAACACGGCGAACTCTTATCGGCTAACCACTGGCTGCATATCGACAGTCTCAGCGCCCTGTTCTTGGCAATTCTAGGCGTGATTGGCTTTTTAACGGGGCTTTACTCGATTGGCTACATGCGCCATGAAGTCGACGAAGGAGAAATTTCCGTCCCGACGCTGTGCAATTACTATGGTTTCTTCCACCTGTTCCTCTTCACCATGCTACTGGTGGTCACCAGCAACAACCTCATCTTAATGTGGGCCGCCATTGAAGCCACTACCTTAAGTTCGGCGTTTCTGGTGGGCATTTACGGACAGCGATCGTCGCTGGAAGCCGCATGGAAATACATCATCATTTGTACCGTCGGCGTCGCCTTCGGCCTGTTTGGCACCATTTTGGTTTATGCCAATGCGGCCAGCTTTATGCCCGATGCCAACAACGCTATTTTCTGGACGGAAGTCCTTAAGCATGCGAGCGAACTAGACCCAACGCTGATGCATTTAGCCTTTGTATTTATCCTGATTGGCTTCGGAACCAAAACCGGTCTATTTCCTATGCATGCGTGGTTACCGGATGCCCATAGCGAAGCGCCCAGCCCCACCAGCGCCCTGCTTTCTGCGGTGCTGCTGAACTGTGCCCTGCTCGTTATCATCCGTTACTACATCATTATCAGCGCCGCTATTGGCCCCGTATTCCCAAGCCGATTACTGATCGTTTTTGGCTTGCTGTCTGTGGCCGTTGCTGCGTTCTTTATTCTGGTTCAACGCGACATCAAACGCCTACTGGCCTACTCCAGCGTCGAAAACATGGGGCTGATTGTGGTTGCTATCGCCATCGGCGGCCCGCTGGGGGTGCTGGCGGCCTTGCTACACACGCTTAATCACAGTCTCGCCAAAACCCTGCTGTTCTGCGGTTCTGGCAACGTGTTATTGAAATACGGCACGCGAGATCTACACGCGGTGAAAGGCATGCTCAAAATCATGCCGTTCAGCGCCGTACTCTTCGCGGGAGGGGCATTGGCACTCGGCGGAATGCCTCCATTTAACGTCTTTATCAGTGAGTTTATGACCGTTGTTGCTGGTTTGGCTGCGGGGCATCTTTGGCTCACCGTTTTCATCTTGCTGCTGCTGACCATCGTACTCGGTGGTTTAGTACGCATGGTGGCATGTGTTCTGTTTGGCGACGCCCCCGAGGCCGTCAGCAAAGGCGAGCTGGGGCTGTTCACAACCTTACCGATGGCGATCCTGATCGTGCTGATGCTGATCATGGGGACGCACATTCCCCAGCCGGTAACTCGCCTCCTGGAAAACGCCGCCACCATCGTCATGAATCCATCATCAACGCAGACCCCGACCTTCAACTGGCCGTGGGTCGCTGCACAACCTGTGCCGTCCGCGCAATGCGCATCAACATCCTGCATGGAGAAGTAATGTGAGCTACCTAAATGTGGTGAATAGCAATCAACAGGGTGAAAAGCGCGGTGCGGGTTATTTGAAAAAACTGCGCGAAAAATTTCCCAACAGCGTACTGGACGAAGAGTGGCAAACCGCCGATCAGCTCACCATTACGGTCAAAACCAATGAACTGCCAGAGATTGTGGAGTATCTGTACTATCAGCTCGGCGGCTGGCTACCGGTGTTATTTGGCAATGATGAACGTTCACTAAATGGTTATTTTGCCGTTTATTACGTGCTATCGATGGAGGAAGGCGAAAAGTGTTGGGTCACGGTTAAGGCCTTGGTCAGCGCCACCACGCTGGAATTCCCTTCTGTCACACCTCGCGTTCCAGCAGCGGTATGGGGCGAGCGTGAAATCCGCGACATGTACGGTTTGATACCGGTAGGTTTACCCGATGAGCGGCGCTTAGTGCTACCCGATGACTGGCCTGACGGCATGTATCCGTTGCGCAAAGATGCGATGGATTATCGCCAGCGCCCAATGCCAACCACCGATGCCGAAACCTATGAATTCATCAATGAGCTCGGCGGTAAAGATAACCGCATTGTGCCGATTGGCCCGATGCACATTACGTCGGATGAACCTGGGCATTTCCGCTTGTTTGTCGACGGCGAGCAGATTATCGATGCCGACTATCGGCTTTTTTACGTGCACCGCGGTATGGAGAAGTTGGCTGAAACCCGCATGGGGTATAACGAAGTCACCTTCCTGTCCGATCGGGTATGCGGAATCTGCGGCTTCACCCACAGCGTGGCCTACACGACGTCGGTTGAAAATGCACTCGGTATCGTGGTTCCTCCCCGAGCCCATACCATTCGCAGTATTTTATTAGAAGTTGAACGTCTGCACAGCCACCTACTTAACCTCGGCCTATCAAGCCACTTTGTCGGCTTTGATACCGGATTCATGCAGTTTTTCCGCGTACGTGAAAAATCCATGATGATGGCTGAGCTGCTCACCGGCGCCCGCAAAACCTACGGCTTAAACCTCATTGGTGGCATTCGTCGTGACATTCTCAAAGCCCAGCAGATGAAAACCCTGCAATTGGTGCACGAGATGCGCGATGACGTCACTCAGCTAGTCGATATGCTGATGAATACGCCGAACATTGAGCAACGCACGCAGGGCGTGGGCATTTTAGATCGTAAAATCGCGCGGGATTTCAGCCCCGTTGGGCCACTGATCCGCGGCAGCGGTTTCAAGCGAGACATGCGTTTCGACCACCCCTATGCCGATTACGGTAACCTACCTAAAACGTTATTTACCTTCGACGGCGGCGATGTGTTCTCACGCGTGATGGTGCGCGTGAAGGAGGTCTTCGATTCTTTAGCCATGATCGAGTACGGCTTAGATAACCTGCCCGAAGGCAATCTGCTGGTCGAAGGCTTTACCTATCAACCACATAAATTTGCTCTAGGTTATGCCGAGGCACCACGCGGTGAAGACGTGCATTGGAGCATGCTGGGCGACAATCAAAAATTGTTCCGCTGGCGCTGTCGCGCCGCAACCTACGCCAACTGGCCGGTATTACGCTACATGCTGCGTGGAAACACCATTTCCGATGCTCCGCTTATCATTGGCAGCCTTGACCCCTGCTACTCCTGTACCGATCGGGTAACCCTAGTTGACGTGCGTAAGAAAAAATCCAAAACCGTCTCCTATCGGGAAATTGAACGCTATAGCGTTGAACGTAATCATTCACCGCTGAAATGAGGGGTAAACAATGCTGAAACTGTTTAAGACCATCCTCAAAGCCGGTGAGCCAACGGTGAAATATCCGTTCAAGCCGCTGGACGTTTGCCCCGGCTTTCGTGGCAAACCGGAATACGATCCCGAACAATGCATCGCCTGTGGGGCCTGCACCGTCGCCTGCCCTGCTAACGCATTGACGATGGAAACTCATCTCCAGAGCGGCGAGCGCATTTGGCAATTGTTTATTGGCCGCTGCATTTTCTGTGGTCGGTGTGAAGAGGTATGCCCAACGCGAGCAATTGTGCTGTCGCCCGAGTTTGAAATGGCGGTCACCCACAAGCCCGATTTGTACGTGAAAGCAACCTTTCAACTCCAAAACTGCCGCAGCTGTCACCGTCCTTTCACGCCGGTGAAATCGGTGGAATATGCGATGGCGCTGCTGATCCAGTCTGGCGTCGATGCCGCCAGCGTTGAGCAAATGCGTCCCAAGTTTGAAACCTGCCCTAGCTGCCGACGTAGAGATGACCTAAGCCATCATGAGCACCAAAACCTGAGCTATCACGTTGGGGAGAAAAGCCAATGAGCCACACAACGAATCCGATCGGTCATACAGTCAGCCAACCGATTCAATTGGATGAGTCGGCAACCGCGCTCAAACAAACCCTGCTCAGAGATATTAAGCGTTCTGCCTATGTCTATCGCGTCGACTGCGGCGGCTGCAACGGATGTGAAATAGAAATATTCGCCGCGATCACCCCTCTGTTTGACGCCGAACGTTTTGGTATCAAAGTGGTTCCCTCACCGCGCCATGCCGATATTCTTCTGTTTACCGGTGCCGTCACGCGGGCTATGCGGGTTCCGGCATTACGTGCTTATGAAGCAGCGCCCGATCCTAAAATCTGTATTTCTTACGGTGCCTGCGGCTGCGGTGGAGGCATTTTCCACGATCTGTACTGCGTATGGGGCGGCAGCGATACTATTGTTCCAATTGATGTTTGGATACCCGGATGCCCGCCAACACCTGCCGCAACGATTTACGGATTTGCCGTCGCACTCGGCTTGCTCGATCAAAAACTTAAAGGCGTTAACCACCAGCAGCAGGAGAATGAGAAAGCCTCGTTATTACTGCCAGAAACACTGCCTGAACTCAGAATTCTCATTGAACGTGAAGCACGGCGTTTGGCTGGTTATCGGCAAGGACGCGAGATCAGCGATCAATTCCTCGGCCTGCTACAAAACGGTGATGCCAACACCGTGTCAGGCAATATTGAACAATGGCTGCAAAGCGCTAACGATCCACGCCTAAACGAAATCGTGCATCGGCTGCAAAGCCTACTGGTTACGAGAGGTCGATAATGACTGGGGAGGAAAAATCAAATCAGCATAATGTGGTCTTTTGGTCACTGCGGCAAAAATTTCTTGATAGCGGCGATGTCCCCGAGCAGGCGCAGCAGGTGATGTACTACTCCTTGGCGATTGGGCATCACGTGGGCGTTATTGACTGTCTGAACACCGAACTTACCTGCTCTTTAGACGTGTACCAGAACTGGATTTCACTCTTACCTGAGGGCGATGCACAGCGCAAAATGCGTGGACTACTGACTTTTGGCGAAATAACGATTGATATTACGCACACTCAGATGCTCGCCAATGCGTTTGCTCCGCTATGTGAGTCAGCAGCGGCACCCTTTGCCGAATGGAGTTCGACCTTAATCCGTTTGTTAACCGAGATAGTTCGCGAGCCCGCCATCTATCTGATGGTGAAAAAGACACCGGCTACTATCTAATTGCCTCATCACAAATCAAGAAGCACAGCAATGTGCTTCCCAAACGGTGCATTACTTAGTGTTCACAAATTTATACTTCTCGGGCAGAGATGCCTAAACGCTGCATCCGCGACAGCAACGTGGTGCGTTTGATGCCCAGCTTAACCGCCGCGCCGCGAGGCCCCGCCACAATGCCGTTAGTTTCACGTAGCACCTGAACAATACGCTCTCTTTCCTCTTCATCATTTTCTGGGGCTTTGGTTTGCAGGATCTGCGCCATTTTGGAGATTTTATCTGCCACATGTTTTTTAATTGCGGGGATGCGTAAATCATTAAGCTGCAAATTAAGCGGCCCGCGACGGGTCAAAATTACGGCCCTTTCAATTACGTTTTCCAGCTCACGCACGTTGCCTGGCCAAGGATATCGGCTCAAATGTTCCAAGGCTTCGGCGGGAATACTGTCAATATCACGATTCATGCGGCGAGCCAGTTTTTGAGTGAAAAATTTAGCCAATAAGGGAATGTCGTCTGGCCTTTCACGCAACGGAGGCAACAAAATTGGAAACACATTTAGCCGGTAATAAAGATCGCCACGAAACTCACGTTCAGCCGCCATGTGTTGCAAATCACGGTTGGTCGCAGCGATAACGCGTACGTTAACAGGGATAACTCGATTTCCCCCCAAACGCTCAATCTCCCGCTCCTGCAAAACTCGCAGCAGTTTGGGTTGAAGTTCGAGCGGCATATCGCCGATTTCATCTAAAAATAACGTTCCGCCCTCGGCCATTTCGAAGCGCCCAAGATGAGTAGTGGTAGCACCAGTAAACGCCCCTTTATCATGGCCAAACAGATCGCTTTCAAGCAGGCTGGAAGGCACCGCCGCACAGTTCATTTTTATCATGGGGTTATTATGTCTGGCGCTGAGCTTATGAATGGCGCGAGCCACCATCTCTTTGCCGGTTCCCGTTTCCCCCAAAATTAATACGGTGCTATCGCTTTCAGCGACCATTTCCATTTGCTCAACTACATCACTCATCGCTTGGCTTTGGTAAATAATGTCGCTGAATCCGTCGCTATTTTGGATTTGCTCATTGAGCCAGATATTTTCATGCGCCAGACTATCTTTACTGCGGGTGATCTGCCCATAAGCGTCGGCGTTTTCTACCGCAATGCCGATACGAGCCGCGATCTGAGCCAAAAGCTGGCAGCTATCGCGGGTAAAAATAGCGGGATCGGGGTGTGCTAAAATCAGAACGCCAAGAGGCTTGTGGTTAAACGATAACGGCAGAAAAAATGCCGCCTGCATACCTTTTTGAGCCAATGTCTGAAGTAATGGATCTTGTCGCCAATCGGTTAAATGCTTATGGGTTTGCACCAGAATAGACTGATTCTCATGCAGTGAACGCGCCACCATGCTGCCATCAAGCTCAAGAGAAAATTGGCGGCAGGTAACAGATTGATGAGGCAAATAGTCACTGGCATATACCACCAAACTTTGCTGCTTACCGGCGTCGCATAACGCCATGGCAATCGATGCAATGCCAAAAAAGCGATGAATCTCTTTCGACACTTCTGCCACCAGCGCATCTGTTTCAAGATGCGATAGCACAGAATTGGTGGTATCCACCAAAATCTGACACTGATCGCGTTCATGGCTTAAATTCACGCACTCTTCCCGCAGGCGTTCTTGCTCCAGTAGGCCTTCAATAACCGGCGTGACTAACCGCGCAAGCCAGGAGAAAAGCACTTTATCGTCGGCGGTAAACAGACCTCCGTCATTACGCACAAACCTGAGCTCAACTAACGTACTGCCCGCAAGTTTGACCAGATGCAAATTGCTGTCGCTTACACTGCCGGTGAAAGCCGTTGCCGAACGCTCAACGCTGCCATCGTCAAAACAGCGATAATAAACGCCGTCGTTGAGATGAAGTTCGATAAATTGCACAGGGCTAAAGGGGGGCGGTAATGGGATAAATGCTTTGAGCGCAGAAATGCTGTCGGTTTGGCCAAGCAACTGCTGCGTAACCAGAGAGACAACCTCCTGCCACGGTAAATTTTGCGGAGTAACAACGCTAGTAATAATACTCGTTTCGCTCGGCTTCATAATATCGCAACGTTATCATTCTGATTATTGAATCCCCAGTGTAATACGTTTTTAAATTAATATAACAAATGACACATTATTCTTTGATCAGAACAGGATATTTTTTACTGCCTATCACCCGCATATATCCACGTCATCTTTAATAATCAATTTTTGTGATCTCGATAGTTATTCCACATCTATCAGAAAGTTTTTTGGTACGCAACGTGCATATCTTAAAGTGAATATAGAATCATACTTTCTATTCGTTCCTTTTTTATATCAGGTGATATGACAGGAGTTAGCTATGAGCACAGGCAATCCATTTGATTTACGTTTGCCGGATGAAATGGCAAAAGTCGCTGAACAAGCAGGATTATATAAAGCGACTAAAAAGAAAGAGCTCTCATTCTTTCTCGCACTAACCGCTGGCGTATTTATTTCCCTCGCCTTTGTTTTCTACATCACAGTAACTATGGGCCCAGCGCCCGCTACGGGGGTCACCAAATTGGCTGGGGGGTTGTGCTTTGCCTTAGGACTGATTCTGGTTGTCGTTTGCGGCGCCGATCTCTTTACTTCTTCGGTACTTACCGTAATGGCTAAGGCCAGTGGGCTCATCAACTGGCGTCAATTAATAACCAACTGGATCATTGTGTACGTCGGAAATTTTGTCGGGGCTATGCTGCTGGTCGCGCTTATCTGGTTCGCAGGACAAGCGATGAATAGTAACGGTCAGTGGGGGCTCAACGTTTTACAGACCGCCGATCACAAAATGCATCATACGTTTATTGAAGCTGTGTGCCTCGGCATATTGTGCAACCTAATGGTTTGCCTTGCCGTATGGCTCAGTTACTCTGGGCGTACTTTGGTCGACAAAATTGCCGCCCTCTTATTGCCTATCGGCATGTTCGTTGCCAGCGGTTTTGAGCACAGCATTGCCAATATGTTTCTTATTCCGCTGGCGATCGTTATTCGCAATTTTTCACCCGATACATTCTGGCAAACGCTGAATACTACACCGGATCAGTTTTCTGCTCTGACCGTGAATAATTTTATTACTGACAATCTTATCCCCGTCACTATTGGTAATATAATCGGCGGTGGCGTACTCGTGGGAATTACCTATTGGGTGATTTACTTACGTCACCCTAAAAACAAACAGTAATATTTTCGTCATTAATGACGAGATGGATAGCTCATTATCATAATGGCGCATTGCCATTGTGATAGACATGAAAAAACAGTTGTGCGTAATATCGGTAGCAATGAGGTTTATTTCTATTCGTCAGATTTGACGATTTGGAAATATAATTTTCATCCGCAGGTACATTGACTGCCAGCAAGGCTAACTGAATACCAAACAGCTGCCAATATACAAAGGCAAACAGGCTCATTTAATATGTCAAAAAAACAGGTTAGTCATATTCCGCATGACACGATAGAGAGCCTTTCGGTCTGTTTTATCGCGTATTTTGAACGCTATGGCAAACCGAAAAAAACCTGCTTCTTGGCACATTTGCAAACGTTATATCAGATGCATACTGGCGTAAGCCTTCCCACAGGCGGAGACCATTCTCATCACATTGAAGTATTATTTAACCAAGCAACAAAAGCATGGCATACCTACCGCTACCACACCTTTGAACGACCTACGAACAGAAGCCAAAACCACCTACAGGCGGGACGCGTATTTCGCGTAAATAACTGGAGCGTTCGCGATCTGTATCAGTGGTCAAAAAAGAATAGCTTTGATCTCTTCAACCATCTCAAGATGCGCGGAGCAAAAAAGTTGCAGTGTGTTTACCTCTACGATGAAGAACAGCCCTATTATATTCGTTGGCGCTCTACAGCTACAGGCATTCATCCCTATGACATTATTGATTTTTCCTGGCAGGAGATTTCCACCTATCGGCTAATTCTCTCTGAATCGTTAATCGTGCATAACCGTTGCGCTGGCAAAGAAAATGGTATCTGCGTGAAGGGTAACAACTACCGCTCAATTCGTGATGCCTATGAAAGCTTAATGCCAAATAAATCTTACGGTGCCATTTGTCGCCTACTGCGTCATGGGGCGACTCCAGATGAAGCATTTGAGGATGGCGAGCGGTGTCGAAAGAAAATCTAAAATATTTTCATTTTTCTGCATCCAATCTACCTGCCCGTCCGTATATGAGTATGTGAGGCACAGAGCCTGACTTTTCCCCTACTCATAAGGAACGCATCATGAATATGTTTACCCGTACCTTAATTTGCTCTTCTCTGCTGGTGTGTGGCGCTTCTGCATTTGCACAAAACATGTCTGAAGCCTCCATGATGTCTGGTGGTACCACCATGGTCGGTGGTGCAACAATGTATCCACAAAAAAATATCGTTGAAAACGCCGTGAACTCTAAAGATCACACCACCTTGGTAGCCGCAGTCAAAGCAGCAGGTTTAGTCGATACCTTGCAGGGAAAAGGCCCTTTCACCGTCTTTGCGCCAACCAATGAAGCGTTTGCAGCCCTACCTGCTGGCACGGTGGATACACTGCTAAAGCCGGAAAACAAAGCCAAACTGGTGTCTGTACTCACATATCATGTGGTCCCCGGCTCTCTGGACATGAAAGCGCTGGAGAAAAAAATCCATCAAGGTAATGGCAAAGCCATGCTCAAAACCGTGAACGGGCAAGATATCTGGCTATTACAAAACGGCCCGCACAATATTCAGATTAAAGATGCGAACGGCGGCGTCGCTAATATCAGTACCTATGATGTACATCAGAAAAATGGCGTCATCGATGTCATTGACAAGGTGCTCCTTCCTAAATAAAGCCGTCTATACTTGCTGCAGGTGATTTCTGTAGATTATTCCTGCACAAGGTAGAACGATGAATAACGGCGATATTGAGCCTCTAACACGATTAATCCAAGAGGCTGCTCGGGGAAACCGAGCGGCCTTTGAAGATCTTTATCGCCAAACGTCACCGAGGCTTTATTCGGTTGCCGTGCAAATATTGCGTAATCCGGCATGGGCGCAGGATATTCTGCAAGAGAGTTTTATCACCATTTGGCACAAAGCGGCTACCTATCAGCCAGGGCTTAGCAGCCCGCAAACTTGGTTGACCCATATCGTGCGCAATCGCGCCATCGATGGCTTACGTAGCGGCAGCGCACGCTATGAAATACCAACCGATGATGAATTTGACACGGAGATGAGTGACAACGGCATTAATGACGATCCGCTACAGCACATTCAAGATAACGTGCAAAATTTACGACTTAAAGAGTGCTTAGCGGGGCTGCCTTCCGATCAGCAGCAAACCGTCGTATTGGCTTATTATCAAGGGCTGTCACATGGCGAAGTTTCTGCCTTTCTCCACCAGCCACTGGGGACCATAAAAAGCTGGATACGCCGTGGACTAGAACAACTTAAAGGATGCTTAGGCTTATGATCCCTCGCACTGAACACCTCGAACAACTGGCTGGCGAATACGTGCTGGGCACGCTACGCGGTTTGCCTCGAGCACGATTCGAGCGTTGGCTAGAGCAAACGCCTGAGCTGCAAGTGCACGTACTACGTTGGCAAAATGGCCTCGCACCGCTGGACGATCTCTATCAGCCAATTCAGCCTCCGGCTCACGTTTGGCAAAATATTGTACGCCAGCTTGACAGTGAACGTGACAACGTCATAAGCATCAAATCACATTGGATTAAACGCCATGGTTGGATAGGCGTAGCTGCGCTAGCGGCGGCCTGCTTGTTATTAGTTTTACTCCCAAGAACGTTGGTGAAACCTTTTGCCCCGCCGTCTGAAGTCGCGGTACTTGCCACACAAGACAATAATATGCGCTGGCAGGTTAGCTTAAATCCAGACAGCCATGCGTTAACGCTAACGCCTCCACGTGGGTTGAATATTCCTAGCGATCGGAGCTTAGAACTGTGGGCGATACCGAAAGGTGGCAAGCCTATTTCACTCGGTATTATCAGCAATACCGCATTGAGTGCCGTTTCGGCATTAGGTAAACCAATTATTAATGGCAGTCTATTGGCTATAAGCCTAGAACCACGTGGTGGTTCCCCAACCGGACAGCCAACAGGTAAGGTTCTGTTTACAGGCAGTATTCAACTGTAAAATACGTATTGTGTTCTATACGTCTATCTCTTCAGCCTGCGCCGCTAGACCAGTCGTCTAGAAAATACGGCGCAGTGCTTTTTCCACGCCCTGCTTTCGTGCTAAAATCCGCCCCTTAAATTTGTGTTCCACTCAGACTGTGAGAGTCTCATGTCAGATAACAGCCAGAAAAAAGTGATCGTCGGGATGTCCGGCGGCGTTGATTCCTCCGTATCCGCCTACCTATTACAACAACAGGGATATCAGGTTGCTGGCCTGTTCATGAAGAACTGGGAAGAGGACGACAATGAAGAGTACTGCTCAGCGGCGACCGATTTGGCTGACGCTCAGGCAGTCTGCGACAAGTTAGGTATTGAACTGCATACCGTCAACTTTGCGGCGGAATATTGGGATAACGTATTTGAGCTGTTCTTAGCCGAATACAAAGCTGGCCGTACGCCTAACCCCGATATCCTGTGCAACAAAGAGATCAAATTCAAAGCATTCTTAGAGTTTGCCGCAGAAGATTTGGGTGCGGATTACATTGCAACGGGCCACTACGTGCGCCGTCGCGATATCAACGGCACCACGCAGCTACTGCGCGGCGTTGATACCAACAAAGATCAGAGCTACTTCCTGTATACGCTGAGCCATGAGCAAGTGGCACAGAGCCTGTTCCCTGTTGGTGAACTCGAAAAGCCAGAAGTTCGCAAAATCGCCGAACAGTTAGATCTTGCGACCGCGAAGAAAAAAGATTCAACCGGCATCTGCTTTATCGGTGAACGTAAATTCCGTGATTTCCTTGGCCGCTATTTACCTGCACAGCCGGGCAAAATTATGACCGTTGACGGTGAAGAGATCGGTCAGCACCAAGGTTTGATGTACCACACGCTCGGGCAGCGTAAGGGCCTCGGTATCGGCGGAACCAAAGACGGCGGCGAAGATCCTTGGTATGTGGTCGAGAAAGATCTTGAAAACAACGTGTTGCTCGTTGCTCAAGGCCACGACCACCCAAGCCTGTACTCGAATGGTTTAATTGCCCAGCAGCTGCATTGGGTCGATCGTAAAACCGTGCGCGAACCGTTCCGCTGCGTGGTGAAAACCCGCTATCGCCAACCGGATATCGCTTGCACCGTTACGCCAATTGATGATGAACGCATTGAAGTTCGCTTCGATGAACCCGTCGCAGCGGTGACGCCAGGACAGTCTGCGGTATTTTACATCGATGAAGTCTGCTTAGGCGGCGGTGTTATCGAACAACGCATCATTGACTAAGTTTTCAGCACCTTACTTAAGCCGGAGAACATTATTTGTTCTCCGGCTTTCTTATTTACAAAATTCAGACAGTTATAAATAAATCCTTTCTTAAATTACGGTTGAAAGTCGCGTGCTAGACTGAGAATATTCTGACGAATACTAATCAGAGATAAACGATGAATCCGCTACAGTCGCTCGATGTTCTCTACATAAATGCTTGTGTCACCTACGCATCGCTGTCGGTGAGTTATTTTGTGCTCAGCAAACACAACGCATTAAGTTCACATTCATCGTTGAGTCGCCGCATTTTATTTGGCGTGATCGCGGGACTGATCTCACTGTATCTCACACGCAGCAAAATGTACTTCACGCAGGAGGTTTACTACAGCTTCGAAATTGTACCAATGCTGTTAGTCACTTTCTTTGGTGGAGGTATTGCCGGGATCACAGCATGGCTGGTTAACTTCGCGACCACCGGCGGCTTCGTTCTCGATAATCTGCTACTGGCGGTGATGCTGGTTCCGGTGCTCATCGCGAAAGTATGGGAACGCAATACGTTCCGCACCTATCTCAAAACGATCATTTTTATCACGCTGTATCGCGTTGTGATTGTGCTGCCGTTTTTGCATACCAAAGACCACGTTTTAGATATTTTGCTCTACCAAACTGTCTCTTTTATTTGTTTACTCGTCTGCTATCAAACGCTTTCTATCAAGCGCCGCAGCGTCGATGCCTTCTTTAAAGTCCGCGCGGCCTCCCTGCTCGACCCAATGACCAAAGTACACAACCGACAGGCGCTCGAGCAGCAAATGCAGGCGTTGTCGAAGTCACGTTCGCCTTGCTGCTTAGTGATGATCGACATTGATAACTTTAAATCCGTTAATGATACCTATGGGCATTTAGCGGGCGATCAGGTTCTGATTGAAGTGGCCGAGCTGATTCGATTGATCACCCGTTCAAGCGATTTTGTGGCACGCTTTGGCGGTGAGGAATTTGCTCTCATTATCAATTATGACGATCTTAATCGCGCCTATCACATCTGTGAGCGTATTCGGTTAGCCATCAGCAACCGTAAGTTCTTCCTCTCGCATGGGCCAAAAATTCATGTCACGGCTTCATTTGGTATTAGCCTGTTTGACGGGAAAACCGCAACCTTAGAAGAAACGCTCAATCGCGCCGATAACGCGCTTTATACGGCAAAACACAGCGGAAAAAACAAGGTCGTTATCGAGTAAAGTTTGCCCCACCAGCGTGGGAATTAAGCAGGCATCAGCCAAATGTCGTCAGGGAACTCGATTGCCTCTGTGTTTAAGCCCTGCTTTGTGGCATGATCTGCGCTTGAATTTCTACGCGGGTTCCTAAACCTGTGTTAATTTTTCCTTGTCCGCGCATACAGGAGTCTCCGTGGCGAAGAACTACTATGACATCACCTTGGCATTAGCCGGTATCTGTCAATCAGCCCGACTGGTTCAACAGCTGGCACATGAAGGTCAGTGCGATAACGCCGCAATGAGAACGTCGCTGAACAGTATTCTTCAAACGAACCCGCCATCAACGCTGGCCGTATTTGGCGATCATGAGCGCGACCTTAAGTTAGGCCTCGAAACGCTGTTAAACGTGCTGAATGCCAATCGCCAAGGGCCTGGCGCGGAGTTAACCCGTTATTGTCTGAGCCTGATGGTGTTAGAACGCAAGTTATTTGGCAACAATGCTGCCATGCAAACGCTGTCTGACCGTATCAATGTTCTAGACCGCCAACTGGCACATTTCGATCTTGAATCTGAAACGATTGTTAGCTCTTTAGCCTCGATTTACGTTGACGTCGTAAGCCCGTTAGGCCCACGCATTCAGGTCACTGGCTCCCCAACTATCCTGCAAAATCCACTAATTCAAGCCAAAGTACGCGCTGCATTATTAGCGGGTATTCGCTCTGGGATCTTGTGGCAACAGGTTGGCGGTGGGCGCTTGCAGCTGATGTTCTCGCGTAATCGTTTATTCCAGATGGCCCAAAATTTACTTACGCATTGTTAATCCAACGTCTTGTCAGTTCTAAAGACAAGATTTTGTAGGTTCTAAAGAGATTTTGTAGATTCTAAAGAATAGTTAGCCCAGCGATCGCTCGCTGGAAGATTTACCGATTGGTTACGTTTTTCTATATCCACCTCAATCCCTCAGGAGTTGCTACCGATGGAATTATCCTCTCTGACCGCAGTGTCACCGATTGACGGCCGCTATGGCGATAAAGTCACCGCGCTACGTCCGATTTTCAGTGAATATGGTCTGCTGAAGTTCCGTGTGCAGGTAGAAGTACGTTGGTTGCAGAAATTAGCAGCCTGTGCAGAAATCCGCGAAGTTCCGGCTTTTGACGCCGACGCAAACGCTTTCCTTGACAAAATTGTCACCGAATTCAGCGAAGAAGACGCTCAGCGCATCAAAACCATCGAGCGCACCACCAATCATGACGTTAAAGCCGTAGAATACTTCCTGAAAGAAAAGGTCGCCGAAGTTCCTGCGCTGCACGCGGTATCCGAGTTCATCCATTTTGCCTGTACCTCTGAAGACATTAACAACCTGTCTCATGCACTGATGTTGAACACCGCGCGTGAAGAAGTGATCAAGCCACAGTGGCGCAAAATCATCGATGCTATTGCCGGCTTGTCTCAGGAATACCGCGATATTCCCCTTCTCTCTCGCACCCACGGCCAGCCAGCAACACCTTCAACCGTAGGCAAAGAATTTGCCAACGTGGCTTATCGTATGGAGCGCCAGTTCCGCCAGTTGGGTAATGTTGATATCCTCGGCAAAATTAACGGCGCGGTGGGTAACTATAACGCCCACGTGGTGGCATACCCTGAAGTTAACTGGCATCAGTTTAGTGAAGAGTTCGTCACGTCTCTGGGTATCCAATGGAACCCATACACCACGCAAATTGAACCGCATGACTATATTGCAGAACTGTTCGATTGCGTCGCACGCTTCAACACCATTTTGCTCGATTTTGACCGCGACATTTGGGGCTATATCGCTCTTAGCCATTTCAAACAGAAAACCATCGCGGGTGAAATCGGCTCCTCAACGATGCCGCACAAAGTAAACCCAATCGACTTCGAAAACTCTGAAGGTAATCTGGGTCTATCGAATGCAGTTCTGGGACATTTGGCCGCTAAACTGCCAGTTTCACGTTGGCAGCGCGACCTTACGGATTCCACCGTACTGCGCAACTTAGGCGTTGGTCTTGGCTATGCATTAATCGCTTATCAGTCCACTCTGAAAGGGATTAGCAAACTGGAAGTGAATCGCGATCATCTTCTGGATGAGCTGGATCACAACTGGGAAGTATTGGCCGAGCCAATTCAGACCGTGATGCGCCGTTACGGCATCGAAAAACCGTATGAAAAACTGAAAGAATTAACCCGTGGTAAACGTGTTGATGCGGCGGGCATACAGGCATTTATCGATGGACTGGCTCTGCCAGACGACGAGAAAACGCGCCTGAAAGCCATGACGCCGGCCAATTACATTGGTGAGGCCATTACTCTCGTCGACAAGCTGAAATAATTCGCTTTTCCGCTTCAAACTGCCCGCGATTGCGGGCAGTTTTCATTCAACCGGTTGTATTTTGTGCTTCGATATAAACCCCTGCCACGAAATCACGCATTTTTCCTTCTGCAATCTGAAATCACGGTCTACACTGAGGATCTCATCCGTCTTAATCAATACAAATAATCCGGACGTTCAACGCTATGAGCGCAGAAAATAGCCTGCAGTTATTAAATAAATTACAGCAAGATATTGCCCAAACTGGCTCGATGCCAATCTATCTTCGATTTAATGAATCTCTCCGTGAAGCCATTGATCAAGGGATCGTCAAACCAGGCGATTTTCTGCCAAGCGAACGCGCTTTCACCGACGCATTGAAAATATCCAGAATTACGGTGCGTAAGGCGCTGGCATGTCTTGAGCAAGACGATATTATCGGCCGTGGCCGTGGCTTTGGTACCATGGTGAAAAATACCCCTACGCCGCCGCTGGCTTACTCCCTCGCGACCATTAAAGGGTTTTCCGGTGAGGTGAATTTACAAGGCCGAACGCCTGGCTCAGTGTGGATCAAGCGTGAGCGCGTGACTGCCTCAGTCAACGTTGCTGAAAAGCTGAATATTCCACAAAACAGTTCAGTTTTCCGCCTAGAGCGTATTCGTACCGTGGATCACAGCCCCGTTTCCGTCGCTATTTCATACGTGGTTGAAAACGCCATTGATGACGTCGAGCAAATTGGTAATTCACTATACGACTACCTGCGCAGCCGCCAGATTCAGTTTGGCAAGCTTTATAGCCAAATTAGCGCCTGTCTGGCAAATAATGAACTACGTGAAAAACTGTTGATCAAAGAACCTTCGGCGATGTTGGTGATCCGTCAGACCTTACTCGATCACGAACTGCGGCCGCTGGAGTACAGCATCAACTATTGCCGTGGCGATATGTATGAGTACTCCACCGAAGACTGAGTTCTAACGCCTCATCATCAAAGCGCAACTCACCAATCGAGTGGCGCTTTTTTATTTCCTTCTTTGCGAATCTCTCCGCAAGTTTATTTAGCAATTGCCTTTCAAGCTTTACCGCGCTGTGCACACCCTCGCACACTTTTATCACCAATGAATTTTCCCCAAGCAATTAAATTTACTCAGGATTACTCTTTTCCCGGACCACCTCATGCCGAATTATGTTGGTGTGCATCTGAAAATACTGCTTGCAAAGCATACAAACAGGTATAAAATTTTATACGCAAAAGGATCGACACCATGTGTGATCAAAAAAGGACTTTCATTGCCATAACGGTTTCTGGTTTAAAACTAACGCCTAGTGTTAAACCTATAGACTGGAGGGGAACATCTAAGAAGGTGCTGCTCTCCTTCTGCGATGAAGTTAAAAAAACGGCGGGGTTTGAGCTTCATCGTGTTCAATATGGCCTTGAGCCTCGGCACTGGAAGCCGAGAAACGATCTTGGCTCCGGCATCGTTGAAATCCGAATAGATAACGATAATAACCAATACAGAATCATGTATGTCGCAACATTTGTCGAATCAGTCTATGTGCTGCATTGCTTTACGAAGAAAACGCAAAAGACCTCGCGCATAGACAATGAAATCGTCATGTTGCGGTATAAAGAAATCGTCAAAGAAAGGAGTCTTAAACATGAGTAATCACAACGTAAGCAACCACGTAAATAGCCATATTGATACTAAGTCTCGCCATATCACCGAAGTTGATGGCAACATTTTTGCAGACCTTGGCTTTTCTGACAGCCAAGCTCAGCAATTGCATGCGGAATCTCTCACCCAGATAAACGCCGAGTTAGAGATGAAGATCACCCTGATGGTAGAAATTACCCAGTGGATTGCGTCTAACAACCTTAAACAAAGCGCTGCCGCGGAAATATTGAATATTTCGCGCCCGAGAGTTTCTGACGTGGTGAACCAAAAAACCGAGAAGTTTACTATCGACTCACTTGTCGGCATGCTGAGCATGACCGGCAAGCGAGCACGTTTAGTGATCGAATAGCGCGTAGGGTTAGAAAAATTCAGCTAACTCTTCCGTGGTTGGTGCGCAATCACCGCCGCGGAAAGAGACTACATAGGCAGCGATATGGTTGGCTAGCGTCAACGCATCCTTGGCTGACAAGTTGCTGGCTAGCCCCGCCAGCAACCCAGCACAATGGCTATCACCAGCGCCAATTGTATCAACTACGTTGACGCGACAAGCATCAACCCAGCCTTTTTCATCATCCGCTTGGTGATAGTAGCAGCCAGCATCGCCCATTCTGACCACCACCAGCTCTTTGATTTGTTGATGAAGCTGCTGACAAAACGCCTCCACACCATCCTTTTTCATACCAAGGATCTGGGCTTCACGCTCATTTAACGTGAGGATAACGCCGGGGCGCACTAGCTGCTGAACAACCTGTGGCGAGATACGATCCAATCTTGGGCCAAAATCAACCACCACTTTCACATCAGTTGGCAAACCATTAACCCAATTCAGTAAAACATCACCGCGCGGAACGCTAAGCTGGTAGCCGGAAATAGACACAAAGCCCGACGTGGGTGTCAGCGGTTCTAACCACTGTGCCTGCCACTGATTTTCAATGCCGTCAAATGAGATAAAGGTTCGCTCACCATCCGGTTCAACCAGCGCCAAACACCACCCATTATCGCCCCCGCTCACGTTAAGCTGGCTGTAAATGCCTTTGCTCGCCATGGCCGCCCGCAGCCGATCTGCCCACACACCTTCGCCTATCGGCATCATTGGTACACAGCTAACACCTAAACGATGTAACGCCAGCGCAATGTTTAACGCACATCCTCCCAGATGAACGCCGCGTTCAAAGGCCGGTTGATCGCCGCCCCTTTCCGGTAAACGATCGGTATCCGCCACCACGTCCATGACCGAAGCGCCGAGCACCATGACGGGCTTCGCCTGTTTTCGTTGATGCAAAAATTGGTTCAGCCACGGTTTCATTATTTTGCTTCCTGCCATTGAGCACGGAATTTTTCGAACGCGGTGCTATAACGCGTCATATCGATAGGATTGGTTTGTTGCAGCGTGGCAAGCCACTCTGGCTTAATTGCATTAACACCTTTCAATGCGCCGCAGATAGCCGTTGCCATAGCACCAATGGTATCGGTGTCTCCGCCGAGGTTGGCACACAGCACCGCACACTGATTAGGACAACCCTGAGCCAAATCAACCATCGCGATCGCCGCAGGAACAGACTCAATGGTGCTCACCCCCGCACCCACCAATTGGTAAACGCGCTCGCTGGCGTCTTCTATGCCATCAGAACCAGAAACGACAGAAAGCGCCAGTTCAATACGCGCAGCCAAGGAGGCGCTGAACGTTGACGGGCGAAACTCTTGCGCATAGCTCGCTACGGCAGGCAGCGCCATTTTAATCTCTTCCCACGAAGCACCTTCAACAGCTTTAGAGACTGCCCATGCGATCACCACGGCACCGGCTACCGCAATATCCGATTTATGCGTTGGGCTAGAGGCTTCCCATACTTGATCAACAAAAGTACGCAACGGAGCCGACGGAAGCACGCATCCCAAAGGAGAAACACGCATTGCCGCGCCGTTAGTCACCCCGTTATTTTCTAAACTGCTAATTGGCTTGCCTTCTTTCTGCTCACGCAGCGCCACTTTTGAACTTGGGCCTAAAATATTCTTATTAAACGCATCGAAGCTATCAACCCAACGAATGACGTTTCTCGCAATCAGCTCAGGGACTACTTTTCCATTAGCCTCTACCAGCGCGTCAGCCAATGCCAGCGCCATCGAAGTGTCATCGGTAAATTGCCCGGCGGTGAAATAACACGCGGCGTTGTTTTCCTGAGGGCCATCTAAAAAGCGGTCGATCCAACCAAAATGGCTACGCACGCGCGAACGTGGCCAAAGCTCGGAAGGCATCCCGAGTGAATCGCCTAGCATTTGGCCATAAAGCGCACCAAGGATTCGCTGTTGGAGAGTCACTTCTGCCTGTGAAGATACGTGTAAGTCCATAACAAACAACCTCAATATTTCATCGGCGACTGAGTCAATATGCTGCCAAGCCGCCGCAAGTTTAAATAAAAACGATATTAATTTCCGATGGCAACCTGCGTGATTTCACGGTTCTTTTCGCGGAAAAAAAGGATAAAGAGCAGCATCACGGCAAAGACCATTGCCGCACCAACACCCCACACGGTAAACCAGTCGAAGGTCATGCCGTTGTGCGCTTCAGGTAATTGGAAGGCGGTCATTGCTCGGCCCCCCAGCCAGTTGCCGATAAAACTGCCGAAACCTTGGCAAATAAGAGTGATCAAACCCTGCGCTGCTGTTCGCATATGCGCGGGTGCTTTTTTATCCACGTAGATATAACCAGTCACAAAGTAGAAGTCGTAGCTAACGCCGTGCAGCAAAATGCCGATAAACAGCATGCTGTACATCAGCAAATCTGCCGTACCGCCATAGATAAACAGCACGTAGCGAATACCTGCGGTGACAAACCCCAGCAGTAGCACTTTTTTGATGCCGTAGCGTTTTAACAAGAACGGCAGCGCCAGCATGGCGAAGATCTCAGACACTTGTCCAAGCGTCATCCAACCGGTGGCATTTTCCAAGCCCACCTGTGTGAGATAACCGTTGGCGAACTGATAGTAGAAGGCCAGCGGCATACAGAAGAGAAACGAGCACAATGCAAATATCGCAAAGGAGCGGTCACGCAGCAAACCCAGCGCATTCAACCCGAGCAAATCTTTAATATCGGTACGTTGACCCACTTTCGGCGGCGTGTTTGGCAGCATAAAGCTGTACAAGCCTAACAATACGGAAGCCAGCGCCGTGACAATCAGCGGCATGTTGGTATCCGAGACGTTATCCATCCCTAACAATGGCGGCAACATAAAGCCAACGACCAAGCCCGAAGCAATCCAGCCTAAGGTGCCTAATACACGGATACGAGGGAAGTCTTTTTCAGTATCACGAATATTGGCAAAGGCGATACTGTTGGTCAGCGCCACCGTTGGCATATACGTCAGGGCATAAACCACCAGCAGAGGGAAAAATGTTGAGAACTGCGTCTGCCATGCCAAAAGCAGCATAAGAGCGCCACCCACCAAGTGCAGCCACCCAAGCACCTTTTGTGCCGCGAAATAGCGATCGGCGATAACCCCGACGAGTACCGGAGACAATATTGCGGCAATAGCCGTACTGCTGTAAGACCACGCGATCTCTGAAGGAGAAAAACCGAGTTTGTTCAGATACTGCCAAAGCGGCACAAACCATGCCCCCCAAATAAACCACTCCACGAACATCATCACGGATAGTTTAGTATTGTTATTATTAACTGTTTGCATTTGATTTCCTTGCACACGAATGGACTAAGAACCCTTTCATTGCGTAGTACCTTAATAATACCATTGAAATAAAACCGAGAGCTGAATCGAACAATCATATTTACTCTCTCGATCTAGGCAAACGTTTTCTTCTCGCTCCTTCCCCTCTTTTCTAGCTAAGCACCGCCTGTTCGTTATTTTACTGAGTGCATTAGGTAAAAAAATTGTATGTAAATATTTTCCTAATTGTTTTTTATTCCCATATCTTTACAATGGAAATTATGATTAGCAAGCTAAGAATACGAAAAGCAAATGCTTATCATAATGTCTTCATCATCCTTCTCTGCCTCTCACTCAACCTGACGCTGGATCAAAACAAACAGCATTTCTTGGGTGACAGGTATCTCTTAAAGCAAGGTGCAGTTATGTCGAAGCCTCATGAAGCAATTCCAGCCAGAAGGCTGTTCTTAAAAAAATCGTTAACGCTGATTCCGCTCGCCGCAGCAGCGGGAACTGGCATAGTGTCGCTTACCACTACCGCCCAAGCATCACCAGCCAAGTCACCCGGAGTGAGCCAGCACTATGTTCCTGTCTATTTTAATAATGAGGAGTGGGCCTTTTTGTTAGCGGCCTGTGAGCGACTGATCCCCAGCGATGCAAATGGCCCAGGTGCCGTATCGCAGGGCGTCCCCGTATTCATTGATAAACAGATGGAAGCGCCCTTCGGACATGGTGGCCTATGGTATATGCATCCCCCTTTTGTTTCCGCGGTGCCAGAACTGGGGTATCAGTCCAAATTGGTTCCCCGCGAGGTTTATCGTTTAGGGATTGCCGCAGTGAACGATTATTGCCAGCAGAAATTTCAACATCGTTTTGCTGAGCTAAAACCGGATCAGCAGGATCAGGTGCTCTCTGAACTGGAAAAAGACCAACCAGCATTCGATGCCGTTCCCGCCAAAATGCTGTTCGATTTACTGCTACAAAACACCAAAGAGGGATATTTTGCTGATCCCATTCACGGAGGCAACCAAACGCTCGCATCGTGGCAATTGATCGGATTCCCCGGTGCTCGCGCCGACTTCACCGACTGGGTCGATCACCCCAATGAGCCTTATCCACAGGGCCCTGTCAGTATTTCCAGCAAGAGGACTGCATAAATGACAACCATAAAAAAAGACCCCGTTGACGTGGTAATTGTCGGTTTCGGCTGGACCGGAGCCATTATGGGAATGGAAATGACCGATGCGGGTTTGAGCGTCGTTGCGTTAGAGCGCGGGGAAAAACGAGATACCTATCCTGACTTCGCCTATCCACGTATTGCCGATGAGCTGACCTATGGCATTCGCCTTAAACTTTTTCAGGAAACAGCCAAAGAAACGGTGACCGTGCGCCATAATCCCGGTGATTACGCCGTGCCCTACCGTCAGTTTGGGTCATTCTTGCCGGGTAACGGCGTCGGTGGAGCTGGGGTTCACTGGAACGGCATGCATTGGCGTGCATTGCCGAGCGATTTGAAGTTACACACGACGATCAGCGAACGCTATGGAAAGGCATTTATTCCTGAAGGAATGTTGTTACAAGACTATCCTGTTGATTATGCCGACTTAGAGCCTTTCTTTGATAAATTCGAAAAAGTCTGTGGAACCGCGGGTAAATCAGGCAACCTGCGGGGACAAATTATCGAAGGCGGTAATCCTTTTGAAGGCCCAAGAACCTCCGAATATCCAACCCCACCGCTTAAATCGCTCTACTCTGGCACTTTATTTAGCAAAGCCGCTAAAGAGCTGGGTTATCATCCTTTTGCCATTCCTGCGGCGAACTGCTCACAGCCTTACACCAACCCCTATGGCGTGCAATTAGGCCCATGTAACTATTGCGGCTACTGCGAACGCTTTGGGTGTTTCATGTACTCCAAAGGATCGCCACAAAGCACCATCTTGCCTGTACTCACCCAGCGCAAAAACTTTGAACTACGCACCAACTCAATGGTTATCAAAGTAAACCTCGATAGCAGCGGTAAAAAAGCCACCGGCGTGACCTACATCGACATACAAGGTCGCGAAATTGAGCAGCCGGCTAATATGGTTATCTTGAGCGCCTATCAGCTGCATAACGTTCGCTTGTTGTTGCTTTCCGGCATTGGTAAGCCCTACAACCCGCAAACGGGTGAAGGAATGGTGGGTAGAAACTACGCGTATCAAATGAACAGCGGTATTTCGCTCTTCTTTGATAAAGACACCCATTTTAATCCGTTTATCGGTGCTGGCGCTGCGGGCGCCGTTATTGATGATTTCAACAGTGATAACTTCGATCATACCGACCTTGGGTTTATCGGCGGCGCTTATATCTCCGCCGTGCGAACGGGTGGACGCCCTATCCAACAAATGACACTGCCTGCCGATACGCCAACGTGGGGCGCGGGCTGGAAGCAAGGGATCAAAGATAACTATCTGCATTCGATGAGCATCGGTTCCGAAGGCTCTGTCATGCCTTACAAAGAGTGCTATTTAGATCTCGATCCAAACTATAAAGATGCTTTCGGCCAGCCACTGCTTCGCATGACCTTTGATTGGAAACCCAATGAAGTGAAAATGACGCAGCACATCACCAGCAAAATGCAGGGTATCGCCACCGCGATGAATCCTAAACAAATGAAAGTCTCGGTGATGGACATGAATAGTCATTATGACGTGCGCCCTTATCAGTCAACCCATACCACCGGCGGCGCGATTATGGGCGATAGTCCATCCAACAGCGTGGTGAATAAATACCTGCAAAGCTGGGACGTCCCTAACGTCTTTGTACAGGGTGCAAGTGCCTTCCCACAAAACATGGCCTATAACCCAACCGGACTGGTTGGCGCGTTGGCCTATTGGTCAGCACATGCCATTCGCACCCAATACTTAGCCAATCCGGGCCCATTGGTTCAGGCCTGACAGGGAGAGTAATCATGAAAACAATCAGAAAAACGCAGCTGGCTATATTGTTACTGAGCGCATCCGGACTATACGCTCAAGCCGCTCCAGCTCCGCTGGAACAACGGATCGCCCATGGCGAATATCTTTCCCGTGCTGGCGACTGTACCGCATGCCATACCGCCGTGGGTGGTCAGCCCTTTGCCGGCGGATTGAAAATGACGACGCCTGTTGGAGCAATTTATTCCACCAACATCACCCCAGATAAAAAACAAGGGATTGGTGAATACAGCTTTACCGAGTTTTCCGACGCGGTGCGTAAAGGCATTCGCAAGGATGGCACCCATCTTTATCCAGCCATGCCTTATCCCTCCTTCGTTAAAATCAACGAAGACGACATGCAGGATCTCTATCTCTACTTTCAGCATGGCGTAAAACCCGTGGCGCAGGCCAACAAAGACAGTGATATTCCATGGCCGCTCAATATGCGCTGGCCGCTTGCTGGATGGAACCTTATGTTCCGCCATGACGGCGTATTCCAACCTGATACTCAGCAAACGACTGCTTGGAACCGCGGGGCATATTTAGTTCAAGGGCTTGGTCACTGCGGTTCTTGCCATACACCGCGAGGGATCGGTTTCCAAGAAAAAGCGCTAGACCAGTCTGAACCTGAATATCTCAGCGGGGGTACGCTAGAAGGTTGGCACGCTGCCAACTTACGCGGTGATAAATCCACGGGGCTGGGCTATTGGAATGAGCAACAAATTGCCCAATTCTTGAAATCCGGTCATACGGAAAAGTCCGCCGCGTTTGGCTCCATGACCGACGTGGTGCAAGACAGCACGCAATATTTAAATGCAGAAGATTTGCAGGCTATTGCTGTCTACTTAAAATCGCTGCAGCCGATGGGCGATAACGCCAAAGAACCCGTGAAGGATTCAGCAACCTATCAGGCGCTGGCTAACGGTAAGGCAACACAGCCCGGCGCACAGCTATATCTTGATAACTGTGCGGCCTGCCACCGTTCAGACGGTATGGGCTATGAAAACACCTTCCCTGCGCTCGCGCATAATCCTGTGCTGCTGAGCAAAGATCCCTCTTCGCTGATTAGCATCGTATTGAAAGGCTCTCATATGCCGATCACGCAAACGGCACCAACGGGACTCACCATGCCAGATTTTGGCTGGCGTCTCAGTGACGAAGATGTCGCTAAACTGCTGTCATTTGTTCGCACTGGCTGGGGAAACCAAGCAGAACCGGTCAGCGCATCGCAGGTGAAAGATATACGTGCCGAGTTGCCTAAGCCTAAAGAGAAGTAACCGTTTTTCTATTTATTTCACGCCCTCTGCATACTCTCAAAGGCCCCATTCGGGGCCTTTTATTTTCCGTTTAGTTTTCGTTTAAGTTTGATGGCGCATGGTTGAGGAAGGGTTTAGGCGATAGTTTCGATACTGGTTGTCGCAACACTGCAACAATGAATATTGAGGGAGTCACCTATGTTAAAACAATCCTTATGCGCAATGACCATCATCAGTGCGATGACCGGTATGGCACAGGCCGATGATTACACCTATGTCGCTGGCGGCCTTCAGGTTGGTGGTGTCACAAGCAAAAGTGATTTTGATAAATTAGTGCATCAAAACCGTCCAGATCAAAGCAAAACCACCATGGGTGGCTTTTACCTGCGCGGTGGCTACGGATTTGAAAATAATCTGTTCATTGATGCGCGCTTGAACGGAATGGGAAACAGCCAACGTAGCAGCGGCGATAGCCTGCTGGGTCTTGGCTATCATTTCCCTATTAATCCAAACACCGATATGTATGCACTCATCGGTGCCAGTGGTCACGCCATTTCAACCAATTTTGATTGGGATAAGAAGCGTGATAAAAGCTGGGGCAGCGCAACCGGCGAAATTGGTGTGAAAAGCCACATTACCGATAAAATCGGTATGAATGTCGCCTATCGTTATGCTGAATATGACAGCCGCGGTTTTAATGAAGCACGAATTGGGGCAGATTATGCCTTAACATCAAATCTTGCGGCCGAAATTGGTTATACCTACCATAATTGGAAAGTAGACGATCAGATCGGTGAGATCGGGCTTCGTTATACTTTCTAGTAAGATAACGCGAATATTAATCTTGCCAAGAGACACTTTCTCTTGGCCCCCACCTTAGGGAGAAGTCATTCATGCGAATTCTGGTCGTTGAAGATAATGGTTTGCTTCGTCATCACCTGTCTGTGCAAATGCGCGATATGGGCCATCAGGTCGATGCCGCAGAAGATGCCAAAGAGGCTGATTTTTTTGTTAATGAACAAACACCAGACATTGCGATTGTTGATTTAGGTTTACCGGGAGAAGATGGCTTAAGCCTGATCCGCCGTTGGCGTTCAGAGCAAATTAAGCTGCCTATCTTGGTGCTGACCGCACGTGAAAGCTGGCAGGACAAAGTTGCCGTGCTTGAAGCGGGTGCTGATGATTACGTCACTAAGCCCTTCCATCTCGAAGAGGTGATTGCACGTATGCAGGCGCTGATGCGTCGTAACAGCGGATTGGCCTCGCAGGTGATTACCCTACCTCCGTTCCAGATTGATCTTTCGCGTCGTGAGCTCACGGTTAATGACAATCTGATCAAACTGACCGCATTTGAATACACCATCATCGAAACGTTAATCCGTAACCACGCCAAAGTGGTTAGCAAAGACGCTCTGATGTTGCAGCTTTATCCTGATGCTGAGCTACGTGAAAGCCATACTATCGATGTCTTGATGGGGCGTCTGCGTAAAAAGTTGCAGAACGAGTACCCACACGAAGTGATTACAACCGTGCGTGGTCAAGGCTACAGGTTTGATATCAACGAATGAATCTTTCGCGCTGGAACCGCTTTAAAGCACAGCCGTTCTCGTTAAGAACGCGCTTCCTACTCGCCACTGCAGCCGTAGTCTTCATGCTGTCATTAGCCTATGGCGTGGTTGCAGTAGTGGGTTACGTGGTCAGTTTTGATAAAACCACGTTCCGTTTATTGCGCGGCGAAAGTAATCTGTTTTTCAGTCTGGCGCACTGGGAGAACAATAAGCTCACCATCACCTCTCCGCCTAACTTCGATCTCAATGCACCGACGTTGGTGATGATTTACGATGACAAAGGCAAACTGCTTTGGTCACAGCGTAAAGTTCCCGAGCTTGAAAAACGTATTGAAAAATCTTGGCTAGAAAAGCCTGGATTCTATGAGTTGGACTCCAGCACCGTGTTCAGTAGCGCCGTGCTGGGAGACAACCCAAAGGTTCAAGATCAGCTCAAAGATTACGATGACGACGATGACGACGCGATGACCCACTCCGTGGCGGTCAATCAATACGCCGCAACGGCGCGTCTACCGGCGTTAACCATCGTTGTCGTCGATACTATCCCTCAAGAGTTACAAAATTCCGATATGGTCTGGGGCTGGTTTACCTATGTCCTAATCGCCAACATTCTATTAGTGGTACCGCTCCTGTGGCTGGCTGCATATTGGAGCTTACAGCCGATAAAAGCGGTGCTGATACAAGTACGTGAGCTTGAAAGCGGTAAGCGAGAACAACTAAGTGAAAATCCACCGCGCGAACTCCGTGGACTGGTACGTAACCTGAATATTTTGCTCAACAATGAACGCCAGCGTTATACCCGTTATCGCACCACGTTAACCGATTTGACGCATAGCCTGAAAACGCCGTTAGCTGTGCTGCAAAGCACCCTGCGCTCATTGCGTAATGGCAAAGACTTAAAAATTGAACAAGCTGAACCCATTATGTTGGAGCAGATTAGTCGAATCTCACAGCAGATTGGTTACTATTTACACCGTGCCAGCATGCAGTCTGAACACAATATGCTAAACCGTGAGTTGCATTCAGTTCCGCCTTTATTGGACAGCCTGTGTTCGGCGCTCAATAAGGTTTATCAGCGTAAAGGGGTTGATATTACGCTAGATATTTCTCCTGAACTCACGTTTGTCGGTGAAAAGAACGACTTTATGGAAGTGATGGGCAATGTGCTGGATAACGCCTGCAAATATTGTCTAGAGTTCGTAGAAATTACTGCACGGCAAACAGATAAAGAACTGATTATCATGATTGACGACGATGGCCCAGGTATTCCAGAGAGTAAACGTGAGCTAATCTTCCGCCGTGGACAGCGCATTGATACGCTGCGTCCAGGACAAGGTCTTGGCTTAGCGTTAGTCGATGAGTTATTACAACAGTATGACGGTGAAGCCATCATTACTGATAGCCATTTAGGTGGAGCACGAATGAGTATTCATTTTGGCCGCCAACAGGTTTCGCACGCCGTCGATTAAATAATCCCCTCCTTTCTCTCAATACGGCGTGTTACCTGCGCCGTATCAGCAAAACATTACGCTTAAAAGTACAAGTTGTGACAAACAGGCAGAGGAATCCCTGCGCGCTTCCGTTATAATCCCAACAGATACATACACAGGGAATTAACAATGGATTATCAACTTGATCTCGACTGGAATGATTTTTTGCAACGCTACTGGCAAAAACGCCCGGTCATCCTAAAGCGTGGGTTCAAGAATTTTGTTGATCCCATTTCGCCCGACGAATTAGCAGGTCTTGCGATGGAAAACGAGGTTGATAGTCGCCTTGTGAGCCATCAGGACGGTCGCTGGCAGGTTGCTCACGGCCCGTTTGAAAGCTATGACCATCTAAGTGAAAATAACTGGTCTATTCTGGTACAGGCGGTCGATCATTGGCACGTGCCCTCCAGCGCGTTAATGCGCCCATTCCGCAAGCTTCCTGACTGGCGAACTGACGATCTCATGATCTCGTTCTCGGTGCCGGGCGGCGGCGTAGGGCCTCATTTAGATCAGTACGACGTCTTTATCATCCAAGGTACCGGTCGTCGTCGGTGGCGTGTCGGTGAAAAACATCCGCTAAGGCAACATAGCCCGCATCCCGATTTACTTCAGGTTGAGCCTTTCGACGCCATCATTGATGAAGAGATGGAACCGGGCGACATTCTGTATATTCCACCAGGATTCCCACATGAAGGCTATGCGCTAGAGAACTCGCTGAACTACTCAGTGGGCTTCCGCGCCCCAAATAGCCGTGAGCTCATCAGCGGCTTTGCCGATTTTGTGTTGGCTAACGAATTGGGGAGCGAGCGCTACAGCGATCCCGATCTCGGCCTTCGCGACAATCCTTCGGAAGTGCAAAACGCTGAATTGGAAAAGCTGCGTGGCATGATGATGAGCCAATTGCAGAATCAGGATAATTTCAATCTTTGGTTTGGTGAATTTGTCAGCCAGTCTCGTCATGAATTGGATATTGCACCACCGGAACCGCCTTATCAGGCCGGTGAGATTTACGAATTACTCCAATCCGGAGAATCTCTGGAACGACTAGGCGGGCTACGTGTCATCAACGTCGCAGGCAGCTGTTATGTCAACGGTGAGATTATCGTCACCGAACACAGTGCTGCGGCACAGGCCTTAGCGCGCGAATACGTGGTTAACGCCGCAATGCTGGGAGAAGCGCTCGACGATCCAAGCTTCCTCGTGACATTGGCAGCCTTAATTAATAGCGGCTATTGGTTCTTCCGCGATTAAGAATATCTACATTTAGAAAACCCAACATCTGGCAAATTAAATAAATTTTCCAGATGTTTTTTTATTTAAAATATAAAATAGTTATTTATTAAAACATTTTTAATTTAGAGTTAATCAATATATGTGCCCTACCTCTCTATTAAACTAATAACTTACGTATTATTCTCTTCCTTATCCTTTCAATAGCACCAATTTTTTAGAAAACCACTTTCTATGGATGCGCTGTCTAATAAGAAAATATCTCTACGCATTAACGTATTAAAAGCGGCAAGAACACGTATTGAATGGACATTCAATACCTTCAGCAGAATTTGCATTTCTTTTTCAGGTGGAAAAGATTCAACTACATTGCTTCATTTAGCGGCAGATCACGCCAGAAAAAATGGAAAAAAATTCGATATTGTCTTTATCGATTGGGAGGCGCAGTTTAGCCACACCATCAATCATATTGAAAAGATGCGAAGCTTATATCAGGACGTCATCGGTCATTTTTATTGGGTGGCATTACCTATCACCACGGGGAATTCTGTTTCACAATTTCAGCCTGAATGGCAATGTTGGACGCCCAATACAAATTGGATCCGTACACCACCCGCCGATGCCATTACCGATCCTAATTTTTTTCCCTTTTATCATGACGGCATTACCTTCGAATCATTTATGCCTGCCTTTTCTGACTGGTATTCCAACCAGCAGCCCTGCGCCATGATGATTGGAATTCGAACCGATGAGTCCTACACCCGTTTTTGGGCCATTGCGTCTAAGCGTAAACACCGCTTTGCCGATGACAAACCATGGACAACAGGAACAATTTCCGGCCATACCTACAATATCTACCCTATCTATGATTGGAAAACGGACGATATTTGGACCTACTTCTCCTCTACTAAAAAAATCTACAATCCCTTGTATGATCTAATGTTTCAGGCTGGGGTGGGGTTACATGCCATGCGTATCTGTGAACCCTTTGGGCTAGAGCAGCGGCAAGGTTTGTGGCTTTACCATGTTCTTGAGCCTGAATGCTGGGAGCATGTCTGTGAGCGAGTCTCGGGGGCCAATACCGGTAGCATTTATGCCAATAGCCGAGGTGATTTCTATGCTCGCCGTCAGGTACATAAACCCGACAATCACACTTGGCGTAGCTATGCCCTATTCTTACTCGATAGTATGCCGCAACAAACCGCCGAGCATTATCGAAATAAGATCGCAATTTATTTACGCTGGTATCAAACCCATGGTTTCCCTCGCGATATACCCGATGAACAAGAAAAAGATATCGGTTCTAAAGATATTCCGTCGTGGCGGCGCATTTGCAAAGTACTTTTGCGCAATGATTATTGGTGCCGATCATTATCATTTAGCCCAAATAAGCCAACCAGCTATGAGCGTTACAACAAAAGAATCCAAGCGAAAAGAAAATGCTGGAGCATCATATGAAGATTGATTTATTAATTAACGAGCTAAAAATAGAATTAGAGAAGATGTCTGAAACTGTCCAAATTGAGACTCTAAATAAGATCCGATTGGCACTGCATAAGGTCAGCCCCTTTTCCAATGAGCCCATTGATTGCGTGCTTTGGAAACCCATTGAGCGTGTGGTCTCAAATGATTACAACCCCAATTCCGTAGCACCACCAGAGAAACGTTTACTCTATACGTCATTATTACGCGATGGCTATACGCAGCCCATAGTCACCAGCCAACAATCCCCCGATGATGAAACACACGTTATCGTTGATGGTTTCCATCGTCGCGAGCTCGCATCTAAGCGCCCTCTTTTACGCACTCGAGTGCTTGGTTATCTCCCCGTGGTGATGCTTAAAGAAAATGCACAGGAGAAAACGCATCTGATTGCGGCGACTATTCGTCATAATCGTGCCCGAGGCAAACACCAGATCAGCGCCATGTCCGACATAGTTCGTGAGCTTTATCATTTAGGTTGGGATGACGAAAGGATCAGTGAAGAATTAGGCATGGACGCTGATGAGGTTTTACGCTTAAAACAGATTAGCGGCCTAATGGAACTGTTCCAAGACCGTGAATTTTCAGAAGCATGGACGGTAAAATAGCAAAAAAATCGCCATCCTTACTCGGTAAGAATGGCGAACAATACAGTTCAAACAGGTAAGCCACGAACCACTATTTATAAATATCTTCTAACAGCTCGCGGACATACTCAGGCACCACCTGACTCGCTGCGCCGTAATGCTTCTCGTCAAACTGGCTTTCGACTTGGCTAGGTTCTAGATTGAGTTCAACGGTATGAGCGCCATTTAAATGAGCCTCATGCACAAAACCTGCCGCGGGATAAACATGCCCCGATGTACCAATCGCAATAAAGTAATCGGCTTTTGCCAGAGCATCATAAATTTCATCCATACCGATTGGCATTTCACCAAACCAAACAATATGCGGACGCAGCGGTGCAGGAAACTGACAGCAATGACAGCGGTCATCGACGGTTAGATCGCCTTTCCATTCAATAACCTGCCCAGACTGAGTACAACGAACTTTTAGCAATTCCCCATGCATATGGATAATGCGGGAATTTCCTGCTCGCTCGTGTAAGTTATCGATGTTTTGCGTCACTAGCACAAAGTTGTCGCCCAACTGCCGCTCTAATTCTGCCAGCGCCAAATGGGCCGCATTTGGTTGAATTTCTGACTGCTGTAGCTGCTGACGGCGTGCATTATAGAAACTCTGCACCAATTCTGGATCGCGATGGTAACCTTCTGGCGTGGCCACATCCTCAACCCGATGCTCTTCCCACAGCCCATCAGCGGCACGAAACGTTCTGATCCCCGACTCAGCAGAAATCCCCGCGCCGGTGAGTACCACGACATATGGCTTAGTCATACACCCTCCTGCCTGATTATTCGCATGACACAGCGTGTCACGGTGGAAAATTCGTGAACGAAAACGCTGGTGTCGTAGTCGTTTGTTTTTCCTAAACCGGCATATACGATGACGGGTACGCATAACCACAGCTCCTCATTGGTTTCATTACCACAGCAAAAAAATAATCGTCGTTAGTCGGTCAAATTCAAAAACGCAGCACCGCGTACGCCGCCCGCATCGCCGTAGCGAGCAGGTTCAATACGTGGCGCTTTAGCAACCCGCAGTAAAGCACGCGGGATACGTTCATTCAGCAGCGGATACAGCTCAGTGAAGTTCGACAATCCACCGCCGAGCACCACCAGATGCGGGTCGATCACGGTAAATAGATTTCCCAAACACATCGCCAGCACATCGGCAAAGCAATCCACATGCGCCAGCGCTTTATCATCACCTGCGCGGTAGCGCTCAATAATCTCTTTGGCACCGAGATTTTCGCCGGTGCGGTGCTGATATAACCATTCAAAACCACGACCAGAAATATATTTTTCGATACAGCCATGCTGCCCACAACCACAGGCAACACGCGGTGTATCTGCTCCCATTCGATCCAAGGCGTCAACCGGTAAACGAAAATGGCCAAACTCACCGGCAATATAATTACGGCCAGTCAACGTTTTACCATTAATCACTAATCCGCCACCCACGCCGGTACCAAGGATGAT
The DNA here is from genome assembly GCF_036648275.1 of Hafnia sp. Classification (NCBI taxonomy): domain Bacteria; kingdom Pseudomonadati; phylum Pseudomonadota; class Gammaproteobacteria; order Enterobacterales; family Hafniaceae; genus Hafnia; species Hafnia sp. The sequence goes on along the minus strand of NZ_JAVXIQ010000007.1, from coordinate 142,313 downwards.
CCCCAGCACGATGGGATAAGCACGGAACTCTTCGTCCCAAGCTTCCGAAAGGGCAAAGCAGTTGGCATCGTTATCCACTCGAACTGGACGCCCAATGAGCTGCGAGAGATCGCGTGGGAGCGGTTTCCCCATTGCGGCAGGCACGTTAGAGGTAAAGAGCTCGCCCGTATCGGCATTGGGTAATCCGGGGATTCCGATCCCAACTTTTCCCTGAGTACCGGTGAATTCATCGGCCTCAAAGGTTAACGACGCTAGCGTATTGAGTAATTCACGGTAATCTTCACGAGGCGTAGGCACACGCTTACGCCAAATCTGATTCAGCTCAGCGTCAAATACGCCCAGCTCTATTTTGGTGCCGCCCATGTCAAAACCGTAATACATTAACTCTCCTTGTTGCGCGTCGTTGAATGAAGCCGTTATTTATTATTGCCTACCGCGTTACTGACCGCCGCTTAGCACTCGCGCAGGATCGATGCGGCTTGCGCGACGAGCGGGATACCAGCTAGCTACCAAACTCAACACAATCGCCGTGGCCAGCACTTCCACCACGTCAATCCAATGCAGCTCGGTTGGCAAGAAATCGATAGGATAAATGTCGCCCGACAGCAATCGGTGTCCGATCACCTTTTCGATAACTTTAGAAATATTAGTCAGTTCGAGTGACGCAACCACGCCGATCACCACGCCACAAACGCTGCCGACCATACCCGCGAGCAAACCATACCAGATGAAAATTGCGCGAATCAGCCGGTCTTTCGCACCTAGCGTTCTTAGCACCGCGATATCACTACTTTTATCTTTCACCGCCATAACCAGCGTAGACACGATGTTGAAACACGCCACGCCGATCACCAGAACCATCGCCAGATACATGATGGCACGGATCATCTGGATGTCGCGGAACATATAGCCGTAAGTGCCTTTCCAACTGCGAATATAAACATACGCGTTGGAGACCTCACCCGCATCTCGCACCAGTTTGTCGGCGTTGAAGACATCATCCACTTTGATGGAAATACCGGTAACGCTGTTGCCAAGGTCTTGATACTGCTGAGCATCAGCCAGCGGCACCATCGCCAAACTGTGATCGAGCATACCGCTCAATTGCAGAATGCCGCTTACGTGCAGACGAATGCGTTTTGGCTGCAAGAGTTTCATCTGTGGATCGTTGTTTGGCACCATCACGGTCACCCAATCACCAACCTTCACATGCAGTGCATCAGCCACGCCTTTACCGAGAATAACCTGCTGCTCCCCAGCTTTAAACGTTGACCATGCATCACCTTGCACATATTGCGACAGCGAGCTTACGCGGCTCTCTTGCTCTGGATTGACGCCGCGCAGTTGTACTGCCACCAGCTGTGTGCCGCTTTCAATAAGGCCGGTAAATTCCACATAAGGCGCTGCAGCAACGATACCTTTCACTTTTTCAACACGTTCTAGCACCTGCGGCCAGCCGTTAAACGGCTGCTCTACCGGATAAATTTCTCCGTGAGGCACAACGGAAAGAATGCGATGATCCAGCTCACGCTCAAAACCGTTCATGGCACTCAGGCCGACGATCAAAACGGCTACACCCAGCGCGATACCAACGGTAGAAATCACAGAAATCAGAGACACCATGCCGCCACGGCGTCGTCCACGGCTAAAACGCAGACCGATCAGCAGAGATAATGGTGAAGCCGACATTATTGCGCCCCCATCAGGGTCACATTTTGTTGAAGTTGACCATCGCGCATTTCAAGCTGACGATTCAAACGTTTCGCCAATGCCAAATCATGGGTCACCACTAAGAAAGCCGTACCTTGACGCACGTTCAACTCGCCTAATAGATCAAAAATACTGTCGGCGGTGCGCATATCAAGATTACCGGTCGGTTCGTCAGCCAAGACTAACGATGGGTTGTTTACCAACGCACGCGCAATCGCCACGCGCTGACGTTCACCGCCTGACAGCTCGGAAGGTCGATGATGGCTACGCTTAGCCAATCCAACGGCGGTGAGCATGTCCATCGCTTTACCTTGGGCGTCGTCACCTTTTTTGCCGCCAATTAACAGCGGCATCATCACGTTTTCTAACGCGCTGAAATCCGGCAGTAAATGGTGAAATTGGTAAATAAAACCCAGTTCACGATTTCTTAGTTCAGCCTTAGCGGTTGAAGACATATCGTTGAGCGATTGACCTTTAAAAATCACTTCGCCGGAAGTTGGAGAGTCCAGACCGCCGAGCAGATGCAGCAACGTACTTTTACCTGAACCTGAGCTGCCCACGATGGCCATCATTTCGCCGGGCTGCATGTCAAAGGTCACATTACGCAATACGTCCGTGTGCAATTTACCTTCATGATAGGTTTTGCACAGGTCTTTGCACTGCAACAGTTCTTTATACAAAGACGGAGAATTACTCATAACGTAAAGCCTCAGCAGGATTCACCGCGGCGGCACGCCACGACGGATATAACGTAGAAAGCAGCGCGAGCAGCATTGCCACAACGGCAATCAGCACCACCTGCGGAATATTGATATCAACCGGCAGACTTCCACCGGCCAACATTTCGCCTAACCCTGGAATAACATTGATTTGGCTAGCAAATACCACGCCCAAGACGGCACCGAGCAAGGCACCGATAATACCGGCACTGGCGCCCTGCACCATGAATACCGACATGATCTGTGCACGGGTTAATCCTTGGGTTTGCAGAATCGCGACCTCACCCTGCTTCTCCATGACCAGCAGGCTCAACGAGGTAATAATATTAAACGCGGCGACGGCGATAATCAGGCTGAGCAGCAGCCCCATCATATTTTTTTCCATCTTAACCGCTTGGAATAACTCGCCCTTCCGCTCGCGCCAATCTTTCCAAACCAAGCCTTTCGCTAGCGGTTGGCTGACCAGCGCATCAATCGCCAGCGGCTTATCCATATAAATACGCCAGCCGGTGATATTCCCAAGCGGGTAGCGCATCAGGCGGGAAGCATCCTGCTGATTCATCAACATTTGATACTGATCGACTTCGCTATTGGCAGAGAATGTGCCCACCACGTTAAACACGCGTTGGCTAGGGATACGCCCCATCGGCGTAAACTGGCTGGCGCTAGGCACCATAATGCGCAGCTTTTCACCACGCTTCACGCCCAGTTGCCCCGCCAGTTGGTCACCTAAAATCACATTGTATTGGCCCGGCTGCAAAGCCTGCTGTGTCGCGCCATTAAGATAAGGCGACAGCGGATCTTTTTCGTCGGGATTCACACCAATAATCACGCCCACAGCCACGCTATGCGCGCTTTGCAGAACCGCATTACCGGTCGTCAGCGGGGTAATACTTTTGACACCGGCCAGATGTTCAAACTGAGCGGCAGGAACCTGTTGAGGATTGATCGACCCTTGCGTCGACGTCACTAATGCCTGAGGCATCAGCCCAAGAATGTTATTTTCTAGATCTCGCTCAAAACCGTTCATCACCGAAAGAACGGTGACTAACGCCATAACGCCGAGCGTGATGCCTATAGTAGAAAGCCAAGAAACAAACCGGCCAAAGCGGTCTGAGGCTCGTCCGCGCATGTAACGCAGACCGATGAATAACGCGACAGGTTGATACATGAAATCCGTTCGGTTGCTGTTGGTAAGGCAAAATGAGTGTGGATGATAACATTTAGGAAACCCAAAAAAACTACGTAATGCGTTTTCACTTCATTTTGTCGCTATTTCAGCGCCCCCAACGCCATGGCTTCCCCCCTAGAACCTTGCTTTTCAACCGCAAGGCATTCACTCAGCAGTTGCTAAAGTGAAGTGATAAAGGATAATAAAGCTTAGAACTGCGGTGCCTGATCGGGCTACGCGCCAAAAGAGCGACAGAGACTGACTAACGATTTATGCCTGAACAATACCAATACACGTTACCTGAGCGTTATACGCTCCCGGCCAAAGCTGGCGATGTACGGCTTTTAGGTCAGCTCACTGGATCTGCGTGTGCGCTAGAATGCGCGCAGATTGCCGAAAAACATGCGGGTCCGGTGGTGTTGATCACCTCGGATATTCAATCAGCGCTGCGGCTACGCGACGAAATTCAACAGTTCACGACGCGTATGGTGACCACCCTGTCTGATTGGGAAACTCTGCCTTACGACAGCTTCTCACCGCATCAGGACATCATCTCCGCTCGCCTGTCCAGCCTGTATCAGCTCCCAACGATGAAGCGCGGCGTATTTATTTTGCCGGTTAATACGTTGATGCAGCGCGTATGCCCGCATGAATTCCTGCATGGCCATGCGTTGGTGATGCAAAAAGGCCAACTGTTATCCCGCGACAAACTGCGCAGCCAGCTCGAGCAAGCCGGCTATCGCAGCGTCGATCAGGTGATGGAACACGGTGAGTTTGCCACCCGAGGTGCGTTGCTCGATCTCTATCCGATGGGTAGCGATGAGCCTTATCGTATTGATTTCTTCGATGATGAAATCGACAGTCTGCGCGTATTTGACGTGGACTCGCAGCGCACGCTCAATGAAGTTGAATCCATCAACTTACTACCAGCACACGAGTTCCCAACCGATCAAACCGCGATCGAGCTGTTTCGTAGCCAATGGCGCGAGCATTTCGAGGTGCGCCGCGACCCCGAACATATCTACCAACAGGTCAGTAAAGGCATCTGGCCGGCGGGGATAGAATATTGGCAACCGCTATTCTTTAGCCAAGCGCTCCCGCCGCTGTTTAGTTATTTCCCGAGCAACACGCTATTAGTAAACACTGGTGAATTAGAGGCCTCAGCCGATCGATTCTGGTTGGATGTGAATCAGCGCTACGAGAACCGCCGCGTTGACCCAATGCGCCCGCTGCTCACGCCAGACAAGCTCTGGCTGCGAGTTGATGAACTGTTTTCCTCGCTCAAACAGTGGCCACGTGTTCAGCTCAAAACCGACAAGCTTGATAAAAAAGCGGCGAACACCAACCTCAGCTACCAGCCTTTGCCGGAGCTCACGGTTCAGGCGCAAAACAAAAATCCGCTCGATCTTCTACGGCGCTTCATTGAACAAACCAAAAAAGATGCCATTGTTTTCTCGGTAGAAAGTGAAGGCCGCCGCGAAACCATGCTGGAACTGCTGGCGCGCATCAAAATAAATCCGAAGCTGATTACCCGTATAGAAGACGCGGAAGCAGGCAAAATTTATATTATGCAGGGCTCGTGCGAGCATGGATTTATCAATCCAGAGCTTAATCTTGCACTGATCTGTGAAAGCGACCTGTTAGGCGAACGCGTAAGCCGTCGCCGCCAAGATAACCGCCGTACTATTAATACCGATACGCTGATCCGTAACCTAGCCGAGCTGAGCATCGGCCAACCGGTCGTTCATCTCGAACATGGTGTGGGCCGCTATGGCGGTATGACAACGCTGGAAGCCGGCGGAATCAAGGGCGAATACCTGATCCTGACGTATGCCGGTGACGCCAAACTGTACGTGCCGGTTTCCTCGCTGTATCTGCTCAGCCGTTACTCCGGTGGCGCAGATGAAAGCGCTCCGCTGCATAAATTAGGCAGCGACGCGTGGACCCGAGCACGCCAAAAAGCCGCAGAAAAAGTCCGCGACGTCGCGGCTGAGCTGCTGGATATTTATGCCATGCGGGCGGCAAAACCCGGCTTTGCATTCAAACAGGATCGCGAAGCCTATCAAATGTTCTGCCAAACCTTCCCGTTTGAAACCACGCCCGATCAGAGCATGGCGATCAACGCCGTACTCAGCGATATGTGTCAACCGCTGGCGATGGATCGTTTGGTATGCGGCGACGTGGGCTTCGGTAAAACGGAAGTAGCTATGCGTGCCGCGTTCCTCGCGGTGCACAACAATAAACAGGTGGCGGTATTAGTACCAACCACGCTGCTGGCTCAACAGCATTACGACAATTTCCGTGACCGTTTCGCCAATTGGCCGGTTCGCATCGAAATGATTTCTCGCTTCCGTAGCGCGAAAGAGCAAACGCAGGTGCTACAAGATGCCGCAGATGGCAAAGTCGATATTTTAATCGGCACCCATAAACTCTTGCAGGCTGATGTGCAGTGGCGTGATTTAGGTCTTCTGATCGTCGATGAAGAACACCGCTTTGGCGTTCGACAAAAAGAACGTATCAAAGCCATGCGTGCCGACGTGGATATTCTCACGCTAACCGCTACGCCGATCCCACGAACGCTCAACATGGCGATGAGTGGAATGCGCGATCTATCGATTATTGCCACGCCACCAGCGCGTCGTTTAGCCGTAAAAACTTTTGTGCGCGAATATGACAGCTTAGTGGTGCGCGAAGCCATCCTGCGTGAAGTCACGCGCGGTGGTCAGGTTTATTATCTGTACAACGACGTAGAAAATATTGAAAAAGCAGCTCAGAAATTGAGCAAGCTGGTGCCTGAGGCGCGTATTGCCATCGGCCATGGACAGATGCGTGAGCGCGAACTTGAGCGCGTGATGAATGATTTCCATCACCAACGCTTCAACGTTCTGGTGTGCACCACCATTATTGAAACCGGTATCGATATTCCAAGCGCGAATACCATCATTATTGAACGTGCCGATCATTTTGGTTTGGCACAGCTGCATCAGTTGCGCGGGCGCGTGGGCCGTTCTTTCCATCAGGCCTATGCTTATCTGCTTACGCCGCCGCCAAAAGCAATGTCGACCGATGCGCAAAAACGTTTAGAAGCCATCGCATCGCTGGAAGACTTGGGCGCGGGCTTTGCTTTAGCCACCCACGATCTAGAAATTCGCGGTGCGGGTGAGCTGTTGGGCGATGACCAAAGCGGTCAGATGACCACTATTGGTTTCTCTCTGTATATGGAACTGCTTGAAAGCGCGGTTGATGCGCTTAAAGAAGGACGCGAGCCTTCGCTAGAAGATCTCACCAGCAATCAGACCGATGTTGAACTGCGCATGCCAGTGTTGCTACCGGATGATTATATTCCGGACGTCAGCACCCGTTTGTCATTCTATAAACGTATTGCCAGCGCCAAGAATGACGATCAGCTTGAAGAGCTAAAAGTAGAATTGATCGATCGCTTCGGCCTGCTGCCTGATGCGGCGCGCAATTTACTGCAAAGCGCCAAGCTGCGTCTGGATGCGATGGAACTCGGTATTCGTCGTATTGAAGGTAATGATAAGGGCGGATTCATTGAGTTTGGCGATAAAAACCACGTTGACCCAATGTTCCTCATTGGCCTGTTGCAGAAAAAGCCACACATCTTCCGCTTAGATGGGCCAACCAAACTGAAGTTTATTATCGACCTCAGCGAACGTAAGGCACGCCTTGAGTTCATTTCCGATCTTCTCAGCCAGTTTGCAGAGCATCGGGTTTGATCTTGGTTAGTTCGAGAAATTTAGAAATACTGAAATGAGAATGGGGAGCTAAGCTCCCCATTTTTTATCTGAATGCCTATCAAACTCTTACACGCTTTGGTTCAAAACCAATTGGCCGTTACGGTCAACAGGGATTTGGGTGCCCGGATCTTTATCCATACGTACGCGCCCTTGCTGATCGCCAATCTTGTAGGTTACGTCGTAACCCAAGAGTTTCTGTGATTTGTCGTAAACGGTAGAGCAGCGTTGCTGGGTGCTGGTATAGGTGTCATTGTTTTGCATTGCGCCTTGAACCTGATTACCGGCATAGCCGCCACCTAACGCTCCGACCACGGTCGCCACATCTTTGCCGCGTCCGTTACCGATCTGATGGCCTAATACCCCACCCGCTACCGCGCCTAATACAGAACCTGTGATCCGGTTCTCGTCTTGTACCGGACGGCGATGCGTTACCGTGACGTTACGGCACTGCTGTCTTGGGGTTTTCACTGACTCATGAATCGGCGTTGCTGAGAGTACCTGCGCATAACGCGGTCCAGTACTAAAGACGTCTAAACTTGCTACTGCGGCAACGCTTAACGCTGCGGCTACGCCGATACCAACACCTGCCAACATTGATTTATTCACAGGGCACTCCTCCTGAATAGACTCACGCAATAGTGATGAACACGATGTTTATGAACATAACGCGCTCATAACGATGCGAAAATTTCGTACTCTTTCGCTCGGTGTGCGTGCTTCACCTAACTTATAGGAGACAGTTTGCATAGGAATATTCACTGCAACAATCAGACAACATAACCAAATACGTTTAGAGCCCTTGTTTGGGAAAGTTCCTATCGCGGCAGAGTTGTCCCTAAGTAAAAAACGGCTTAGATTTCAGCCTAAAAAAAACGGCTCTAATCAGAGCCGTTTCATTTTCAACGATATGTTCATCAGTGCATTAATGCAGTTTCAAACGCGGACGGATCACGCGGTTGATACCACCTACCAGCATCATTAGTCCGGTCTTGATATAGCCATGCAGCGCGATTTGGTGCATGCGGTACAGCGAGATATAAACCATACGCGCAATGCGCCCTTCCACCATCATTGAACCGCGCATCAGGTTACCCATCAGGCTACCAACGGTGCTGAATTTAGATAGAGAAACCAGTGAGCCGTGGTCTTTATACACATAAGGCTTCATGTTGCCGCCCTTGAGCTGCGCCAAAATGTTGGCGTAGCAGCGGGAAGCCATCTGATGCGCCGCCTGAGCGCGCGGAGGAACAAATCCACCGGATGGCTGCGGGCATGACGCACAGTCGCCAATCGCAAAGATATTTGGATCGCGCGTGGTTTGCAGCGTTGGTTCAACCACTAATTGGTTGATGCGGTTCGTTTCTAAGCCACCGATGTCTTTCATGAAATCAGGTGCTTTGATGCCCGCCGCCCAAACCATCAGATCGGCAGGAATAAATTCGCCATCTTTGGTGTTGAGGCCATTTTTATCTGCGCTAGTAACCATGGTTTTGGTCAGAACGCGCACGCCTAATTTGGTCAGTTCGCTGTGTGCCGCACCAGAGATTCGTGGCGGCAACGCAGGCAGAATTCGTTCGCCTGCTTCAACCAACGTTACGTTTAACGCTTCGCTGCTTAGGCCTTCAAAACCATAGCTGTGCAGTTGTTTAACCGCATTGTGTAGCTCCGCAGACAGCTCAACGCCGGTCGCTCCGCCACCCACAATCGCGATATTCACCTTCGCCGCTTTATCTTTTTGCGCCGAGAACTTCAGGAACAGATTCAGCATTTCGTTGTGGAAACGGCGCGCCTGATGCGGGTTATCTAAGAAAATGCAATTATCTTTCACGCCCGGCGTACCGAAATCATTCGAGGTACTGCCCAGCGCCATCACCAGAATGTCGTACGACAGCTCACGCTGTGGTACAAGGATTTCGCCCTGCTCGTCGCGAATGTCTGCCAGCGTCAGCTGCTGCGCAGCACGATCGATGTTGGTCAGCGACCCCAGTTGGAAGGTGAAGTGGTGATTACGCGCATGAGCCAAATAGCTCAGCGCATCCACACCGTCATCCAACGATCCGGTAGCAACTTCATGCAGTAATGGTTTCCACAAGTGGCTATGGTTGCGGTCAATCAGAATGATTTCCGCTTTGTCTTTGCGACCGAGTTTATGGCCCAGACTGGTTGCCAGCTCGAGACCGCCCGCACCACCGCCGACAATCACGATTTTTTTCTTAGATGCGCTCAAAGCTTTCTCCCTTGGTAAAAAATGTAAACCAATAGTTAATTAACGGTAAATATTCAATACCCTTATTTTACGTATGGTTCACTCAGGTTAATTCAATTTTCTAAGGAAAGAATAACACGACAGGTCATTTGGTCATACCAAAATTGATGCACATCAATTTTTATGTTTATTCCTTGGGCGATATGTATCACTCCCTCACAAATTTGAGTTGTTTTTCAACGTAATCATTACAAATCAGACGCTCTTCACACTTCTATCGCCTACTCCAGTCATCAACATGACAAAGCCCAGTTTTTAACCTTTATTTAACCATGCGAGCCTAGTCTCCAAACCTCTCTTACAACAAGAAATCGATACCTCTCCCCCTATACGAAGGAGCCGTACAATGAAGAACGTCCGATCCGGCCTGATTTGGCTATTGGTGGCGTTAATCGGCGCTTATGCTTTTGGCATGCTAGCGCTGAGCCGTGGTGAACATATTAATGCGGTGTGGCTGGTGATAGCCGCTATTGCCTGTTACAGCATCGCTTACCGTTTTTACAGCCTTTTCATTGCTGAAAAAGTGTTTGAGCTCGATGACCGTCGCTTAACGCCCGCCGAGCGCCACAACGATGGTTTGGACTACGTGCCAACCAACAAGTGGGTGCTGTTTGGGCATCACTTTGCGGCGATAGCCGGAGCCGGTCCATTAGTCGGCCCCATTTTGGCTGCACAAATGGGCTTTTTACCCGGCACGATTTGGATTTTGGTTGGCGTTATGCTGGCCGGTGCGGTACAGGACTTTTTAGTCCTCTTTATTTCAACTCGCCGTGATGGCCGTTCGCTGGGCGAAATGGCTAAACAAGAGTTGGGCTCTTTTGCGGGCGTTATTACCATGCTCGGCGCATTAGGCGTGATGATTATTATCCTGTCCGCTCTGGCTCTGGTGGTGGTTAAGGCCTTAGCAGACAGTCCGTGGGGGCTGTTTACCATTGCCGCCACAATCCCTATCGCTCTGTTTATGGGCGTGTATATGCGTTATCTGCGTCCGGGGAAAATTGCGGAAGTTTCGATCATTGGCTTTGTTCTGATGATGGCGGCGATTATCTACGGCGGCGATATCGCTATGCATCCGTACTGGGGGCCTTTCTTCACCCTGCACGGCACCACACTGACGTGGGTGTTGGTTATTTACGGTTTCATTGCCTCTGTGCTGCCGGTTTGGTTACTGCTGGCGCCGCGCGATTATTTATCGACCTTCCTGAAAATTGGGGTAATTGCCGGTTTAGCCGTGGGAATTGTCTTTGCCGCACCTGAAATGAAAATGCCAGCGGTAACCCGCTTTATTGACGGCACTGGCCCAGTATTCTCCGGTAGCTTATTCCCATTCTTATTTATTACCATTGCCTGCGGTGCCATTTCTGGTTTCCATGCGCTGGTTTCCAGCGGCACAACACCTAAGCTTATCGAGCGTGAAAGCCATATTCGCTTTATTGGCTATGGAGCCATGTTGATGGAATCATTCGTGGCCATCATGGCATTGATCTGTGCGTCGGTCATCGACCCTGGCGTCTATTTTGCCATGAACTCCCCTGCGGCGCTGATTGGCACTACGGTTGAAAACGCCTCACAGGTGATTAATAGCTGGGGCTTTGTCGTTACCCCTGAAACGCTTGCCATGATAGCCAAAGACGTGGGTGAGAATTCTATTCTGTCACGCGCCGGTGGCGCACCGACCTTTGCCGTTGGCATGGCGCATATCATCACCGAAGTCTTCAACAGCCGCGCCATGATGGCGTTCTGGTATCACTTTGCCATTCTGTTTGAAGCACTGTTCATTCTGACCGCCGTGGATGCCGGTACACGCGCCTGTCGTTTTATGGTGCAAGATCTGGTGGGTGTCGCTATTCCAAGCTTAGCCAATAACCGTTCTTGGTTTGGTAATTTAGCAGGCACCACGGTGGCCGTTGCGGGCTGGGGCTTCTTCGTTTATCAAGGCGTGGTTGATCCGCTCGGGGGAATTAACACGCTCTGGCCGCTGTTTGGTATCGGTAACCAGATGCTGGCCTCAATGGCGTTAATTCTCGGCACGGTCGTGCTGTTCAAGATGAAAAAACAGCGCTACGCATGGGTGACTATTCTGCCGACTGTATGGTTATTTGTGACTTCAATGACCGCGGGCTGGCAGAAGATTTTCCATGAAAAACCAAGCATTGGTTTCTTAGCACAGGCTAAACGCTTTTCTGCGGGCATCGATTCAGGCACCCTGATTGCGCCAGCCAAAACTATCAAAGATATGGAAACCATTGTGATGAATAACTACATTAACGCCGCACTGTGTGGCTTCTTTATGTTGGTTGCCGTCACCATGCTCATCTCTGCTTTCTTTGTTATTCGCCGGGCGCTCAATGCCAACCTGCCGACGGTGCATGAGACCACGCCGGCACTGCGTGAGGAAAAATCACATGGCTGATGAACTTGATATCAAAGCGAACATGATGATCAAAAGCGGTTTGCCGTGGAAAAGGCAGGCGCAGCCAAACATGGTTATCCTGCGCTGCTTGCCGTTGTCGCTGGGTGAGTCACACCCAACGTCGGCATGGCAGTGGATAAAACTGATGTATCGGCGAGCCGCGCAAAGCTTTCGTTTGATGGTTGGCGTGCAGGATTACCAGAACTATGTACGCCACCAGCGACTGCATCATCCCGAAAATACGCCCATGACCGAGCGTGAATTCCATCGCTATTGCTTAGAGGCTCGTTTCCCAAGCAAGGGCGGGAAATTGGGCAAATGCCCATGCTGAGGATCACTCGCTTATAAACGTCAAAACCGGCCAGTAGGCCGGTTTTTTTATGGCGGTTTATTCTATTTTATCGCTTGAGGTATGCTCTTCATTGCCAACAAACTTTTTGCTCGTTTTGACCACATTGCCGTCAGGATCGGCACCAATATTGAGGTGACGATAACCGAGGTTGCCACCAGCGCCGTTGCCGCTGGGGCAATAGGTTTGAACGCTGGCACCATCTCAGCAATAAGCACCGGGGTTGCTACCGCCGCACCTGCCGAACTGGATGCAGCAACACCGGCCGTACCATCACCGCCTCCGATTAATTTATCGGCAAAGATAAGCGGTATACCGGTGATGATAATAACGGCCACGCCGAGCAGAATGCCCAGTAATCCCGTTTGCGCGATCACGCCTAAATCAATGGTGTTGCCCAATGCAAAAGCAAAGAACGGGATCAGCGTTTGAACCGCTTTACTGAAGAAATCACGCAGTTCAGGATCTATATTACCCAGACCAAAACCGATCAAGAAAGGCAAGACCGCACCCACAAAAACGTGAGGCTCAAACGACGCGATCCCTGCGGTACCTAAAATCACCATCGTCATCAACGGCCCAGACTCCAGAGACATTAAGACAAACGCCCCTGATTCTTCTTTGGTTCCGTATTGCTGCATGATCGATGCGTATAACCCGCCGTTCGTCATATCCATGGCGGCAACCAGCGCCAGTGTGGATAAACCAGCAAAGAAACCAATTTCAACGCCGTTTTCCGGTAGAACGCGTGAAGCAATGGCAGCAACCACCCATGCAACCGCAATCTTAGTCACCACCAGCGTGCCAGACTTACGCAGAACGGTACCCGTTGCGCTGAGCTTGATAGAGGCTCCCATGCAGAAAAACCACACGGCCATAATAGGCACGGTTCCGGTTATCAGACCATTGGTGAACGAACCAAAATATTTGCCCGCATCGGGCGCAAAAGTATGGCAAATCGCCCCAATAAATAACGGAACCAGCATCATACCGCCAGGTACTTTTTCTATTGCGCGTTTGATATGCATGTGAACCCCACCCTGTCATTAAATAAGAAAGACTGGCACCCAAGCAGTAGCAATGGATGGCATCAGCCAATAACGTCGTGGGCAGGACAATACGCATTTATGAGAATGATAAATGTGATCGAAAACCTACAAATAAAACACTGTTTTATTTTTAGGGGTCTTTAGTTTTAAATTAAGATCAGAATCACATTATTCTCGCAGAGCCAAATTTTAGGCATAAAAAAACGGCACCCGAAGACGCCGTTCTTTGCGGACAACACACATTATCCCAACAGATTAGTACCAAACGCACCCTGCCAATCTTGTTCAAATTTCTCAACCGCAGATTGCACCGCGGGGCTTAGCAGCATTTGTTCTGCAATATCCACCGGCAGCGTGATCGCTTCACACCCTGCTAACATGCAGTCCAATGCCTGACGCGGCGTTTTAAAGCTGGCTGCTAGCACGCGAGAGTTTGGCGCATGCATCTTCAGCAATTGGTGTAATTCACGCACCATGCCAATACCATCACCGCCCTGCGCATCAACCCGATTAACATAAGGAGCAACGTAGGCCGCGCCGGCCATGGCCGCCAGCAAACCTTGGCCTGCACCATATACCGCGGTGCCAAGCGTGGCGATATTCATTGTATTCAGCTGTTTGATGGCTGCGAGCCCCTCTGCCGTGGTCGGGATTTTCACGATCACGCCAGAAATACGCTCGGTCAGCATAACGGCTTCCGTCACCATGCGTTCCGAATCGTTAGCCATCACCTGCGCAAAGAGTTTACCCGAACCGCCTAGCGCATCCCGCAAGGCTGGTAACACTTCCCAGACAGATTTGCCCTCTTTGGCAATAATACTCGGGTTGGTTGTCACCCCTTGCAAGGGTAAAACACGCGCCAATCTTTTCACCGCAATGACATCGGCCGTATCCAGATACAGTTCCATTCACTTCCCCCTATCGAAAATGTGCTCAACGTCTGATTGTCCTCACTATAAAGCATTAAACCTGTTTGCAGTTGATCAATATCAATCCAACTTTCATTCGAAAGTGCATTAATCTTCATTAGAAGAAAATGAACACAAATTATACCTTCGGAGTCCGTATGCTATTTAACCTGCAGCGCTATTCGACCCATGATGGTCCTGGAATCCGCACCGTGGTGTTTCTGAAGGGATGTTCCTTAGGGTGTCGTTGGTGTCAAAACCCAGAGAGTCGCTCGCGTACCCGTGAAGTGCTGTATGACGCACGATTATGCTTGGATGGGTGTCAACTCTGCGAACAGTGCGCTCCGCACGCCATTCAGCGAGTGAATAGCGGCATAACGATCGATCGTCATACGATCTCTGATTACGATTTAGATCGTCTGGAAACATGTTGCCCAACGGGGGCTTTGTCCGTGTGCGGTTCAGCGCTTGATCTGGATGAGGTGATGGGCACAGTGTTGCGAGATTTTCCTTTTTATCAGCGCACTGGCGGCGGAATAACCCTTTCAGGCGGCGAGCCTTTCATGCAGCCCGAAGCCTGTGCAGAATTGTTGAAGCGTAGCCATCACCACCAAATTCATACCGCTGTTGAATCCTGCCTGCATGTACCTTGGCATAACATCGAGCCTAGCCTTGAGTTTTTGGATCTTTTGCTAGCCGATTTAAAGCACGTTAACGCCAATACCTTTAAACAGTGGACTGACGGTTCTGCCAAACGCGTGATGGACAATTTCTGTCGCCTCGCCGCGCACGGCGTGAATATGACGATTCGTGTTCCACTCATTCCCGATTTTAACGCCGATGAAATGTCCATTCGCGCAATCACCGATTTTGCTGCCGACGATCTCGGTGCCAAAGAAATCCATTTTCTGCCCTACCACACGCTCGGCATCAATAAATACCGCCTGCTGGATATGCCTTATTTAGCGGCGGATAAACCATTGGACAACCCAGAGTTACTGGACTTTGCGCAGCAATATGCCCGCGGCAAAGGCCTTACCGCTCTGCTACGAGGATAATGCCATGACTCAACTCGATCTGACTTCGCTGTCGCCACGTATTCGCGCGCATAAAGAGGCGCTGATCCACATCGTTAAGCCTCCGGTATGTACTGAACGCGCACAGCACTATACCGAGATGTACCAACAGCATCAGGATAAGCCCCTACCCGTACGCAGGGCGCTGGCGTTAGCCCATCATCTCCAGAAACGTACCATCTGGATTAAACATGATGAGCTGATCATCGGCAATCAGGCCAGTGAAGTACGCGCCGCGCCGATATTTCCTGAATATACGGTCAGTTGGATTGAGCAGGAAATTGACGAGCTGGCAGATCGCCCCGGCGCTGGATTCTCCGTCTCAGAAGAGAATAAGGCGGTATTACATAAAATCTGCCCGTGGTGGCGAGGTCAAACCGTTCAAGATCGCTGCTACGGCATGTTTACCGACGAACAAAAAGCCCTGCTCTCAACCGGTATCATTAAAGCAGAAGGCAATATGACCTCCGGTGATGCCCATCTGGCGGTCAATTTCCCCCTGCTGCTGGAAAAAGGATTGGACGGGCTGCGTGATAAAGTCGATGAGCGCCGCAGCCGTTTACAGCTCACCGACTGGGAAGATTTACACAAGGAGCAATTCCTAAAGTCGATTGATATCGCCCTAAGCGCCCTTAGCGATCATATTTTACGTTACGCGGAGCTGGCCAAAAGTATGGCAGAGCAAGAGAATCGACCTGAACGTCAGGCTGAACTGCGCCATATTGCTGAAAACTGCGAGCTAATTGCACATCGGCCACCGCAAACGTTCTGGCAAGCGCTACAGCTCTGCTATTTCATGCAACTGGTGTTACAGATCGAATCCAACGGGCATTCGGTTTCATTTGGTCGTCTCGATCAATATCTTTATCCATGGTATCGCCGCGATGTGGAGCTGCAACAAAGCATCAGCCGTGAATTTGCCATTGAGTTATTGCACGGTTGCTGGCTGAAATTGTTGGAAGTGAATAAAATTCGCTCAGGTTCACACTCCAAAGCCTCTGCCGGTAGTCCACTCTACCAAAACGTCACCATCGGCGGCCAAACGCTGGTAAACGGTCAGCCACAGGATGCCGTCAATCCCTTGTCCTACACCGTTTTAGAATCCTGCGGACGTTTACGCTCTACGCAGCCGAACCTCAGCGTTCGATACCATGCGGGAATAAGCAATGACTTCCTCGACGCCTGCGTACAGGTCATTCGTTGTGGCTTTGGCATGCCAGCGTTTAATAACGATGAAATTGTGATCCCGGAATTTATCAAACTGGGCGTTGAACCACAGGATGCCTATGATTATGCCGCTATTGGCTGTATCGAAACCGCCGTCGGCGGAAAATGGGGATATCGATGCACCGGCATGAGTTTCATCAACTTTGCCCGAGTGATGCTCGCGGCATTAGAACAAGGCCGCGATGCCACCAGCCAAAAGATTTTTCTACCGCAAGAGTTAGCGCTGTCTAAAGGTAACTTTAAAACGTTCGATCAGGTTATGAACGCGTGGGATGAGCAGATCCGTTACTACACCCGCAAATCAATTGAAATTGAATGCGTTGTAGATACCGTGCTTGAAGAAAACGCCCATGACATTATCTGCTCTGCGCTGGTTGATGATTGCATCGAAAGAGGCAAAAGCGTGAAGCAAGGCGGTGCTAAATATGACTGGGTTTCTGGCCTACAGGTCGGTATCGCCAATCTCGGTAACAGCTTAGCCGCAGTACGTAAATTAGTCTTCGAACAAGGCGTTATTGGCCAGCAACAGCTTGCCGCAGCGCTGGAAAATGATTTTGATGGCTTAGACGGCGAACTGTTACGCCAGCGGCTGATGAACAATGCGCCGAAATATGGCAACGACGAAGATGACGTAGATAACTTGCTGGTTCGTGCCTATCAGACCTATATTGATGAACTGAAACAGTACCATAATACGCGTTTTGGTCGTGGTCCGATTGGCGGCACCTATTATGCGGGAACCTCATCCATTTCGGCCAACGTGCCGTTTGGTGCGGCTACGCAGGCCACACCGGATGGACGTAAAGCCAAAACGCCGCTGGCGGAAGGCGCAAGCCCAGCGTCGGGAACCGATCATCTTGGGCCCACGGCGGTATTTAACTCTTTAGGCAAACTCCCCACCGCAGCAATTTTAGGGGGCGTATTGCTGAATCAGAAACTCAATCCGGCTACGCTAGAAAATACGCGCGATCGAGAAAAACTGATGCTAATGCTACGCACCTTCTTTGAAGTGCATAAAGGCTGGCACGTTCAGTACAACATCGTTTCACGCGAAACACTGCTGGAAGCAAAAGCCCATCCAGAGCGATATCGCGATCTTGTGGTGCGCGTGGCGGGCTACTCAGCGTTCTTTACAGCCTTATCTCCTGACGCTCAGGATGATATCATCGCGCGTACCGAACATACGCTTTGATGTAGGCGATTAAGCACAAAGCTATCGGTGGTTTCGGCCACCGATATATTAGGTCGTTAAGCCAAGGAACTCATGAATTCAAGACAGCAAGCTATTCTCCAATATGTCAATGATATACGCCGCGTTAGCGTGGCCGATCTAGCGCGTAATACCGGTGTTTCAGAGGTGACGATCCGTCAGGATCTGAATCTATTGGAAAAGCGTAACTACCTAAAGCGCATCCACGGATACGCCGTGGCGCTAGAAAGCGACGATGTAGATGCTCGAATGATGATTAATTTCACGTTAAAACAAAAATTGGCGGCCTATGCCGCGTCTTTGGTTAACGATGGCGAAACGATTTTTATCGAAAACGGCAGTACTAATGCCCTTCTCGCCCGATATCTGGCTGAACGTAAGCGCGTTACGCTGGTGACCGTTAGCACCTACATTGCGCACCTGCTGAAAGAGACAGATTGTGACGTCATTTTAATGGGGGGACTGTACCAAAAACGCAGTGAAACGATGGTTGGCCCGTTAACCCGCCAGTGCATCCAGCAGGTTTATTTCAACAAAGCCTTCCTCGGCATTGATGGTTTTCATCCAGAAACAGGCTTTACTGGCCGCGATATGATGCGCGCCGATATTGCTAACACAGTATTAGCCAAAGGCGTGGAAAACATTGTGCTGACAGATTCATCAAAGTTCGGCCAAATTAATCCTAACCCATTGCAGCCCACTCACGCGATTAATCGAGTGATCACCGACTATCGTTTAAGCGACGAATACAGAAACCATCTAAAAATGATGAATATTCAAGTTGATATCGTGTATGAAGAGCAAGGTACGCTATGAGTGACATCACCTTCAGCCGCGAGCAGACCTCGCAGATGGTCCACAAATTACAAAAATATCTACAGGCTGAATTAGACGTTGAGATTGGTGATTTTGATGCAGAGTTCTTGCTGGATTTCTTTGCCAAAGAGCTTGGCGCGCATTTCTATAATCAAGGGATGGCTGACGCCCTCCGCGTCGTAGAAGAAAAAACGGAAGATCTTGTCGATACGCTGACTTGGCTGCAAAAACCAGTCGATTAAACAGCTCGGCGAAGGGCAACAGATACGGGGTATTACTAATGCTCGATTTTAGGGGGAGCACACCGATGGGGTCGTAGCGGCGTAAGCCGCCGGAGCGCCCCGCGGTGTGCTAGACCCGTGTATCTCGATTTCTTTATACCCCGTATCTATTTTGCTGTTCTCTTACGTATTAATATTCAGAGTTAACAATAACCTCTTCACCCAGCGCACCGGCTTTTGGCAACGGCTGATAGCTTGAGTTGGATGCTCGTAATACCCGAATACCTCGAATCCCTACATCATGAGCCGCGGTAATATCGCCATCGGAATCACCGTAATAAACCTTAATCTGCTTTTCCTTGATCCAGTTTATCTTGGTATTTTGCCCCGGTTGATCGCCGGCAAAGATCACGCTATTCATGCTTGCTGCCGGTATTGAGAAATCTTCTTGCAAGGTATTGGTAACGGTCTCTGTTGTAGTCGGGCTGCGGCCGGTAATGAAATAGATGCTGTCGCCGCGTTTAAGGTGCATGGCAATCAGATCTTTACCCACCTGCTTGGGCATACTGAAGCTATCCCAGCCGTTATTCATTTTCTCCCAAAATGCCGGATCTTTCAGATAGCTTTGATCTTGCGGAGAGAACTCTTTCTGCCCACGATAAAATCCAGGGCTCGAAAACAGCACCGTATCATCAATATCAAAACCGACTGCTATAGGAGGAATGCCCTGCAGGCTATTCTCAATCTGTGTTACTGAAACCCAGTGAATTGGCGCTTGGTGTGCCAACTGTGCCACGGTAACACCGGCATTAAGAGGCGTATCTGTAGAGACTTTTGCCTGCGCCGATGGGCTTAAACTGATAACAAGAGCTAAGGCACTGAGTGCAACCGCAATCTTTCGCATGGATATTCCTTTTATTTGTTATTTCTCACATTCACATCTGTGGGATATCGGATTAGGGTTTTGTCACATTTGCGCTTCATAGTATGCAGCAAATACATCAGAAAACGTGCTCTGGTTCAAAATTGATGGGCGTAATAAGCCAGCAAACGGGAAGAACATCGCATATTGATAGAAAAGTGACTGGCTGAAGCACAAAGAAAATAAAAATAGTGCTTGTACAGTATTGCGTTAACAGAATCTCAACTGTATAAATATACAGTATATTGTGAATGCGGAGGCGACCATGCGCATTGAATTGACATTGGATAAACGTAACAAGCTGCCAGACGGTGCTCTGGAAGCATTAAACCACGAATTTTCAAAACGAGTAAATCATATCTACCCTGATACTGCGGTGCAGGTTCGAATGACTAACTCAAATACGCTAACCGTTATGGGCGGACTGAAATCCGACAAAGAGCGCATCGAGGAAGTCCTGCAAGAAACGTGGGAAAGTGCCGATGACTGGTTTGATAACGGATTTAGCGAATAACACTATTTCGCGGTGTAAACACACATTTTTACGCCGCAATAATAAGCCTAATTCATTGAATGATAATAGGCGATGAGTTCCATCTCCGTTAGCCATCGGCAATTCCTACGGATAGTAAAATACGTAGGCCGGGAGTCGCTTCCCGGTTTTTTTTTACCTATCAATCCACATAACGTTTTCCTTCACCCATTATTTCATTCGCGATTTGCAGCAAGGTCTTTCCACCGTAGGGATCAGCCTTTTTTGCATCAGTAGAATCACCGTTTTAATCATCAGCAATGCAATCACAACGTTAGTGAAAACGAACATGGGAACCGCTAACGCCGCAAACAATCCATCTTGCTCACCCACGCTTAAATGCAGAGCCGTGGTTGCGAGTGCTGAAATTCCGAATGAAAAGCTCCAAAAAGAAGCATTGAATGGCTGTCTCATATACCACGGCATCAACCTCAGCATAAAGATAAGCTGCAACAATCCATAACCAAACAGCATCTTGGCAACAAAGTCCGTATGTCCACCATTAACGCTGAGATAAGCACTGCATGCCACCAACGCCGGAGCAAGTTGAATACCCAGCGAAGTTCGTACCGGCTTAGCCATTTCGCCATGGCTGCGCATACGATGTAGGATCGCAGGCTCCAAACTCAGCCATGAAAATACCCCTGCACCTAAGAACATAATGCCCAGATCGTGAAAGCCTAATGCGCCACACGCCATTGCGCTGATAAAGTTATTGGCTACCGTGGGTAAATATAAACCAGGTGTCGTGGCCTCCGCCGGATGCTCCCCTTTCCACAGTCCCGCGCTTTGCCATGCGGCATAACACAGTTGGACGCAGGCACCGGCACCAAACATGATTTCAGCCAGAAGATGCGTTGGCGAATAATGTGCAAAACCAATGGAAACCAACATTGTGGTGGCAGGAAATAAGCTAACGAAACTTCCGGTCAGCGGATGACGCATTTCGGCTATCACTAACTGGGGATAACGCACAAGACGATATATAAAGGCCAAGGCTAAACTGAGCCAAATCAACGTTGCAAGCCCAACTAATCCTTCGCCAATCAAAGGCGAAACAGGCCAAATGGTTGCTGCATAGCGCCAAGCAAAACCCATCCCAATGATGCCCAGCACCATTCCAAAATATCCTGCAGGGATATTGACCACCTGAGGCTCAGTGCGCTCAGCAGCGCTTTCTATAGAACTATTCATGAGAACTTTTACACAACTAAAACAAGAGGCAGATTATAACGGATGATCCTCTCGGTGTTTTCACTTTCATCCTACAAAACTGACAAAGTGTCATTTTTAATACGCTTTATCATCACCCCGTACTGGATTTAGGTTATTTATCTGATTGTATTCGCATAAAAGGATGGACTAGTTTTAACTTAAACCCGTGGTTTAACTCGTCTAAATACTCTAGGACACATGCCGTAGGAGAACAGTAAATGAACAATGACAACCCAGAACATGCGATGACGTTTGGCGAGCTGCTGGAACTGATCCACGATCAGCAACGTAGAATTAATGTGCTGGAAACCGCATTTTCCTATTTAGCATTTGGACTCGAGGGAAAAAGCTGTCAATTATTGATCCACAGCTTGAAATTGGAGGCCAACAACCAAACATATGATACTAAGACCCAAGAATACTTCGCCAAGCTTGCAGAGCAGTTTGAGGTACGTAATTCCGGCGTCAGCGAGACAGCAGCAACCCCAAACAATCACAATATCTAGTCAGCTCTACGTTTAACAAATCACTAGAAAACATTTTTTTAACAAAAAACACAAAAAATGCGTCATTTAAACAGTTAGATGCGTATACTGAAAATGCTCATCTAATGAGACACATTGATCCTGGTTAGTAGCTCACGACAGTCACTACGTTTTAGGGGGTCTTTATGAACGGAAAAGATGAAGTAATTCAGACACACCCAGTGGTTGGTTGGGATATCAGTACTGTTGATAGCTATGATGCTCTTATGATCCGCCTGCATTATCTTTCTTCACGCGATCAAGATCCTGAGAAAGCGGAAGTCGATCGCACTCTGTGGTTAACCACCGATGTTGCACGGCAGCTCATTGACATCCTCGAAGCCGGAATTGAAAAGATAGAATCCTCGGAATACCAAGACATTGATTATCTTAAACATTAGTACATTAACGCACCGCTAAAGCACCGCCCCTCACAAGGCGGTGTTTTTTTATGTATCGATTTTCCTCTGCAACCCTGCAAAGGTTATCATCAGGTTGTAAAATAGACCGTAAATGTTGTTTAACCAGACTGATTGTGCTGAATTCGTTTATCGCAATAAATCTGGTGTACTCATGGAAAAACCATGACACGGAGGATCCCCTTATGAAATACGATTTAGCAATTGTCGGTTGCGGCTCTGTGGGTGCAGCCGCGGGCTATTATGCTGCACTTTCCGGCTTGAAGGTTCTGATGCTAGATAGCCATACACCGCCCCATCGGCACGGTAGTCATCATGGTGACACCAGAATTATTCGCCATGCCTATGGCGAAGGTGAGAAATATGTTCCCTTAGTGCTACGCGCACAGGAACTGTGGACCAAGTTAGAAGAGGTTTCAGCCGTACAGCTTTTTCATCGCAGCGGCGTGCTCAACATTGGGCCATCCAGTTCTGAATTCATGCGTAATGCCGAAAACAGCGCGACTCAGTTTGGGCTGACCGTAGAGAAAATGGATGTCGAACAACTGCAAAAACGCTGGCCTGAGTGGTCTGTGCCTGATGGCTATATCGGCCTTCTAGAACCCAACGCGGGTTATTTAAAAGCTGAGCTCGCGGTGGGTATTCTCAATGAGAAAGCCGCAGAGGCCGGTGCTGATCTACACTTTAACTGTCAGGTGAATGCCATTACGCCCGAGGATAATGGGGTAAAAATCACCACTGCTGAGGGCGAGTTTAATGCACATCGAGTTGCCGTTACTGCCGGAACATGGGCAAAAGCGTTGCTGCCGGAATTGCCAATAACCCCAGTACGTAAAGTTTTCTCTTGGTATCAAGCCGATGGCCGCTATAGCGAAAACAATAATTTCCCTGCTTTTACGGTTGAAACGCCTGAAGGCGATCAGTTTTATGGCTTTCCCTATAACAATGATGGTCTAAAATTGGGTAAACATAATGGTGGACAACCCATTACCGTGCCCGAACAGCGCCGCCCGTTTGGCACTAATCCACAAGATGGCAGTGAAGTATTTGGCTTTTTACGTCAATTTCTTCCTGGCGTCGGCGTCTGTCTGCATGGTGAGGTTTGCACCTATGATGTCTCTCCAGATGAAGATTTCATTCTAGACTCACTTCCAGATTCGCCACAGATCAGCGTCGTGACTGGCTTAAGCGGGCATGGCTTCAAATTTGCTACCGTATTAGGTGAGATTATTGCGCTTCAGGCGGCAGGCCAACCTGTTCCATTCGATTTGTCTCCTTTCAAAATAAGTCGATTTTAATTGCTTGCCCGCGAAAAATGCGGGCCAATAATTTAATAGCACAAACCATCACCTGTGATAGTTATTTTAGAATTGACAACTACATATTAAAAACACTAACTTATAGAGGTTAAATTTATATAAACCATATCACAAAACATAAGACGTTATTTTCAAGGATGATGAATGAACGTATTAGTTGTAGACAAGTGTCTCTATACACGACTGGGTATATCCTGTTATTTTTCCGAAGAAACAGGTATAAATATTCACCATGTGAATTCTGTGATTCAAGCTTTAGAGAAAAAAGATATACCTAATCCTGATATTATTTTAGTCAATCTAACTGATTATTGCCGTATCAATGAGCAAGACACCTCTCTGATAAGATTTTTCTCTCAATATTCACACGTTAAAATATTCGTTTACCTCGATGCAGACTATCCGAATGGCACTAGACCTATCATATTAAACAGCCACGTATATATTATTAATAAACAAAAGCTTACGTCGCTTCTTGCTGTTTTTACTGATTTACATCAAAAACCAGACTTACATAAAAGCATACAGCAATACTTTGGCAACTACCCCGCATTGACTGACCGCGAAGCTTCCATAACCCAATATTGGATGGAAGAAATGCCGAACCACAAAATTGCACGTAAGTTAAATATCTGTGGGCGAACCGTATATGTACATAAACAACACATTACCGAGAAAATGCATGTAAGGAATCGGCTCGAATTCTGCTATCTCTATAATGTCATTAAGTATGTCGTCTGCCCTACCCCTTGCTTTATAAAATAAATACTGCGGTATGAAAAAGCCCGCGAATGCATCGCGGGCTTTTTTAAAAGAAAATACTTTTCATAATATAATTCACAAAACAATAGTTTTATATTTACATCATAATTAATTAATAAGCATCTTTAATTTACAGTACTCTGGTTATTTTGTAAGACCAGCTCTTGTTCTTTTTTCTGGCGGCGTAAACGTAATTTGTTTATCAAGGCTTTAGCTTCAGCTTTGGTCGCTACCGCAGGTGCCGAACCACGCAGTGGCTTCCTCGCTGTTTCTCGCATAAACAGCACAGTGACAACGCCAATCACTCCTGCGCCCATCAAATAATAAGCCGGAACCATTTGGTTGCCCGTTGACGAAACCAACCATGAGGTCATCAACGGAGTCGTTCCGCCAAATAATGAAACCGAAATATTAAAGCCTACCGCCAAAGCACTGTAACGGGTTTGTGTGGTAAATAACGCAGGCAACGCTGATGGCATGGTGCCGCTAAAGCAGGTATGCAACACACCCAAAATCATCAAACCTGCAAATACTGCCCACATATTCCCTGTACCTATCAGCATCAGGGATGGGATCGCCAAGACGATTAAACCCAGCGCACCAAACATGATAACGGGCTTACGACCTAAACGGTCATTCCAATGGCCCCACAGCAGCGTCATTGGCATCATGATAAACATGACGACCATGATCAGCATTAAGCCACTGAGCTCACTCAGCCCCAGCACACCGGTCAAATAGCTCGGCATGTATGAGGTCAGCATATAATTAGATACGTTGAACAGCAGGACGAGGCCAATACACTTCAACATCTGCTGCCAATAGGTGCCCATCATTTCGAACAAGCCCATCTTCGGCTTACTTTCTTCAATGGCTTCCTGTTTTTCCATATGCTTTTGGAACGCAGGTGTTTCTTCAAGTTTCAAGCGGATGTAGAGACCAAATAATCCTAACGGCGCGGCGATAAAGAACGGAATACGCCAACCCCATGCCAGCAATGTTTCTTCAGGCATTATCGCCGTCAGCCCCGTCACCAGCATCGCGCCTAGCAAATAGCCGCCGAATGTACCGAACTCTAACCAGCTCCCCATGAAACCACGGCGCTTATCCGTTGAATACTCAGCGATAAAGGTAGCAGCGCCACCGTACTCACCGCCGGTGGAGAAGCCCTGAACCAAACGAGCGACCAGAAGCAAAATGGGAGCCGCAATACCAATACTTTCATAGCTTGGGATCAGACCAATACAGAATGTGCCTACCGCCATCATGATCATGGTAAACGCCAAGACCTTTTGGCGACCAATGCGATCGCCGAGCGGGCCGAACACCATGCCGCCTAATGGGCGTACCAAAAATGCTGCCGCAAAGGCGGCGAAGGTCGCAATCAACTGGGCTGCGGGGCTGCCGCTGGGGAAGAAGACTTTACCAATGGTCACGGCTAAAAAGCTGTAAACACCAAAGTCAAACCACTCCATGGCGTTCCCCAACGCCGCAGCACCGACTGCGCGTTTGAGCATACTGCGGTCGACAATAGTAATATCGTCAACGGTCATTTCTGGTTTTTGATTTTTCTTTTGACTCTTGCGCCAAAACGCAAGATGGGATGAGTGTGGCTGTGCATTAGCCACGCGCGTTTCTGACGCGAGAGTCTCTTTAGGATCGGTCATAGTTACCCTTGATGTGCATTGAATTAATTCTCAGCAGCACCATAGATTTCGCGTCCCCGTAATTACGGCTTAATCCCATTTCCGGATCGCAGCGTGAGGCGAGATCTATGCAGCAGCATTAACGAGAAATCGTTAAAAGTTACCTATTTTTTGTCGTATTAATTTCTGCTCCCTTAGCAGGTTTTTTATTTTTCATGACGCCTTTACATATCTTTAATTTACACATTTTAGTGACTTTGGTCAAGTTTTTGACTTTTTGTCTAACATGTCAGTGCGGTAATTTACCGTCGTTACCATATGGCGAAATTATTAAAAAATAACTTATTATTCATACAATTATATTAAATTTGATTTTACTTATGTTCGCTGTAAACCGTGTAAAACCGACGCCAAAACTTATGCTGAATATGGCTTTATCAGACACCGTTTTTAGCTAAGAAATTGACAAAAAAAGACAGGTAATTAGGCCGGATTTTCATAGAAAATATATGTGCTAAAACCAACAGAAATATCATCTGCTGATTGTAGTTTGAGATATAAAAAATTATACTTTTTTCAATCTGCACTTTTGAGTTGCACGCATGTTTGACAAAATAATTCAGATGATTATTAACAACGTTCGAAATCATCTGATCTTTTATCTGGCTATTTCGTTATTACTCCTTCTGTTAGATATTTATCTTCTCTACTTCTGAAATCGCCTTGCCCCTCTTCTTACGAAGAGAGGGCTGTGTGACAGGCTACTTATCTTCAACGCCCTCACCTAAAAGAACCGCAAAACGCGATCCCACAGGGGTCAGCTCTAGCAAAATTTTCACTACGATAGTTAATGGAACAGACAACAGCATACCGATAGGGCCAAGTAACCATCCCCAGAATATCAGAGACAAGAACACCACCAGCGTTGAAAGCCCTAAACCACGCCCCATCACGCGGGGTTCGAGAATATTGCCAAACACCATATTAATGATGATATAGCCCGACGCCACCATCACGGCATCGCCAAAACTATTGAACAGCAGCGCCTGAATCACCGGCGGAACGGCGGCAATCACTGAACCAATATTCGGGATATAGTTCAGAACAAAAGCCAATACGCCCCACATCATGGCAAAGCGGATCCCCATCAGATGCAACATCAGCCAAACCACGACACCAGTAATAACGCTGATGCCGGTTTTCAACGCCAAATATTGGGTTACACCATCCAGCGCTCGCTGGATGCTTCCCATGCCCGCATCAGCATTGGAGAGTGATTTTCGTAGCTTGTAAGGAAGATGCGGAACTTCCATCAACATAAAAACGACCGTCATCAGCAGCAGGAATAAACTCGACATTGCCCCTGATAATTGGGTGACGATCCGCGTAGCCATATTCATCACCACTCCGGGATCAAAATGATTAGCCAACTCGATAGGTGAAAAATTCAGATTTAATCGCTCGGCAATATGCTGTACCACCGCAAGTTTGTTGGCTAACATGCCGCGATATTGCGGCAGCGTTCGGCTGAAATCATTGAGCGACGAGCCCAACATGCCAATCATCAGGGTCAGCAGCAGAATAATGATAACCAGTACCAGCCCAACCGCAGCAGCGCGCGGCAGACGCAGCCGCATAAGCCCCGTCACCAGAGGATTTAGGATAATGGCCAGAAACAGGGCCAGCAAAAACGGCACAATGATATCGGACGCGGCTCTTACACCGGCCAAGACAATAACCAGAGCCGCAGCCATAATTGCAATTCGAATACCCTGCGCGCTCAATACGGTTCGAGACATGGTGATTCCTTGTTGTCATATATCCTGATCGGTACGTTCCGATCCAGCTGTTCGCATGTTGCCTATCCAAGCCCTTGCTCACCCATCATTGTTCAGATGCTGTCTCTAGCCAGATACGGTAACTCTCTATAGATTATCGCAGGATTTTTTTGATAACCACCCACCCACTAAATTCAGAATATCAATATGAATAAGGTCATTGGTAGTGGTAATTAAATAATTGATTGTAATATATTTTACGTCAACATATTGATGGATACTCCATCCCACTGGCTAGAATCACGTATACTGGCGTTTTATTCTCTTTGATCCGGATCCCGAATGCTGTCGTTTAACCTCGATCGCCACGACTCTCTGTCGCTGCAAAAACAGATTTATCAGCAAATCCATACGGCGCTGCACAACGGAGTGTTAACGAACGGCGAACGCCTGCCTTCCATTCGTGAGCTCGGAGAAAAGCTACAGGTTTCCCGCAATACGATTACCGCCGTTTATGAAAAACTGGTTCTGGAAGGCTTTATCGCCAGCCGTCCAGGCGTGGGATACAATGTCATCCTCTCATCACGCGTAGAGCTCCCCGAGTCTAAAACGCCGCAAAGTGATTTAGACCACCCGCCCAGCGTTTTGCAGACTCAGGCTCCAGACACCTACGTTGACGTAGATAGCCCTATGTTTTTCAGTCTGGGTAATCCGGATGAGTCTTCATTTCCTTGGCAGCGCTGGCGCAGTTGGAATAACAAAGCCTCGCGCAGTAAACATCTGTTGATGACGCGTTATCACCCACCGGCAGGTCTGATGTCGCTGCGACAAGAGTTGGTCAAATATTTGGCTAATGCACGCGGCATTCATACCGATGCAGAGCACATCATCATCACCAACGGCGTCCAAGAAGGTCTAGCCCTGATTGCGCGCACGCTACTAACGCCGCAAGAGCATATTGCCGTGGAGTCACCCTGCTATTCCGGCGCGTGGAATTTGTTCAGCAGTTGTACCCCGCATATTCACGCTATTCCGGTTGATGATTTTGGGCTGCAAACCCAACGTCTGCCAGACCAGCAGTGCGCGCTAGCCTACGTGACACCGTCACATCAGTATCCTGTGGGCGGAACATTACCGCTAGAACGACGTAAAATGCTGTTGGACTGGTCGCGGCGCTCAAACGCCTACGTGATTGAAGATGATTACGACACTACGTTTCTCTACGGCACACAGCCGCTTCCGGCGTTGAAATCATTGGAAAATGCGAACAACGTTATTTATCTCAGCAGTTTTTCGAAAACGCTGGGGCCCGGCATGCGCATTGGCTTTATGGTATGTCCAGAGCGGTTAGTTGCGCCAATTCTTAATCTGAAAGCGCTGTGGAATCACGGTGCTAGTTGGCTGTATCAGCAATTTCTCGCCGATTTTATGCACGATCAGGGTTATCACCGCCATTTGCGCAAGCTGGAAATCGAATATGGCTCACGCCAAAAACTGCTACGTGAAGGATTAATGGCGCTATTCCCCAGTGCCACGCTGCTAGGCATCTCGTCGGGCCTGCACATCACATTAAAAACGTCACTATCGGCCCACACAGTTAGTCAACTGCGTGAACGCTGTCTGCGCGAAGGCGTACGTTTCGATACCTTGGGTAGCATGTGTAATGGTTCCGAGAATGCCTATCTCGCAGAAAATCAGGATACGCTGATGCTGTTTGGCTTTAGCGCGCTGTCGCAGGGACATATTCGGCTAGCATTAGAGATTATTGGCAAAGCCTGCCGGGAACTGGGTATTTCGTCCGCCGGCAAAGCTTAGGATAGATCATTTATGTGGATTATTCGTCGCGGCCGGGAAGGCGTAAGCGGAGCGGCTTGCTGCGTGACTTGTTGAAAATCATATTGCCATTTTCACGTCCGGCACGGCGAGCCCGCTGCTCATCAACCGGCAATGCCCGCTCCTCCTGGCATTCAGAACTACAGCAACCGCTGTATTTCTCTGCGCAGGACGGACATTGAATAAATAGCAGATGACAACCGTCGTTCAAACAGTTGGTGTGCGTATCGCATGGTGTCCCACACTGGTGACATTGGGAGATAACATCGTCGGTGATACGTTCGCCCATGCGCTCGTCAAAAACAAAGTTTTTACCTATAAACTTCAGCGGTAATCCCTGCTCACGCGCACGGCGAGTGTATTCGATGATGCCACCTTCAACGTGATAAACGTTGTTAAACCCGTTATGCAGCATATAGGCGCTGGCTTTTTCACAGCGTATCCCACCGGTGCAATACATCACGATTTTCTTATCTTTATCCTGCTGTAACATATCCACAGCCATCGGCAGCTGATCGCGGAAAGTATCCGAAGGCACTTCTAACGCATCAGTGAAGTGCCCGACTTCGTACTCATAGTGATTGCGCATATCCACAAACACCGCATCAGGGTCATCTAACATGGCGTTCACTTCAGCCGCTTTTAGATATTGACCCACGTTGGCAGGATTAAAGCTGGGATCATCAATACCATCGGCCACAATTCGCTCGCGCACTTTCATGCGTAACACCCAGAACGATTTTCCATCATCGTCGAGCGCCACGTTCATTCTTAGCCCGTCGAAATCAGGGTGCGCCTGATACAACGCGCTTTGCATCGCATCGTAGCGGCTTGCAGGAACGGAAATCTGTGCGTTAATGCCTTCATGCGCGATGTAAATACGGCCAAACACGCCTAGCTCACGGAACGCAATGTAGAGAGCGTCACGAAAGAGCTGCGGTTCTTCGATTCGGCAGTATTTGTAGAATGAAACCGTAGTGCGCGGCTCAGTTTCGGCCAGCATCTTGGCTTTTAATTCTTGGTTGGATATTTGGTTATGCAACACTGGCATGGTGTTCATTTCCTCAATGTTAGTTATTCAGATTCTCACAGGCACATCGAGCATATCACCCGAGTCAGCACCGCATAGGGCGGCGATTATGGATATTCATTGATGAATAATCCACCGACAGACCGTGTGGTTATTTAAAAAATAGCTAACAAAAAGATAAATAAATGTTGCTGGTTACTTATTCATCCTCACGCGTTTGGGGATAATGAACGATATTGTAGAATTTAGCGGCTTGATTGCTCGTATTGCGATAACTGTGTATTTGGTCAGCCACAAAGCGCAGCGGCTTGCTGGTGGTCACCGCCTGCCATACGCCTTTCACCTGCACTTCTATTTCGCCATCGATCATGAGAATGTCTTCAACAACCCCTTGCTCGTGCGCGTAGGAGTTGTGAATACACCCCGCATGCAAGGTGATCAGAAGCACTTCATAGCCCAACTGGGCATCAAAACTAAGCTGGGTTTGAGCGGTAATCGCCTCATCTTCATGATGCAAACTTAGCGTAGGCTCTTCATCCACCAGCTGCGGGGGTAAAAATTCACTGAAGGAAGCCTGTAGCCCGCTGGAGATCCGCCACAGGGTGACGACGGTCGGACTCGATTCACCACGCTCTATTTGCCCAAGCATGGCCTTGCTCACCCCCGTAGCCTGCGCCGTTTTATCTAGACTCCATCCGCGCCGTTGACGCAGTTCACGCAACGTTTTCCCAATATGAAGAGCAAGATCGGTCATGATTCATTCTCATTTGAGTTGTGCGTTATAACGCACAGTGCTAATCTTGTTTCGTGCGCTATAACGCACAAGGCGGTGAAAAGTTTATCCTAATACAAGCCATTCACCAATCCTGATACATAAAAAACTCGGACTTACCCATGCAGGCTATTGTCTACGGCGTGATCTCATCCCTTTTCTTCGCCTTCACTTTTATTTTCAATCGTTCTATGGAAATCGGCGGCGGCGACTGGATGTGGAGTGCCAGTTTACGATTTTGGTTTATGGCACCGATGCTATTGGTACTGGTCGCCCTGCGCGGCCAATTACGCCAAAGCCTTGCTCATCTGCGACAGAATATCCGCCCATATTTGCTGTGGAGCACGCTGGGCTTTGGACTGTTTTATGCGCTTGTCACACTGGCGAGCGCCTATGGTCCCGGCTGGTTAGTGGCAGGGACGTGGCAAATTACCATTATTGCAGGATCGTTGCTGGTGCCTTGGCTGGGCGCAAGCGGTGAGCCTAAGCATAAAATTCCGTGGTTTGGACTACGTTGGTCACTGCTGATCTTACTTGGTATCGCGCTGATGCTGTGGCAACAGGCTGAACATATCAGCCTATTTCAGGCGCTGGCGGGGCTTATCCCCGTGGTCATCGCCGCATTTTTGTATCCTCTTGGCAACCGCAAGATGATGAATATTTGCCACCATAATGTGGATACGTTGCAACGCGTATTGAACATGACCCTCGCCAGCCTGCCATTTTGGTTGGTGATTTCGTTAGTGGCTTGGTCACGTGTTGGTCTTCCTTCCGCACCACAGGTCGAGCAATCCGTGTTAGTGGCGCTGTTTTCTGGCGTTATTGGCACACTGCTTTTCTTTGCTGCAACCAACCGCGTGCGTAATGACCCATCGCAGCTTGCCGCCGTGGAGGCCACACAATCAGGCGAAGTATTGTTTACGCTGCTAGGCGAGATGTTTTTCCTCGGTGCCGCGCTGCCTTCCCCCGTATCTCTGCTTGGTATTACCTTAGTTATTTTGGGTATGATTGCGCACAGCATGGCCTCTAAGCAAATAAGAGGCTCAGGCAAAACGCGGGTCCGACGCAAAGCGAGCAACCAAGAAATCGAGGAACGCGCGTAGGGATACAGGTAGAAACTGACGCGACGTGTAAACACCATAAATCCCCAGATCTTCTGGTTGATATTCAGCAAGGATCTCAATCAATTGCCCATCCTCAAGCAATTGATTAACCAAATAACGCGGCAACAAGCTGATGCCAAAACCACGCAGCGTTGCCGCCGTTAACACCGTTGCACAGTTAGCACTTAAATTGCCGCTTATCGGTACCGTGATGGATTCTCCTTGATAGACAAAACCCCAATGATGATGAGCGTAGTATTCATGCGTCAGGCAGTTATGTTCACTCAAATCCGTAATTGTTTGCGGTAATGCATGGTGTTCGAAATAGCGAGGAGCCGCACACAATACCGAATGACAGGTTCCCAAGCGGCGAGCAATCAGGTTGTGATCCAGCTGATTCGTAATGCGGATTGCCAGATCGATACGTTCATCCACTAGGTTAAGCGTTTTTTCTTGGCGGCAAATATCAATCTGAGCAACAGGATTGAAGGTGAGATAGTCACACACCGCATCGGTGAGAAAGGCCTGTATCAGCGACTGACTGCTCGTGATACGTAACAAGCCTCTCGGTTGCTGCTGACTATTATCAACCACCTGCTCAATCTCTTCACTCAGCAGCAGCAACGCTTTACAGCGCACAAGAACTTCTTCGCCCGCGCTGGTTAGGCTTTGGCTGCGCGTAGTTCGATGCAACAGACGGCCACCAATCCACTGTTCTAAGTCTGCCAAATAGCGTGAAACCATGGCTCGCGAAAGATTCAGCTTCTCTGCGGCGCGACTCAAACTCCCCTGCTCAACGACGCAAACAAAAACCCGCATCGCACTGAGTCGATCCATGTGTTCTCTCCTACGATTTGCTCGATTTGGTAAACAGTATGTCTACTATTCTGGCCTATTTCTTTCAACAATTGCTGAATATACTTCCAAACAGTAATAATTCACATTAATAATAAAGGCCTGTCTCATGCAACCATCCATCGCGGTTAAACCTCTGATTTTGTCATTAGTTCTCTCCACCAGCGCCTTTGCAGCACAGGCTAAAGCGCTTGAGCTGCAAACCTATAACCCGGGTGCGACCAGCCTGTTTCCAGTCTCTTCTGAATTAATTGTTGGCGATAAAGAAGCTGTGCTAATTGATGCACAATTTGAGAAAAAAGACGCTAATGCGCTGATCGACATGATCAAAAAGAGTGGCAAAACGCTGACCACAATTTACATCAGCCACGGCGATCCTGACTTCTACTTTGGCTTACAAACGCTAGCAGCGGCCTATCCGCAGGCTAAAATTGTGGCCACTCAACCTACCGTTGACCATATCAAAGCGACTCAAAACGCCAAGCTTCAGTATTGGGGCCCATTGATGAAAGATCAGGCACCGACAAAAATCATTACGCCAGAAGTCCTTCAGGGCAACGAAATCACGCTTGAAGGTCAGAAACTGGTTATTGAAGATCTCGATAGTGCCTCGCCAGACCGTACCTATGTCTGGATCCCCTCACTCAAAGCCGTGGTAGGTGGAGTATTAGTTTCTGCCAATCAACATATTTGGACTGCCGATACCCAAACGAAGGCCTCGCGTGAAAACTGGATTAAAGCGTTAGATCGCATGCAGGCGTTAAACCCTCAAACGGTGGTTCCTGGACATTATTTAGGAACACCTCCGAAAGGTGACGCCGCGATTGTATTTAGCCGTGACTATCTGAAAAAGTTTGAACAGGTTTTAGATACTCATAAAACCTCTGCGGGTGTGATCGACGCTATGCAAAAGGCTTACCCTAACCTGAAAGATGGTGAAAGCCTTAATTTAAGCGCGAAAGTGAATACCGGCGAAATGAAGTGGTAATATTTCAATTATTTTGATGTTGTTTATCAATGTTATCCGGTTACTTGCGGGGGCAAAGTGCCGGATAATACCCATACAGTTTAGCCAAGAAATTTTACTTTTCCGGTGCTCGTTGGCACCACCTCTACAAAGGATGTAAGTATGCTCACCTCGCTGAATCAGGCTTTCACACGTTTAACCGATCACCCAGACGGCGGAAAACTATTGCTGCGTCTCACCTTTGGCCTATTGATGCTGTTTCATGGCGTTGCCAAAATTGAACACGGCGTTGGCTGGATTTCTGAGATGCTACAGGCACAGGGTCTGCCTGGGTTTGTCGCCTATGGTGTATTTATTGGCGAAATCGTTACGCCAGTGCTGATGGTTTTGGGCATTTTCACCCGCCCTGCGGCCCTGATTTACGCCGTTAACCTGTTGGTCGCCACCCTGATGGTGGGTACCGGCAAGTTTTTCACCCTGACCGACGTCGGTGCTTGGGGACTGGAAAATGAAATGCTGTATTTCATGGGTGGCATCATCATCATGTTGCTAGGCAGCGGACGTTACTCTGTCGTCAGTAATCAGGCTCTGCGTTAATACTGCAATTACTCCCCTTACCACTCGCTTAATCTGTTCTATCAAAAAGAGCTATTTGAAACCTTCAAATAGCTCTTTTGAAAACATCCCTTCTTAAACCATTTGTCGTCAAAAGCCCCGTGTCATAGCGATTCACAGCGGAAAAACCGTACCATTAACGATGTTTACCCTGCTTTACACCTCATTTCCGTTACAAAAGCCCAAATAACTGTTCACAAAACAACGATTTTGATGATAAAAAGATGACCACGCCTATAAATCTATGTTAGTTTCCAAATCCCGTATTATTAATGAATACTCGAATAACATGGCAAAAGCCAAACAGTTCATTAATAAATACTATAAATACAATGAGTTAAATATTAAGTTTTTAAGTTATCAATCATACGCTCTCGTTCTTTGCGTATAGTTAATGGGAATACAACATGCAATCCTCTGATAAAACACAGCAAGGCCGTACTTTCCTCGGTCATCCCTATCCACTCGGGTCATTGTTCTTTACCGAGATGTGGGAACGCTTCTCCTTTTACGGGATCCGCCCACTGCTTATCCTGTTTATGGCCGCCAGTGTTTATGAAGGCGGAATGGGCATTCCACGTGAGCAAGCCTCGGCTATCGTCGGTATTTTCGCCGGTAGTATGTATCTGGCCGCGCTGCCGGGTGGCTGGTTAGCCGACAACTGGTTAGGTCAGCGTCGTGCTGTTTGGTATGGTTCGATTCTGATTGCGTTGGGCCACCTAGCCATCGCGCTTTCTGCGCTGTGGGGCAATACCCTATTCTTCGTGGGTCTGCTGCTTATCGTTCTGGGAACCGGTTTATTTAAAACCTGTATTTCGGTCATGGTGGGTACCCTCTATAAAGACGGTGACACGCGCCGCGATGGCGGATTCTCACTATTTTATATGGGGATAAACCTCGGTTCATTCATTGCGCCGCTGGTAACCGGTTTACTCGTGGGTGAAAAGGGCTGGCATTGGGGCTTCGGTATTGGCGGCCTAGGCATGCTGGTTGCGTTGCTGATTTTCCGCTTCTTCGCTGTTCCTTCCATGCGCCGCTACGATCGTGAAGTCGGTTTGGGATCTAGTTGGAACCATGCCGTTGTTGAACGCAAAAACGTTGGTCGCTGGATTTCTGTCTTAGCCGTGATTGCCATCGTTTTGATTGGCCTGCTGGCAAACGATGTCATTCCAATTAACCCAGTCTTAATTGCCAGCGTGATGGTATACGTCATCGCCACCTCCGTAACGCTGTACTTTGTCTACCTATTTGCCTTTGCTGGATTAGCATCAGAAGAGCGAGTTCGTTTGCTGGTCTGCTTTATTTTGCTGGTTTCCGCGGCCTTCTTCTGGTCTGCATTTGAGCAGAAGCCGACCTCATTCAACCTGTTTGCCAATGATTATACCCAACGCCAGTTTGGTGATTTTGAAATCCCAACGGTATGGTTCCAGTCACTGAACGCCCTGTTTATCATCATCCTTGCGCCGCTGTTCAGCTGGTTATGGCCTGCTTTGGGTCGCCGTCAGATGCAACCAAGCAGCATGGTAAAATTTGTGATCGGTATTCTTTTTGCCGCCGCGGGTTTTGGCATCATGATTTTGGCCGCCCAGGATGTACTGGCCACTAGCCAATCTGTATCGCCGTTCTGGCTGGTGGGAAGTATTCTGCTATTAACGCTGGGTGAACTTTGCCTAAGCCCAATCGGGCTAGCGACCATGACATTACTGGCTCCCGATCGGATGCGCGGTCAGGTGATGGGGCTGTGGTTCTGTGCGAGCTCTCTGGGTAACCTTGCTGCGGGCTTGATCGGCGGTCAGGTTAAAGCTGATCAGCTTGATATGCTGCCAGACCTATTTGCGCGCTGCTCTATCGCACTGGTTATTTGCGCCGCGGTGCTAGCACTGCTGATTTACCCAGTACGCCGCATGATGAAAAACGTCGAAATCTAATATCGACCATTTCTCAATCAGTTCATATTCCAAGGCACCCTTTCAGGGTGCCTTGCTGTATCTGCGACCACGATCGCAATCACATCCCGACATCCTATTTCCTTAGATTTACATTTGTCATACTAAAAACATGGTAAAATACGCCAGCATTAGGGCTGAGCATTCCTAAGCTGTATTTTAAAAAAAGAATCTCTTTGTCAGTGTGAACATCAATAAGCGATAAATTGATGTGCGGTATCTCCGAAACTTCATGCCATTTAGCTTACAATAAATAGACTTGGGCTGAGTGTTTTAGAGCGGATAGCATACGCAGTTATTAAGGTAGAGTAATGGAAGTAATCAAAGAGATCCTACACGCACTGTGGGAACAAGATTTCAGTGTGCTAAGCGATCCCAAAATGATTTGGGCGATTTACGGTATTTTGTTCACTACGCTGCTACTGGAAAATGGGCTTCTTCCTGCCGCATTTTTACCCGGCGACAGCCTACTGTTACTGGCTGGTGCATTAATCGCCAAAGGCGTGCTACCT
The DNA here is from genome assembly GCF_036648275.1 of Hafnia sp. Taxonomy (NCBI): domain Bacteria; kingdom Pseudomonadati; phylum Pseudomonadota; class Gammaproteobacteria; order Enterobacterales; family Hafniaceae; genus Hafnia; species Hafnia sp. The sequence continues at coordinate 104,670 of NZ_JAVXIQ010000007.1, read as the reverse complement.
TTTTTCCCCACTCTGAGTGTGTTAGTCATCGCTTCGAGTCTCGGGTGTTGGATGAGCTATATCCAAGGTCGTTGGCTGGGCGATACTAAATTGGTGCAAGGTTGGCTAGTACAACTTCCGGCACATTATCACCAGCGTGCTTACCATATGTTCCATAAACACGGATTAGTCGCTCTACTGGTGGGCCGATTTTTAGCATTCGTGCGTACCATTTTGCCTACCATTGCAGGTATTTCTGGCTTAAAGAATGCGCGATTCCAAGTGTTCAACTGGCTCAGTGCGCTATTATGGGTTTGCTCTGTCACCGGCGTGGGATTAGCCATCAGCTATATTCCGTTTGTTAAGCGCCATGAAGATCAGGTGATGACCTGCTTAATGATTTTACCGATTGTGCTGCTAGTGAGTGGTCTGGTGGGGACGATCGTGGTGGTGGTTCGTAAAAAACGTCAAACGCCCGCTCAATAAATTCCGCAAATTGTCCTGTAAGGCATCGTTGCAACGGCCTTACAGGACAGCATATCTTTTAGAAACCTTCGTAACGCAGCAGCTCCGCTTTTAACTCCGCGTAGGGTGCGAAGAGTTTTGCTGCCGGTATTAGCCGCTGGCCCTGCTCTCCTACGACGATCAATGCAGGAACTCCGTTAATATTGTGTCTATCTAACAATGTTTGCGTTTCACGCAGGCTATGTTCGTAATGACGCAATAGCTCTTCGGTGGGGCGAGCTACCGCTAATGCTTCGCTCTCAAAGCCTTCCCGCTCCAGAATCTCAACCACGCTTTTACTGCTAGTGTTATCAAGCCCGTCAACATACCGTGCTTTTTGCAACGTTTTAAGCACATCACCCGCGCGCTCTGGCTCAAGGGTATTGGCAGCAATCACCGCTAACGTAGAGGCAAAGGAATCAAACACGCCGCCCTGATGTAATACGTTTTCTCGATACGCTTCGCTGAATATTTGCCCTGTCGATGATTCAATACGCATGTCATTTTGCCAAGCATATTGGACAAACTCCGGCGTCATATCACGTGCGCCTTCACGGGCAAAAAGCCCAGTGGGACGAAATGTTACGTTAAAATCGCTATCCTTAACCAGTTGGCTAATTTTCGGTGAAGCACCGTAGCACCAGCCACAAAGCGGATCAAAAAGATAAACGAGTTCTCGGATCTTCATCAGCACTCCTTGGTGTTGTTCAGCTCGTAGCACCATTGATACTGCGATAAACATAATGTGTGATCGTGGTTCTGCCAAGTTGCGGCAGGACGATATAATCTAAGTCTGGCTCAAAATCAGAGACTTGCCACCCTATTCCACTCAGTTAGCGTCGAGCGAACATCAAATAATGTTAAAGTTCGATACTGCGAATGCTTTTATTACGACGAGATTTTTTAGGTTTAATATCCGGATCTGAGTAGTATGACCACAAGAACAGCAATATCCCTCCAGCCGCCAAACCTGCGCCAACCCAGCCGGTAGATGACCAGCCCAAACCTGCAGCAATGCTTACACCACCAAGCCACGCACCCAGCGCATTTGCGATATTGAAAGCAGAATGATTTAAAGCAGCCGCCAAGGTTTGTGCATCTTCAGCAACGTCCATCAGGCGGGTTTGTAAGGCAGGAACCAGAGCAAAACTGCCCCCAGTGAGCAGCACGACCAATACGGTAGCCCATGCAATATCCGCCACCAAATAGAACGTCGTAAGAATAACCACGTTCCAAATTAATACACCAACAATCGTGCCCATCAAGGAACGGTCTGCCAAACGAGAGCCAAAGATATTCCCTAAAATCATACCCACGCCAAACACAATCAGCACCAAAGGCACGCTCGACGGTGACATCCCCGTTTGATGAATAAGCGTGGGTGCAATGTAGCTAAACACAGCAAATAGGCCACCAGAGCCTACCGCAGCGATACCGAGCGTGAGCCAAACCTGCTTACGTTTTAGCGCTCCCAACTCACGCAGCGGGCTTGCACCTTCCTCAACCTTATCTTTTGGCAGCCATAACATGACGAGCAACGCCGTTAGCGCCCCAATCACGCCCACCATCACAAACGCCGCACGCCAGCCCATCAACTGACCAATCCACGTTGCCAAAGGTGAGCCTAACAGCGTGGCCAACGTTAGGCCTAGCATCACGCGTCCCACCGCTTTCGCGCGTTGTCCAACGCCCGCCATCGATGCGGCCACCAGCGATGCCACACCAAAATAAGCCCCGTGAGGTAATCCACTGATAAAGCGAAACACCATCAGATTCCCATAGCTAGAACTCAATGCGCTGGCAATATTGCCAACCGCAAACAGCACCATCAAAAGCAGCAGTAAAGTGCGGCGAGAAAGTCGCGCGGCTAAAGTCGCAATCACCGGTGCTCCGATCACCACGCCCAGCGCATAAATACTGATCACATGCCCGGCCTGCGGAATAGAGATCGCCAAATCCTTTGCGACATTCGGCAGCAAGCCCATAATGGCAAACTCGCCGGTACCAATACCAAAACCACCGACAGCGAGCGCGAGTTCTGCCCCGCGTCGATGAGCAATAGGTGATGGTGCCGCTGACGGCGTTGATGTAGACATAGCTACCTCTAATATCTGAAAAATTCCTGACGCTGAATGCGCAAGAAAGCGTGATTTGAATCACATAATTAAGTGAGGTGAGCAGGATACCGAAGCTCACATTCAGCAGCCACTATTTTGTTAATTTTTCGTTGAATTCAGAATGGATATTGAACATTGTTAGGTTAAATAGAGACAAAAAAAACCACGGAATCACTCCCGTGGGCTTTTTCATTACATCACGCTTAGAACAACGTGAATGCAATCATTCCGACGACGCCACCCACGGTGCCCAGAATAGTTTCCATTACAGTCCACGTTTTCAACGTTTGCAGTTCGTTAGCGCCGGTAAATTTACCGAACAGCCAGAAGCCCGCATCGTTCACGTGGCTCAGTACAATCGAACCACCTGCAATACAGATAGCCAGCGCCGCGAGTTGACCACCGTTCAGACCAAGCTGAGTGGTAACAGGTAAAACTAAGCCTACCGTCGTTAAGCACGCCACGGTTGCAGAACCTTGGATCACACGTACTGCGGCCGACAATACAAAACACGCAACGGCAATCGGTAAACCGGCACCAATCAATGCATCACCCAGCGCAGGGCCAACGCCTGAATCGACCAGAATTTGTTTAAACACACCGCCCGCACCGGTCATCAGCAGGATAATACCCGCTGGTTGAATCGCCGCAGAACAAATAGACATGATCTGCTCTTTGCTCATACCACGTGGTTTTGCCAAGCCGTAGATAACCACCAGACAGGCGATCAGGATCGCGGTAAATGGATGACCGATAAACTCTAACCAGTCATATAAATTTGTATTTGGTGTCACGAAGCGGGCACCAATGGTTTTCATCCCCACCAGCACCAGAGGGCAAAGCACCAACGCCAAGCTCAGGCCAAATGACGGCATGTTTGATTTATCTAATACCGGGGCGCTCTCTTCTTCTGGCATTGGCCAGCTAACACGTTTGCTGATGAAGTTACCAAACAGCGGGCCCGCCAACAGCATCCCCAGAATCGCAGCCACCAGACCAATCGCAATCATCCAGCCAAAATCTGCATTCATCTGTGCAGCTAACAGCATCGGTACCGGTCCTGGCAGTAAGAATGCCGCCGCGCTCGCAACACCGGCGAACAGCGGGATCGCCATTTTTACCACGTTGCCGTTAGTACGACGCGCTACGGCAAAAACCACACCAATCAACAGCACAATCGCCACGTCAAAGAATAGCGGCAACGCACACACCAAACCGGCAATACCCAGAGCGTAATGGGCGCGTTTCTCACCAAAGCTTTTCAGCAAATGGGCTGCAATCTGGTCTAACGCCCCAGTTTCATGCAGGATTTTGCCAAACATCGCACCAAGAGCAACAACGATAGTCAGGAAGCCGAGTGTGCCGCCCATACCATCCTGCATAGCCTGAGTAATTTTGCTCAGCGGCATGCCAGAAAAAATACCTGCGCCAATCGACACCAGCATCAGCGCGACAAAAGCATGCAAACGCGCTTTCATCACTAAAAAAAGGAGAAGCAGTACAGAGCCGACAGCGGTGCCGACAAGAGTCATGGTATCCACAGAATTATCCCTGATTAGAACGTTGTTGGATGTGTTTCAACGTGTCAGCAATGACGGCGTCGAGCGGTTGATTGATATCAATGGCACAAACATCCTGTTCGTCTGAATCAGGCACTTCCAGCGCCTCAAATTGGGAAACCAACATCTGAGGTTTAAAGAAATGCCCTTTACGTGCTTTCATACGGGATTCGATAAGATCAAAATCGCCATCCATATACACAAAAGAGAGATTTCCATTACCTTCACGTAAACGGTCGCGGTAGCGTTTTTTCAGTGCGGAGCACACGATGATTGAAACATCGTTAGTGCGTTGCATGGCAAATGCTGCATCGTTCAACGCACTCAGCCAAGGAGCACGATCTTCGTCGTTCAACGCATGCCCTTCTGACATTTTGTTAATGTTGCTGCGTGGGTGCAAAAAATCGCCATCTAAAAAGCCACACGATAATTTTTGGGACACCGCACTCGCAACGGCCGATTTTCCGCTGCCCGATACGCCCATAACCACATACACGTAATGGGGCTTTTGTGTGTTTTTCATTGACTGGCTCCAGACATTTAGTGTTTTGTTGACGCTGGCATGCAAACCCCACGTCGATGTTACCGGTAATTGTTATCGGTAACATTGTCAGCCCCTTTACATAAACTTGCAATGTGAGCCAGCGCACAAAACTTTCTTGTGTGATCTATATCGCAATTTTAATTAGCGTCAGAACAATCACCATGAGAAGAAATAACAGGAATGCAACAGATGTAGGGGTAAAAACAATTTCATTAATGTTATTATTCAGTCATGAAATCAGTTAATTAACGCGAAGAATCGGAGATTAAAAGAGCGCCAAAGCGCTCATTTTGAAGGGGGATGTGGGATCAAAATCAGAAATAGCTACTGCCCGTAATAGGCATTTTCGCCATGCTTACGTAAATAGTGTTTATCCAGCAACGTTTGCTGCATATCCGGTAACTGAGGGCTTAGCTGCTGTGAGAAAATCCCCATATAGGCAACCTCCTCAAGCACAACGGCGTTATGCACCGCATCAATGGGATCTTTGCCCCAAGCAAATGGCCCATGAGAATGTACCAAAACCGCTGGCATCTGTTCAGCATCAATATGACGCTCTTGGAACGTCTTAATAATCACCTGCCCTGTTTCCCATTCATAACTATGCTGAATCTCTTCAGGCGTCATTAGCCGCGTACAGGGAATGTTTCCGTAATAGTAATCAGCATGGGTTGTGCCCCACGCAGGGATGTCCCGCCCCGCCTGAGACCAAATCGTTGCATGGCGTGAGTGCGTATGCACAATTCCGCCAATATTCTGAAAAGCTAAATACAGACCACGGTGGGTTTCAGTATCCGAAGATGGCTTCCACTTTCCCTCAACTACCGCGCCTGAGATTACATCGACTACCACCATATCTTCTGCGTTCATTCCTGCGTATTCGACACCAGAAGGCTTAATCACCATCAGCCCCGTAGCACGATCGATACCGCTGACGTTTCCCCAGGTAAACGTGACCAACCCATGTTTGGGCAGCGCCAAATTTGCGGCCAGTACCTGTTGTTTCAGTTCTTCGAGCATAGCTTCTCTCCCCACGTTGATAGCCTATTGTCCAGAACATGGCTCATCGCGGGTATGGGAAAACTGGCTACAAATCACTGGGGAATTGGCTAAATAAGAGGAATTGAGAGCATGCGCAACCGCATCGATAGCACTATTCGTTCATAGGAATAATTCAAAATAAGAATATTTACCTATTTTGAATTTAGCAAATAAATATACTAAGCCACATAGATATCACGGCAGTCAGCAGAATTATATTTCACTGATACAGCCAATACTAAGCATTACATTCTGGATTACCAATAACCAACAGCTAATTTTCTGCACGAAGCATGTCCTATACTTATATGGAAATATAATCGTCAGAAGCTTAAAAGGAGTAAGTGATGAATACCACAATGAAACGTTTTGCAGCGGCAGCACTGGCAGTGACGCTGGTTGCCTCTCTAAGTGCTTGTTCAAACTGGTCTAAACGCGACCGTAACACCGCGATTGGTGCTGGTGCAGGGGCCTTAGGTGGCGCCGTTCTTACCGATGGCAGCGCGTTAGGTACCGTGGGTGGTGCCGCTGTTGGTGGGATCATCGGCCATCAGGTTGGCAAATAATACGATTTCTATGATTTAGCTGTGGGCTGATTTTTATATCAGCCCATTTTTTATTCAAAGAACAAAACGGCTAATCAGCCACCGGCCAACTTTACCTTGTGACCTTTGGCCTCAAGCAGTTGCTTGAGCAAATCCCTCTTGTCACCTTGAATTTCAATCACGCCGTCTTTCACTGCACCACCACAACCGCACTTCTTTTTCAGCTCTGCCGCTAGGGTCTGCAAGGCTGTATCGTCAAGATCCAAACCGCTAATCAGGCAAACACCTTTGCCTTTACGACCGCTGGTCTGGCGCTGGATACGCACGATGCCGTCGCCTTTTGGGCGCACGACAACGGCTTTCTCTTCATCAATTCGCCCGGTTTCAGTTGAATAAACCAGTCTGCTGTTCTTGTCTTGCATGATTGGACTCTGTCCTGCTTAAGCTAAAGATTTCAATATTTCGCGCAATGTTTCTGCGGGCTCTGGAGATTGGGTGATCGGACGCCCAATAACCATATAGTCCACACCAGCTTTAGCGGCTTCAACCGGAGTCATAATCCTACGCTGATCGCCAGCTGAACTTCCTGCTGGTCTAATGCCCGGCGTGACCAGTTTAAACGCCTGCCCGCAGCTCGCTTTCAAGCGAGTTGCTTCATGTGCTGAGCAAACCACGCCGTTTAGGCCACACTCTTTCGTCAGCAGTGCCAGACGCTCGGCATAATCGGCCGGTGATTGTTCAATGCCAATACCACGCAAATCTTCTGCTTCCATGCTGGTTAGCACCGTCACTGCAATCAGCAGCGGCGCATCTTTTCCAAACGGTAGCAGCGCCTCACTGGCCGCTGTCATCATGCGCGCTCCACCGCTGGCATGCACGTTGACCATCCAAACCCCGAGATCTGCCGCTGCCGCCACGGCATGGGCGGCCGTATTTGGAATATCGTGGAATTTCAAATCGAGGAAAATTTCAAACTGACGCTGCTGTAATTCACGCACAAACTGCGGGCCAAACAGGGTAAACATTTCCTTGCCGACTTTAAGGCGACAGTCACGCGGATCGATATTATCGACAAACGCTAAAGCAGCATTTTTATCGGCATAATCGAGAGCGACTAGGATCGGTGACGTAATAGCGTTTGCCTGAGATGGCGTAGAAATGGACATTGCGACTCCCTGAAGCTGGCGGTAAATGAAATAAGGCCTTTATCAGGGAGGGCATTGTACACAGCGTTAGACAATGTGCCTAGCGCAGAGAGATATGAACGGAAAAGAATTACTGACCATCAAGCCCACGAATCGGCTTAATGGTTGACCACGCACGACACGATGGGCAGTGCCAATACATGGTGTGTGCTGTAAAACCGCATTTCATGCAACGGTAGCGCGGCTTAGTGCGAATTTGTTCACCCACCATATCACGCAGTAGCTGCAAGCTTTCTTTCGCCCTACCGTCTTCGGCTTCTGCCAGATGGTAATCCATCAACCGATGGAAGGTTCGCATCGTTGGATGACGTTGTATTTGGCGACCCACATATACATGAGCAACCTCGATACCTTCGTTTTGTTCCAAGACTTCGGCCAGCATCAGCTCTGCGGTTGCGCCGGTATTCTCTTCTACGCAACGGCGTAAAAATGAAACCCATTGATCCGGCTGATTCAGCTGCTGGTAACACTCTTGCATCATTGGCAAGACTTCGCTGACCAGCTCTTTGTCTTGCTCTAATACCTGAGACAACGCCTCAACCGCCTTAGCCGGCTCATTTTTGGCAATATAAATACGGCCAAACATCACCGACACGCGAGCGCAATTTTTATCCGCAGAGGCCGCTTTTTTTAACAGCGCCATAGCTCGATCTAAATCATCGCTGCCCATTGCCTGCAATGACAATTCACAGTAGAAATGCGCAATTTCAGTGCGTTGCTGATCTTTACCCAGTTTCACTAATTTCTCAGCAACATCGATGGCTTTTTGCCAATCGCTGGTCGCTTGATGGATGATCAACAGCTGTTGCAGCGCTGAAACTTTAAAATCCTGCTCATCAATAAGCTGATTAAACATTTCCTCCGCGCGATCGTACAAACCGGCGGCCATATAGTCACGGCCAAGCTGCTGCACGGCCAGCAGCCGCTGATCAAAAGTCAGAGAAGCACTCTCCATCAAAGACTGATGGATACGGATAGCGCGGTCGACTTCGCCACGCGAGCGGAATAAGTTGCCTAACGTAAGATGCGCTTCGACCGTATTGCTGTCCTCTTTTAGCATATCAAGGAACAGGTCGACCGCTTTGTCCTGCTGGTTAGAAAGCAGAAAGTTCACCCCAGCCACGTATTCACGTGAAAGACGGCTCGCTTCCTGTTGCTTATCCTGCTGAGCACTTCTGCGTCCCATATACCAACCATAGGCGGCAGCAACGGGAAGAAGCAGAAACAGCAGCTCTAACATAGTCTCTATTCCTTCGGTGTCGCAGAAGGCGCGAGGTTTTCTGGCTCAGTCGGCGCAGCCTGCTGTTCCAGTCGGCGGATTTTCCGTTCAGCGCGCACTAAACCTAAGCGCACTCGGACATAAAACAGACCGCAGATAACCCAACCCAAAATGAATCCGGCTGCAAACAATGTGGCAAGCAACGTCGACAGGCGATATTCGCCCTGAGCAATTAAGTAGTTGAACGCAACAACCTGATCGTTATGCGCACCCAATGTGACAGAAAGCACAAAGATGGCTAAAACGACCAAAAAAATCAGCAGATATTTCACATTTCTTCCTGTAAATCAGGTTAACCGGATGAATTATGCCAAAGAAAACAGCACCCGAATGGTTAAATTATCATTTAGTTATATTGTAGGGAAACCCCACGTAGCACTAAAACCCTGTTTTAACAGCGTGCTCACCCTAACAACATCATGCCATTCTCCAATGAGATCCCCAAGTACCACACGGAAGAATAGATAAATATTAGGATCATATGGGGCCAAATGCCTAAAACTTCAAGCGTTCTTCAGACTTACTCTTCTGTGCGCGCGCGGATTTCCTGAGATTCAGGCACGCTGATGCCAAGAGAACCGCACCATCGCTGTACCAACACGCAAGAAAGCGTGACAAGCGCCCAGCTTATCCCGCTTGCGACAATTAAATCCACGGGCCAGTGCATTCCTAACACCAAACGGCTTCCCATCACGCCTATTGCCCAGAGGGTGATTAGCGCCGTTGAAACATAATGGCGACGTGGCAATAGCAGGCCAAACGCAAGCAGTGCCCACGTTGCAGCAAACATTGTGTGCCCTGAAGGAAATGCAAAACCCGTTTCAAACGCCCAATGACTTTTCAGCCACTGTGGAATTCGTGTTTCATGCAGCAATTGTTCTGTGACAAGAGTGCTACGCTCTGCACGTTTGAGCGCATAAAACGCCTGAGCATCAACGCTATGTTCGCTTTCGAGCCATAAAACAAAAGGCCGCGGTTCTTGCACCCAGCCTTTTATCGTCGATTTAATCGTCTGCCCCACCAGCACCGTTGCCATCAGTATAATAAATAGGATTATCGTTGCTTTGATCCGAAAGCGTAAACACCATAAAAACCAACAGCCAAGGATCAAACACGTAAGGATGCCCCACGGCGCTGTCACTGTTTCAGTCATTGCAAAGAGGGCTTTGAGCACATTGTCTGAGCCATCAGGCTGCCATTTCCAGCCGCAAAGCCAAACGCTCACCGGCATCGCCAGCAGCACAATCAGGCCCAAAGTAGTACGTTTTGCAATCTGTAACATCAATTAATCCTTTCTTTCTATTGATTATTCAGTGTAGCAACACCATATCAATGAAGCCTATCAGGAATTGCCGAGCGGTGTTTTATTGACCGGTTGAAACAAATAATACGTGTCCTACAGCGAAAACTGCTGTATCGCCGCGACTTGTGGCAAAATAGGAACCCTATTAACGATTCGGTTTTACCGGATTTACTTCGGTTGTGCCTGCACTCACCTGCATCGGCGGCGCACAATAACCGATGTCCGTTATGGACAGTATCTAAAAGATGTAGTTGTGGAGATCAACATGCAGCTTAAACGAGTGGCTGAAGCAAAACTGCCGACACCTTGGGGTGATTTTTTGATGGTCGGCTTTGAAGAAATTGCCACCGGTCATGACCATCTGGCATTAGTTTATGGTGATGTGTCTGGCTCAACGCCCGTGCTTTCACGCGTGCACTCCGAGTGTTTAACCGGCGATGCCCTATTCAGCCTACGCTGCGACTGTGGTTTTCAGCTAGAAGCGGCGCTTGAGCACATCGCTGAAGAAGGTCGAGGGATCTTGCTTTACCATCGTCAAGAGGGCCGCAATATCGGTCTGCTCAACAAAATTCGGGCTTACGCCTTACAAGATAAAGGCGCGGATACGGTTGAAGCTAACCACCAGCTAGGTTTTGCCGCTGACGAACGAGATTTCACCCTCTGCGCAGATATGTTCAAACTGTTGGGCGTAGACCAAGTGCGTTTGCTGACGAACAATCCAAAGAAAGTAGAAATTCTGACTGAGGCTGGTATCAACATTACCGAACGCGTACCGTTAATCGTGGGTCGTAACCCTAAGAATGAACGCTATCTGTCGACCAAAGCCGCAAAGATGGGTCACTTGCTCGATTAAAATAAATCTATGTGATGTGTTGCTGATATCGCTACAGATACAAAAAAGGAGGCCAATGGCCTCCTTTTTTCATACGCGCTTAGCGGTATAGCAGGATTAGTGACTACGGATGTACTCATCCATATCGGTTTTCAGGTTATCGGATTTTGTACCGAAGATAGCCTGAACGCCAGAACCCGCAACAACCACACCCGCAGCCCCCAGTTTCTTCAGGCCAGCCTGATCCACTTTAGCTACATCGGCCACGCTCACACGCAGACGAGTGATACACGCATCAAGGTTTGTGATGTTGTCTTTACCACCGAATGCAGCTACCAGCGCAGCAGACATACCGTCATTGCTTTGCGCGCTTTGTTCGGAAGATGAATCTTCACGACCTGGCGTTTTCAGGTTCAATTTGGTAATCAGCACACGGAAAATCGTGTAATACACCAGACCGTAGATGATCCCCACAATCGGGAACAGCCAGATTTTGCTGCTATTTCCACTCAGAACGATAAAGTCGATCAGACCATGTGAGAAACTTGTCCCATCACGCATGCCCAACAGAATACAAATTGGGAAAGCCAGACCCGCCAGAATCGCGTGAATCGCATACAAAATTGGCGCTACGAACATGAAGGAGAATTCAATCGGCTCGGTGATACCCGTTAAGAACGAGGTCAACGCAGCAGAGATCATAATCCCACCGACTTTGGCACGATTTTCTGGTTTAGCAGAATGCCAAATAGCAATCGCTGCCGCAGGCAGACCGTACATTTTAAACAAGAAGCCACCCGACAGTTTACCTGCGGTTGGATCGCCTGCCATATAGCGAGGGATGTCACCGTGGAATACCTGCCCTGCCGCATTGGTGAACTCACCGATCTGCATTTGGAAAGGTACGTTCCAAATATGGTGCAGACCAAATGGTACCAGAGAACGCTCAACCAAACCGTAGATGCCAAAGGCAACAACAGGGTTTTGATAAGCCGCCCACTGCGAGAAGGTTTGGATCGCGGTTCCGACCGGAGGCCAAATAAAGGACAGCACAATGCCCAAGAAAATGGCAGCCAGACCAGAAATGATCGGAACAAAACGTTTACCGGCAAAGAAACCCAGATATTCAGGGAGTTTAATGCGGTAGAAACGGTTGAACATGTAGGCCGCAATAGAACCCGCGATGATCCCACCCAGCACACCGGTATCGGCTAAGTGCTTCGCGACGATCTCTTCGGCAGGCATGTGCAGGACCAGAGGCGCGACAACAGCCATGGTTTTCACCATAATGCCGTAAGCGACCACCGCTGCCAGCGCAGATACGCCGTCATTGTTAGTAAAGCCGAGCGCAACACCAATGGCAAAAATTAGCGGCATGTTTGCGAAAACTGAGCCACCGGCTTCAGCCATCACATGAGAAACTACCGCAGGTAACCAGCTAAAGTTGGCAGAACCGACACCCAGCAGAATACCTGCGATGGGCAATACGGAAACTGGCAGCATTAGCGACTTACCTACTTTCTGCAGGTTTGCGAATGCGTTTTTGAACATAGTTGAGAGTGCTCCTGAATAAATAGTGCTCTTTTATTAGCCTGCCCTCGTATGCCCGAGAGTCACGCCGCGAACAGGAAGAGAACCTGAACGCCTAGAAGTGTCTTAGCACTCCTTTAATTTTTACGCAGGGTAAAATAAATAGCCTGCAATATGTTTGATGGCTGTCACGTTTCCATAATTACAGAGATCCAAATAACATTTATGACAAAAAAATGTTAAAAAAATCACCAAAATGGTTTCATAAAACAGCCATGTAAACATTTTCGAACAGCAAGATACCTGCTTGAACGATTAATTACGAGCAATAAAATAAATAGCCATTACCCATGTATCGGCAATGTCACACCAAATAAACGGCTGAAATTGTCTGTCGTTTGCTGAGCTAAGGCATCAGGGGTCATCCCCTTCAATACCGCAAGATACTCAGCAACATCGCGTACATAGGCAGGTTGGTTCTCTTTACCACGGTGAGGCACGGGAGCAAGATAAGGCGAGTCGGTTTCCACCAGCATGCGATCGACAGGAACATAGCGGGCAACTTCACGTAGCGCATCCGCATTGCGGAAAGTCACGATGCCAGAAAATGAAATATAAAAGCCCATATCGAGCAGTTGACGCGCTGTTTCCTGATCTTCCGTAAAGCAGTGCAATACGCCGCCGCATTCACTCACCTGCTCTTCACGCAAAATATCTAACGTATCCTGCCGCGCATCACGGGTATGCACGATCACGGGCTTATGCAGCTCGCGGCCTATGCGAATATGCTGACGGAAAGACTCCTGCTGCAAGGGAATATTGTCTTTCTGATAGAAATAATCGAGACCGGTCTCCCCCATCGCAACCACTTCTGGGACGTTCGCTAACTGGCGTAGCTCATCATAATCATAGCCACCCTCAAGATTTAGCGGATGAACGCCACAGGAAAAGGCTACGTTCTCGCGCTGTCCGATTTGTTCACGCATCGCGCGATAGCCTGGCAGTGTCGTCGCCACCGCCAGAACAAAACCGACATCGCGCGCTTTGGCATCAGCTAAAACGCTATCGACACTTTTGTGCAGATTTTCATAATCCAGACCATCTAAATGGCAATGGGAGTCAACTAAGTACATAAATTTTGACCTGATATTAATAACGGAACGCGTATATCACCCGAAGGTATGGTTACGCGTTAGGAGGAAAGGAGTCACTCCACAGGCAAAGCTGACGAGTGAGCATTAGCTCGCGATTGAGCCCGGTGGTAGTGAGAAGCTGATGACGGCAGAAAATCCATTGTTCTAGCTGTTGCTGCAAAATCGTCGTTGCCTGAGTCGACGCCAATTGATAAACCAACGGCTGTTGATCCAAGTTTGCAATGGCCGTCGTGGCGCCCTGTTGCAGCTTCATCGCATCGAGCAGCAACGCACATAACCATGTTAGTCGATCATGCACATTATCGTGGTTTAACAGTTGTAATAACTGCATCCACTGGCGTTGAGGGATCGCCTGCTGCAAACCCTGACACAGCTGAAGACGCTGTTTCCAGCTATTTGGCTCAAGCAAACTCATGGCTGCCACCGGCGCACCACCGTTCAAGCGTAATGCGGTACACATAGCCAACTCATCACCCGGCTGTTGGCTTTGCAGCCAACGTAAGCTTAATGATTCGTCAGGCACAGCAAGATGCATGTAAAAACAGCGGCTACGCAATGTGGCTAGCAAATTGGCCGGTTCACGCGTCCCCAATAGGAAATAGGTCTTCTCAGGTGGCTCTTCAAGCGTTTTCAACAACGCATTGGCTGCCGCTTCCGTCAGCGTTTCAGCCCGCGGCAACAAAACAACCTTGGCGCCGCCCTGTTGGGCATGACCATAAAGATGCTCGATAATCTGGCGAACAGGCTCAATGCCGAGGCTCGTTTTTCCTTTTTCCGGCTGTAAGTCGTACCAGTCAGGATGGTTACCCGCCAGCATCAAGCGACAGCTATGGCACTCACCACAGCTTTTGTCACCGTTTGGCCGCTGACACATCAGCCAGCGCCCTAATGCATACATCAGGGAATCATCACCGCAGCCCGCAATCGCGTGCACCAGCAAAGCATGGTGCCCTCGCCCACTCTGGTGCTGAGCAACCAGTTGACGGTAAGGTGCGGTCAGCCAAGGATACCAATTCACGCGTGTTGCTCCTGATCCTTAAACCACGTCTGAAGCGCAGTGCGAATAGAGGCCGTCACTTCAGGTAAAGTTTGCGAAGCATCAACGGTGATAATGCTGTCATCCTGTTCGGCTAATGCCAGATAACGCGCTCTTGTGCGCTCGAAAAAAGCCAACGATTCTTGTTCGATACGATCTAATGCCCCACGGCTACGCGCTCGTTCTAAACCTATCGCCGGAGGTAAATCCAGATACAGCGTTAAGTCAGGTTTGAAATCACCAAGTACCGTATCGCGTAACGACTGCATCAGGCGGGAGTCAATCCCTCTTCCGCCACCTTGGTATGCCTGAGAAGAGAGATCGTGGCGATCGCCAACCACCCATGCTCCGCGAGCCAACGCTGGTTTGATCACATTATCCACCAACTGAACGCGTGCAGCGTAGAGCATCAACACTTCTGCTTTGTCAGTCAGTTTTTCGTTTTCAACACCTTGCTTAACCAAATCACGCAACTTTTCAGCCAACGGAGTTCCACCTGGTTCACGGGTGAAAACGATATCCTCAATACCCTGCTGACGAAGCTCATCTACTACGGTATCGCGGGCAGTCGTCTTACCGGCCCCTTCCAGACCCTCAATCACGATGAACTTACTTTTCATTCTTTTCCCTTAGCACCTGCAAATAGTTGCGTACGGCTTGATTATGGCTCTGTAGATTAGTGGTAAATACGTGTCCACCTTTCCCATCTGCAACAAAGTACAAATAAGAGGTTTTATCCGGATGCGCTGCGGCCTCTAACGAGGCTCGGCTCGGCATGGCAATCGGCGTTGGCGGCAAACCGGATATAACGTAGGTATTGTATGCGGTTGGCTGCTGTAAGTCGCGCCGCGTCAAATTACCGTTATAGTTTTTGCCGAGACCATAAATCACCGTAGGATCGGTCTGTAAACGCATGCCAATACGAAGGCGATTGATAAATACCGATGCCACTTTGCCGCGCTCTTCACCAACCCCAGTTTCTTTTTCAATGATTGACGCCATGGTCACCAGATCTTCAGGTGTCTTATAAGGCAGATTTTTCTCGCGATCTTGCCATATCTCGCCAACTTCTTTGCTCATGCGATTATACGCCCGCTTAAGTATCATCTCATCGCTATTGCCTGCGGTGTAATGATACGTATCGGGATAAAGCCAGCCTTCGATTGGGCGACCTTCAGGTATGCCCAAGATTTTGGCGATCTGGCTTTCATCTTTATTCGCCAACGCATGTTTTAGGTTTGGCGAAGCCGCTAAGACCTGCATCCAATCTTGAAAACGAGTTCCTTCAATGAAGCGTACGGTGAACTGTGCTTCTTTGCCGCTTTTAAGCAGTTCAAGAAACTCACGCACGGTCATACCGGGTGTAATGCGATATGTACCCGCTTTAAAATTAGCCAACTCAGGCTCAAGTTGCAGTAGCCACGGAAAATAGCGGGGATGCGCAATAAGCTTGTCCCTTACTAGCAGGCCTTCTAACGCCACGCGCCCGGTGCCCGCAGGCAGTTTAAACAGAGTTTCTTGAGTAATTGCCAAAGGCGTTCGGGCAAACTTCTGCACTTGTTGATAGCTCCAAAATAGTGCTACTAACAAAACAACAATGCAGACAACAAGAAGTCCAAACAGTTTTTTCTTCATTCAACCGCCAAATCATGACTCATACACAGGAAGTAAACACTGTGGTAATAAATATTCCGCCAATTGCCGTGAACTGAAGCGATACTCCCCCGCTTCATTCACCGGCAACAGCGGCATTAAAGAGTTGCATATAAAAACTTCTTCCGCGTCTCGCAGCACGTCTAAAGGTGCGGAAACAATGCTTAATTCATACCCGCTTTCAGCCAATAAACGAATAATGCGCTGACGCATTAGCCCCTCTACGCCTGCGTTGGCAAGCGTTGGCGTAAATACTCGCTTTCCAATACGCCAGAATAAATTAGCCGCACAGCATTCCACTAGCCTTGCATTGCTGTCAAGCACCAGTGCCTCATGGGCATTCGTCTGCTCAAGCTTTGCCTTAATCAGCACCTGCTCTAGGCGATTAAGATGTTTAATGCCAGCAAGAGAAGGGTTGATACCTAAGCGAATAGGGCTCACAGCCAGCGTGATGCCATCCTTCTGCCACTGAGCATACTGAGTTGGAATTGCGCTATTTGAAAATATACGGCTCGGGTTTTGGGCTCCAGAAGTGGAATAACCACGCCCACCACTGCCCCGAGTTATAACCGCTTTAACCACGCCGTGCCCTGTTTCTATCGCCGCTTGACGAAATTCGGCTAGCCAAGCGCTCCAATCAACAGATTCAATCAGTAACTGCGAGCAGGCAAACTGCATCCGGCTAAAGTGAGCGTGAATACCATCGATCTGCCCATGAACAGCACGAGCCGTAGTGAAACAACCATCACCATAGTGCAAACCGCGGTCGCCGAGCGAAATAACCTCTTCGGGTGTTCCATTAAACCAAAACATCACCAACTCCCGACGATGGCCAAGGCGTTCTGCCTCGATCCGGTATTCATATTTTAGCGTTTTGAGAGGCGCAGGTAAAAAAAATGGCCCCATAAGGGCCATTTGATTTTTGCAGATAACATCTCAAAACTTAAGCGACTTAGATCTTGCGAAAAATCACAGAACCGTTAGTGCCACCAAAGCCGAAGGAGTTACACAGTGCATATTCCAAACCTTTCACCTGACGAGCTTCGCCTGGTACAAAGTCAAGATCACAACCTTCATCTGGATTATCCAAGTTGATGGTTGGCGCAACAATTTGGTCGCGCAGCGTCAGAATAGTAAAGATAGATTCAACTGCACCAGCGGCACCCAGAAGGTGTCCCGTCATAGACTTGGTGGAGCTGACCATTACTTTAGCGGCATCTGCGCCGTATACACTTTTCACTGCCTGAGTTTCTGCTTTGTCGCCCGCCGGAGTAGACGTTCCGTGAGCGTTGATGTAGCCAACCTGAGATGGGTTCAAGCCTGCATCACGCAGAGCATTCACCATCGCCAGTGCTGCACCTTCACCGTTTTCCGGTGGAGAAGTCATGTGGTAAGCATCGCTACTCATACCGAAACCAACGATTTCAGCATAAATTTTTGCACCACGCGCTTTCGCATGCTCGTATTCTTCAAGAACCAGAATACCAGCACCGTCACCGAGAACGAAACCGTCACGATCTTTATCCCACGGGCGGCTTGCCGCTTGCGGGTTATCGTTACGCGTTGACAGTGCGCGTGCGGCACCAAAGCCACCGACACCCAGAGGTGTACTTGCTTTTTCTGCACCACCTGCCAGCATGACGTCTGCGTCGTTATACGCGATCATACGAGCTGCATGTCCGATGTTATGCACACCAGAAGTACATGCCGTTGCAATAGAAATGCTTGGGCCACGCAGACCTAACATGATAGTCAGATGACCCGCTACCATGTTCACAATGGTTGAAGGCACGAAGAATGGGCTGATTTTACGCGGTCCGCCTTTAACAAGCGCACTGTGATTTTCTTCAATCAGGCCAAGCCCACCGATACCAGAACCAATCGCGGCACCGATACGTGGAGCATTTTCCTCAGTTACTTCAATCCCAGAATCTTTAAATGCCTGAATACCGGCAGCGATTCCATACTGAATGAAGGCATCCATCTTGCGTGCATCTTTACGCGAGATGTAGTCTTCACTATTAAAATCCTTTACTAAGCCAGCAAAACGCGTTGCATAGGCGCTAGTATCGAAATGGTCGATTAGGCTGATGCCACTCTGCCCGGCCACGATAGCATCCCAAGTGGAATCTACAGTATTGCCGACAGGAGACAACATGCCCAGTCCGGTCACAACAACTCGACGCTTAGACACGTTTGTCCTCCAGGGAGGGAATTTAATTTGAAACTCTATGAGAGCAGGAAAAAACGTAGGCGGTCGAATGACCGCCTAGATGTGTTCGATTACTTGTTCGCAGATTCGATGTAGTCGATTGCTGCTTGAACAGTAGTGATCTTTTCTGCTTCTTCGTCCGGAATCTCAGTATCAAACTCTTCTTCCAGAGCCATAACCAGTTCAACGGTGTCAAGAGAATCAGCACCCAGATCGTCAACGAAGGAAGCAGCATTCACGACTTCGTCTTCTTTAACACCCAGCTGTTCGATAATGATTTTCTTAACGCGTTCTTCGATAGTGCTCATACTCTTAAATTTCCTATCAAAACTCGCTTTCGCGATGGTTTTCGTAGTGTATTGAAAGTTGAAAAAGATGCAACTAAATCCCGGCTGGTCAAACCACGATTTTGCGCTATTTTGCGGTCATTCCCTCAAAAAACGCAAATTTTTTTCGTGATTTTTAGATCATATACATGCCGCCATTGACATGTAAGGTCTCACCGGTGATATAGCCAGCTTCATCTGAAGCTAAAAAAGCAACAGCATTCGCGATTTCTTTTGCATCACCCAAGCGGTTAGCCGGGACCTGCGAAAGAATACCGGCACGCTGTTCATCCGTTAACGCACGAGTCATATCAGTTTCAATAAAACCGGGTGCCACGACGTTAACGGTAATGCCACGAGAAGCAACTTCTCGTGCTAGAGACTTACTAAAGCCAATCAAACCTGCTTTAGCGGCCGCGTAGTTTGCTTGTCCAGCATTACCCATTGTACCCACAACAGAGCCAATGGTGATAATGCGGCCACAGCGTTTTTTCATCATAGCTCGTAAAACCGCTTTTGACAGGCGGAATACCGAAGTCAGATTCGTGTCGAGGATATCCTCCCACTCATCGTCCTTCATACGCATCAATAGGTTATCACGAGTAATGCCGGCATTATTGACCAAAATGTCAATTTCGCCAAATTCAGCACGGATAGTGCTCAATACTGCATCAATAGAAGCCGGATCAACAACGTTCAGGTTTAAACCTTTGCCGTTTTCGCCCAGATAAGCGCTAATATCTTCTGCGCCTTTATCACTAGTTGCGGTGCCAATAACGCGGGCACCACGGGCAACTAAAGTCTCAGCAATAGCGCGGCCAATACCACGGCTTGCGCCGGTGACCAGTGCAATTTTTCCTTCGAAGCTCATCATTTTCCTCTTCTTATTGTGCAAGCGCTGCAGATACAGACGCAGCGTCGTTAATCGCAGCTGCCGTCATAGTATCGACAATACGCTTGGTCAGACCGGTCAGAACTTTACCCGGGCCAACCTCCAGCAGGTGCTCAATGCCCTCACCTGCCATAAATTCGACTGATTCACTCCAGCGTACTGGGCTATACAGCTGACGCACTAAGGCGTCACGGATAGCGTCTGGCGAGGTTTCAGTTTTAACATCCACATTATTCACTACGGGGAACTGAGGCGCATTGAAAGCAATACCCTGCAGCGCAATCGCAAGCTTATCAGCAGCAGGCTTCATTAGCGCACAGTGCGATGGCACGCTAACAGGCAACGGCAGCGCACGTTTTGCACCGGCCGCTTTACACGCAGCACCAGCACGCTCAACGGCGTCTTTATTGCCCGCAATAACAACCTGTCCTGGCGAGTTAAAGTTCACAGGAGAAACAACCTCACCCTGAGCAGACTCTTCACATGCTTTTGCAATGGCATCGTTATCCAAACCGATAATGGCAGACATCGCGCCAGTACCCGCAGGTACAGCTTCCTGCATCAGCTTACCGCGCAGTTCAACTAAACGAATCGCCTGTTTGAAATCCAGAACACCGGCACATACCAATGCAGAATACTCACCGAGGCTATGGCCCGCCATCATTGCAGGCTGAGCACCATTTTCCTGCTGCCATACGCGATAAATCGCGACGGACGCCGCCAGCAACGCAGGCTGCGTTTGCCAGGTTTTGTTTAACTCTTCAGCCGGGCCTTCCTGAACCAGTTTCCACAGGTCGTAACCCAACGCGTCAGATGCCTCAGCAAAAGTCTGCTCTACAATCGGAAATTGCGCCGCAAGATCGGCCAGCATACCTACGGTTTGCGAGCCCTGCCCTGGAAACACCATTGCGAATTTAGACATGTTTGTTTTCCTGATATTCTTTTTATAACCAACGAGTTAAATATTGTTACCCTGTAACTTAAGCAACAATATTCATGCCAACGTCAGAAAATCTTAACGATTAAAAACGAACCAAAGCAGAACCCCAGGTGAAACCGCCACCAAAAGCTTCCAGCAGAATCAATTGACCACGCTGAATGCGACCATCACGAACGGCCTCATCTAACGCGCAAGGCACGGATGCCGCAGAGGTGTTGCCGTGACGATCAAGAGTCACGATCACGTTTTCTAACGTCATGCCCAATTTTTTCGCGGTTGCGCTGATAATGCGCAGGTTAGCCTGATGCGGAACCAGCCAATCCAAATCGCTACGTTCAAGGTTATTCGCAGCAAGAGATTCGTCGACGATATGCGCGAGTTCAGTTACGGCCACCTTAAACACTTCGTTACCCGCCATAGTCAGATAAGCCTGATCTTCAGTGTAACGTTGGCGATTTGGCAGAGTCAGCAACTCGCCATAGTGACCGTCAGCATGGATATGAGTCGAAAGAATACCCGCTTCTTCAGATGCACCGAGTACAACAGCACCCGCTCCGTCACCAAAGAGGATCACGGTGCCACGATCGGTCGGATCGAGGGTACGGCTTAAAGTATCAGAGCCGATCACCAACGCGTGTTTGACCGCACCGTTTTTAACGTACTGGTCGGCAATGCTCAGCGCGTAGGTAAACCCTGCACAGGCAGCGGCAACGTCAAAGGCCGCACAGCCTTTGATATCCAGCATCTGTTGAACCTGACACGCTGCGCTTGGGAACGCATGCGTTGCCGATGTTGTAGCAACAACGATCAGGCCAATATCATTTTTATCGAGGCCAGACATCTCAAGCGCATGTTTCGCCGCTTCAAATGCCATGGTTGATACGTTTTCATCCGGCGCAGCGATGCGACGTTCACGAATGCCTGTACGGGAAACAATCCACTCATCAGACGTTTCAACCATACTTTCTAAATCGGCGTTGGTACGCACTTGTACGGGCAGGTAGCTCCCCGTACCGAGAATTCTTGTATACATGTACGATCAATCACTCTTGGGTAATATCGCCTCAAGGCGCAGGGCAATTCGCTGTGGAATTTGCCTTTGCACCGCCTGCACAGCCTGTTCGATAGCGACAGCGAACGCTTTTTCATTCGCCGCGCCGTGGCTTTTAATCACGGTGCCACGTAATCCTACCAGACAAGCTCCATTATACTGGTCGGGGTTCAAATCACCGAAACGCTTAGCAATTCTTTTTTGTATCAAGCGCCCCAATAATTTTAGCCACCAAGAGCGCTTGCGCTTCTCTCCTGGTGATTTGAGAAGGGATAGAAACATACGTACCACCCCCTCCATCGTCTTTAACGTAACATTACCCACGAAGCCGTCACAAACCAACACATCTGTTTTGCCTGTCAGCAAATCATTACCTTCCAGATAGCCGATATAGTTAATCGCTGGCGTGCTTTTGAGCACAGCGGCGGCTTCGCGGATATTGTCTAAACCTTTAAACTCTTCTTCGCCAATGTTTAGCAGGGCGATGCGTGGCGAGGTTATGCCAACGATCTCTTCCGCCATTACCGCACCCATCACGGCAAACTGCACTAACATGGCACTAGTGCTTTCAACGTTAGCGCCCAAATCTAGCACTACCGTTTTACTCTTTTGCTGATTCGGTAACACCGTCATCAGCGCTGGACGCTCAATACCGTCTAGCGGTTTAAGCATCAATTTCGCCAGCCCCATCAGCGCGCCGGTATTCCCCGCACTTACAACGGCCTGAGCCTCGCCATTCTTCACTAAATCAAGCGCGATACGCATCGATGTTCCTTTGCTGGTGCGGATAGCATGCGAAAGTTTAGCATCGTTGGGTATAACTGATTCAGCAGGGATCACACGCAAACGTTGTTGAAGCGCAGGTGCTGCTTTAGCAAGATAAGGTGCGATGGCGTCGGGTTGTCCGACAATTAGAAGGTATAGCGACGAAGTAGACGCCAGTGCCTGCAAAGCTGCAGGCACTGTGATGCAAGGACCGAAATCCCCGCTCATAGCATCTAACGCGAGGGTTAGACGAGTCAAAGTATCGCCTTGTAAATACTAAAAGTATTACTTAACGATAACCTTGCGACCGCGGTAGAAACCGTCCGCAGTGACATGGTGACGCAGGTGAGTTTCACCGGAAACCTTGTCAACAGAGACGGTAGTCGTGGTCAGCGCATCGTGTGAACGACGCATACCACGGCAAGAGCGGGTTTTTTTGTTCTGTTGTACGGCCATTGACCTTACTCCTTGATTACTTACGCTTTAAACTGGCTAATGCGGCAAATGGATTTGGTTTGTCTACCTCAGGAGGCAGTTTACCAAATACCATGTCCGCGTCGGACACTTCACAGTGTTCAGATTCATGCACCGGAACTACCGGCAGGGCGAGGATGATTTCATCTTCAACCATTGCCAGCAAATCGACTTCACCAAAATCGTTGACTTCGATCGGCTCGTAAGCTTCCGGCAATGCCTCAGCCTGCTCGTCATTGGCGACCGGGCTGAAACAATACGTTGTATGGACCTGCTGTTGGAACGTCTGATTACAGCGCTGACAACATAGCGTAACCGCTACATCGGCATGGCCGGTAATCACCGCTAACCGCTGGTTATCAATATTAAATGACAACGACACGGCAACATCGCTATCCACACTGACCACAGATTCAGCAACTCGCGTTACCTGCTCAGACGAATAGAAACCAACGTAATCTAATCGTTTCTGTGCAGTACGAACTGCATCAAGGGTCAAGGGTAATTTTACCTTTTGCATAGGGCGCGCATATTAACTTTGTAAAGACCGAGAGTCAAAGGAAAAGGCCTTGCAGGCACACTTTCCCTCCAATATTCGCTTCCTGAGCGGCGGACAGTTTAAAATGTCAGATTCAATTACGCCATGCTTTATGGAAAAAATATGTCACCTTTAATTTTAGCCTCTACTTCGCCCTACCGCCGAGCTTTACTTGAAAAGCTCGGTGTTGAATTCATTTGTGCCGCGCCCGACACGGATGAAACCCCAAAAGATGGAGAGTCAGCAACCGATCTCGTCCAGCGTTTAGCACAAGAAAAAGCACACTCTCTGAGCGAAAAATTCCCTAATCATTTTATTATTGGCTCCGATCAGGTCTGCGTTATTGATGGGAAAATCGTCGGAAAACCGGGTTCGATTGAGAATGCGCATCAACAATTGCGAGCCGCTAGTGGAAAAGTCATTACCTTTTATACCGGCCTCTGCGTGCTAAATAGCCACACAATGCAAAAGGAAATTATTTGTGAGCCTTTCCACGTGCACTTTCGCCGCTTAACCGATGATGAAATCAACGCCTATATTAAACTCGAGATGCCGCTGTATTGTGCAGGCAGTTTTATGTGCGAAGGTGCTGGTATATTGCTGTTTAGCCAGCTTGAAGGCCGAGACCCTAACGCATTAGTGGGTTTGCCTCTAATTGCTCTCAACGAAATTCTGCTGAAATTTGGCTATAACGCATTGCTTGAAGGTCAAAATAAAGCATAAAAAAAGCCGGAGTGATCCGGCTTAGTTAATTTATCAGCGACTAGCTGGCTTTGGTTTTACGCAACACATCGAGACAATGGCGCAATTTCTTGTCCATAGGGGCTTCCACCCGCATGGTTTCGCCTGTATTCGGATGTTCAAAGCGTAATGCGGCAGCATGTAAGAATAAGCGGTCTAGGCCTGTTCCCTTCAGCTCAGCATCAAAATCACGATCGCCATAGCGATCATCGAAAGCAATCGGATGACCAGCATGCAGCGCATGCACGCGGATTTGATGAGTTCGGCCCGTTACTGGGCTGGCCTTCACCAAGGTTGCATGCTCAAAACGCTCTTCAACCTTAAAGCGCGTTTCAGACGGTTTGCCCTCAGCATTAACGCGAACAATACGCTCGCCGCTTTGCAGAATATTTTTGAGTAGCGGCGCCTGCACAACTTTACAATGCGACTGCCACTGACCACGAACCAGCGCCAAATAGTCTTTCTGCATCCCTTTCATGCGCAGTTGCTCATGCAACGCACGCAGTGCAGAACGCTTCTTAGCGACCAATAATACACCGGAGGTTTCACGGTCTAGGCGGTGCACTAGCTCCAGAAAACGCGCTTCTGGACGTAATGCGCGCAGTCCTTCGATAACACCAAAGCTTAAGCCACTGCCGCCATGCACGGCGGTACCCGACGGTTTGTTCAGCACCAATAAATGATCATCTTCAAAGATAATGCAATCATTCAGCGCGGCCACTTTGTCCAGCTTTGCCGAAACGGGAGCCTCATCGCGTTCGGCAATCCGCACCGGTGGGATTCGAACTTCATCACCCGGCTGCAATTTATATTCTGGCTTGATGCGTTTTTTATTAACTCGCACCTCGCCCTTACGCACGATGCGATAAATCATACTTTTTGGCACGCCTTTCAGCTGATTGCGCAAAAAATTATCAATACGCTGCCCTGCCTCATCGGCGGCAATCGTGACTAACTTTACTGAGGTGTTATTCATATTCATGGGCGCGATTTTAAAGAGGCATTCAACGGCATGCCACTTCTTTTTTGAGCTAACGGCAGATTATCGTGAAAGGTAAGAATTATGAGAGCGGAGAGAACGTTTGCGCCCGCATTCTGCCTAATATACGAGCAACCAGACAGACTTGTTGTGAAGTACCGCAAGAATCTTCTTGATAAGGGTAAAAGTCGTCTTGCTATACAGGCCGTTGCAGTGGAATAATGACAAAGATTTCCGCGTTAATTCTCATTAAGACAGGGAAAACGACGGGACTTGACGTTTACTTGATGCCACAGAAATGCAGCAATGGCGTAAGACGTAGTGTGAAATCAAGTAATTAGCGGGCTGTGGGTAGCAGTCTGACCTAAAACATGGAATCAGCAATGCTGCATATTTTTGCAATCATTGACTGATAAACAGTGCTGTGTTTCACAAAGCTGTATTTTCGCTAAGAAACATAGGCTTACCGAAATATGCGCCCCTATGCAGGCGACAACCGTGAGGTTGACGACTTTGCGATAAGACTCGGGGTCATCGGTCTTCCTCTCGGTCAGGACGTTATTTTGCCCGCAGCTTAGTTGCCAATGCAAAAAAAATGAGTAAGTTGAAGATGAAAAGAATGTTGATTAACGCAACTCAGCAGGAAGAGTTGCGTGTTGCCCTAGTAGACGGACAGCGTCTGTACGATCTGGATATTGAAAGCCCAGGCCACGAACAGAAAAAAGCGAATATCTACAAGGGAAAAATAACCCGTATTGAGCCAAGTCTGGAAGCTGCTTTTGTAGATTACGGTGCTGAACGACATGGTTTTCTCCCCCTCAAAGAAATTGCCCGCGAATATTTCCCAAACAATTACTCCTCACATGGCCGTCCAAACATCAAAGATGTTTTACGCGAAGGTCAGGAAGTTATTGTTCAGGTTGACAAAGAAGAGCGTGGCAACAAAGGCGCGGCACTAACAACGTTTATCAGCCTTGCTGGTAGTTACTTAGTACTGATGCCTAATAACCCACGCGCTGGCGGGATCTCTCGTCGCATCGAAGGTGATGACCGCACTGAATTGAAAGAAGCCCTTTCTTCTCTGCAGTTACCCGACGGCATGGGCCTTATTGTTCGTACCGCAGGCGTTGGCAAATCAGCCGAAGCCCTGCAATGGGATCTGTCATTCCGCTTGAAACATTGGGATGCCATTAAAAAAGCCGCTGAAGGCCGCCCTGCTCCGTTCCTTATCCATCAGGAAAGCAACGTTATTGTTCGCGCATTCCGCGACTACCTGCGCCCAGACATTGGCGAAATCCTGATTGATAATCCAAAAATTCTCGATCTGGCCAAACAGCATATCGCCGCGCTGGGACGTCCTGATTTTAGCAGCAAGATTAAACTCTATACCGGTGAAATCCCGCTGTTTAGCCACTACCAAATCGAATCTCAGATTGAGTCAGCATTCCAACGTGAAGTTCGCCTGCCTTCCGGCGGCTCCATTGTTATTGACTCCACTGAAGCCCTGACAGCTATCGACATCAACTCCGCACGCGCTACACGCGGTGGTGACATCGAAGAAACCGCATTCAACACCAACCTTGAAGCCGCTGATGAAATTGCTCGCCAGCTGCGTCTGCGTGACCTTGGTGGCCTGATTGTTATCGACTTCATCGATATGACGCCAGTTCGTCATCAGCGCGAAGTTGAAAACCGTCTGCGTGATGCTGTTCGCCAAGACCGAGCGCGTATTCAGATTGGTCGCATCTCTCGCTTTGGCCTGCTTGAAATGTCTCGTCAACGCCTCAGCCCATCACTGGGTGAGTCAAGCCACCACGTTTGCCCGCGCTGTAACGGCACCGGTACCGTGCGTGATAACGAGTCACTTTCACTCTCCATCCTGCGTTTGATTGAAGAAGAAGCGCTGAAAGAGAACACCAATGAAGTTCACGCTATCGTTCCAGTTCCGGTTGCCTCTTACCTGCTGAACGAAAAACGTGAATCTGTTAGCGCCATCGAAAAACGTCAGGACGGCGTTAAAGTTATCGTGGTGCCTAACGACCAGATGCAAACTCCGCACTACAACGTAGTTCGTGTGCGCAAAGGTGAAGAGACCAGCACCCTTAGCTATCTGCTGCCTCAGTTGCATGAAGCGGAAACGCTGACCGCCGAGGAAGAACCAGTTCTGGAACGTAAACGTCCAGAACAGCCTGCGTTGGCGGCATTCTCACTGGATGTTGAAGCGCCACCGGCAGAAACAGCGACTCCGGTAGCTGCTGCGCCTGCGGCCAAAACCGTAGCTCAACCTGAAACACCTGCTCAACCAGGTTTAGTAAGCCGTTTCTTCTCTGCGCTGAAAAACATTTTTGCAGGTTCTGAGCCTGAGCAAAAACCAGCCGTAGAAGTTTCAACGCCTGCTGAAGAACCTCGCCGTCAGAATCAGGATCGTCGTAACAACAACCGCCGCCAGCAGAATGGCCGCCGCGATCGTAATGACCGCTCTGACCGTAGCAACGACCGTAACGAGCGCAACAACGATCGTAACGACCGCGGTGAGCGCACCGAACGCAGCAACGAGCGTAATAACGACCGCAACAGCAACCGTGAAGACCAGCGTCGCAACCGTCGTCAGTCAACACAACCAGTAAATGCTGATGTGAGCGTTGAAACAGCGAACGTAGAACAACGTGATGAGCAGCAGCCTCGCCGTGAGCCGCGTAATAACGATCGCCAACGTCGCCGTACTGAAGATAAGCGTCAAGCCCAGCAGGAAGTTAAAGCGCTGGAAAACAACGATGTCGCAGTAGCGAATGAGGCTGAAGAAAACAGCCGCGAAGAGAATCAGCACGTGCCGCGCCGTCAGCGTCGCCAACTGACTCAGAAAGTTCGCTTCACGACTCAAGCTGAAGACGATGCCGCCGCAGCTCTGGCCACAGCATCTGTCCCTGCCGTTGTCACAGCGCCAGTGGTTGCAGAAACCGCACCACAAGCTGAACCAGCACAGCAGCAAAACAATGATGATGAAGGGTTCCGTGATAACCGCCAAGGTGAAAACGGTATGCCACGTCGTTCACGTCGCTCTCCTCGCCATCTGCGTGTGAGCGGCCAGCGTCGTCGTCGTTATCGTGATGAGCGTTATCCAACTCAGTCGCCAATGCCGTTGGCATTTGCAGCAGCATCACCTGAGATGGCTTCTGGCAAGGTGTGGATTAGCTATCCAGTCGCACAGCCGGCTATCGCGGAGACAGAAGTTGAAACACAGGCTGCCGCTATCGAACAACCGATTGAACAAGCACCTGTTTCACTGGCCAACGAATCTGTGACTGAACATGTTGCTGAGCAGCCTGTTATCGCCGAAGAACCTGTTGCCACACCTGTCGTTGTTGAGCCTGTTGTTGCTGTATCAAACGTGGTTGAACCAGCCGTTGTTGCGCCAGTTGTAGAGAAGCCCGCTGCCTCCGCACCGGTCGTCGCTACCTCTGCAGCAGCAGTCCCAGCTGCGTTTGACGCCATCGTGCCAGCTCAAGTTATCAATGACGAACCGACCGCTGTTGAAGAACCAACACCAGCAGTTGAAGAGCCAGCGGTCGATGATAAAGTCACTGTAGTTGAAGAAACGACGTCTGAAGCGCCTGTCGTAACAGATACCGTAATGACAGAAACTGTCGTTGAAGAGACTTCTGCAGAGCCTGCTATCGTAGAAACAACTGCGGTCGAAACGCCAGCTGTTGAAGCAACGGAAGAAGCGGTAGTTGACGAATTGACAGCTGAAGAACCGGTTGCTCAAGTTGTTGCCGAAGAACCTGTGCAACCAGTCGTAGCAGCGAAGCCTGTTGTCGTTGTTGCAGCGAAAGCGCAACGCGTGGCATCAGCGCCGATGACCAAGGCTCCAGCGCCAGAATATGTACCTTCTGCGCCTGTCGTCAGCAACTGGCAACGCCCTACTCTGGATTTGCAGAGCAAAGGCGGTGCCGGTGGACACGCTGCGGTGAGCCAAGCGACGGCTCCAGCGACCAAGCCACCAGCGGTTACTGACTAATCAGCGAGTGTAGTAAATAAAAAACCCGCCGATGGCGGGTTTTTTATATCGATTAATTAAATAGGAATATATTTACTAAATAACAAAAATCATTCTCAGTTATTTAATAATACATATCATAATTAATTAGCATAATAATTAATCATCGTTTGAGCTATGATAAGTTTCTTACAGATGAAATATAATTTGGCTAGAATTTCCAGCATCTCACTGTATTATGCCCGCACAGTCTCCGGCTGCATGATGCAATGGGCATTAAGGAAAACCTTAGCCCCCGGAGACTGGCTATACCCACGTGTTTCGTATTAAAGAGTGGGCACGTAGTGAGTTATATCGCTATACTCGACACGCAGACGCTAGAATATATTCATCCACACGCCTGCTCTATATATCAGGCAATCTGATGTAATACTTTTATATCGAGTGTTTCCAGTTTTCCTTCAACTTCTTTTACGAAGTTCTGGAAATGGACGGTATTATTATGACGATCTACCGCTTCCTGAGACGCCCACACCTCGAAGAAAACATAGGTCCCTTTGTGTCCAATCTCCTCATGCAGATCATATTGGATATTACCCATTTCTTGTCTGCTTGGCTCAACAACACGCTCAACCGCGCTGTGAATAGCCGCTTTGTGTTCAGGTTTAGCTATTAAAGTTGCAACTATACGAACTTCACTCATCGTGGTGCTCCTTTTTCATGTCCACTGAATTCATTCATGTAAAACCTATTGCCAGACTACGCTTTTTATCACACAAAATCCTGCTGGAATTATATGAATTATCAATAGAACACAACAAACGAGTGCATCTTAGTCCATTTGCCCTTATCCTTATCCCCCGCCACAAAAACACATTTTCATCCTTCAGTTGGAAAGTGTGTCTCGCAAGATCTGTATCGTCAACATCACTCATGACAGCATTGTCAGCCGGAGCCTTGTAATGACCGTAATGCAGCACGCCCTTAAGATCCGCCGCCCAGATGACTGGCATCTCCATCTTCGCGATGACGAAATGCTGAAAACCGTTTTGCCGCATACTAGCCAGCACTTTGCCCGTGCTATTGTGATGCCTAATCTGGTTCCGCCGATCACCAGCATTGCTCAGGCGCAGGCTTATCGCCAACGTATTCTTGATGCTGTTCCAGCAGAGCATAACTTTACACCGCTGATGACCTGTTATTTAACCGATGGCTTAGATGCCAACGAGTTAATCTCTGGCCATGCCGATGGCGTATTTACAGCTGCCAAGCTTTATCCAGCAAATGCGACCACCAATTCCAAACATGGCGTAACCTCAGTTCCAGGGCTTTACCCGCTGTTTGAACAAATGCAGAAAAGCGGCATGCCGCTGCTTATTCACGGAGAAGTCACGCTGCACGATGTTGATATTTTCGACCGCGAGGCGCGTTTTATTGACGAAGTGATGCTGCCATTACGCCAGAACTTCCCTGAGCTAAAAATTGTCTTCGAGCACATTACTACCCGAGAAGCCGCCGAGTTTGTGACTGAGGGTAATGAGTATCTCGCGGCCACCATTACGCCACAGCATCTGATGTTTAACCGTAACCATATGCTGGTTGGCGGCATCCGCCCGCATTTATTCTGCCTGCCAATATTGAAGCGCAGCACCCACCAAGAAGCCCTGCGTAAGGCAGCGACCAGCGGCAACACCCGCTTCTTCCTTGGCACCGACTCAGCACCTCATTCACGACAGCGTAAAGAGTCTAGCTGTGGCTGTGCGGGGGTATTTAACGCACCGACAGCGCTCCAAGCCTACGCAGCGGTATTTGAACAAGAGAATGCGCTACAGCACCTCGAAGCATTCTGCTCTCTCAATGGCCCCGCTTTCTATAACTTGCCAGTTAACGACAGCTATATTGAGTTGGTACGTGAACCCGTTACTATCGAAGAATCTATTCCCTGCGGCGATGATACGTTAATCCCATTCTTAGCTGGTGAAACCGTTCAATGGACAGTAAAGGCCTAAACTCGGCCGCAGAGTGATACCTGAAAGTTAAATTAACCCACTTCTCAGAGTGGGTTAATCAATTAAAATGGAAGATGAAATGAATAATACGGAGAACCTACTTGAGCTCCGAAACATTTGCTTTAGCGCAGACCAGCAGATCATTATCGATAATCTCTCACTTACGCTTCAGCCCAAAGAGCTTAAAGTTATCACCGGCCCTTCTGGCTGTGGAAAAAGCACCCTGCTAAAAATTATCGCCTCACTGTTTCCTCCAACCTCGGGTGATATTTTTCTCAAAGGTAAAAATATCCTCACTCTGAAACCAGAGGCGTATCGCCAGCAAGTTTCATACTGCTTCCAAACCCCGATGTTGTTCGGCGACACGGTCAAAGACAATCTTCAGTTTCCCTATAAAATCCGCGGCGATAAAGTTGATTTAGAAAAAATAAAGCGTGGATTATTACAGTTCGATCTTCCACTGCACTCGCTAGATAAGAAAATCGACGATCTCTCTGGCGGCGAAAAACAGCGCGTTGCTTTGCTGCGCAACATCCAATACCTGCCAGAGATCTTATTGCTAGACGAAATAACCAGCGCGCTAGACGATAAAAATAAGCAAATCGTGCATCAGGTGATTGATGATTTAATTACCCACGCCGGCATTGCTGTTTTGTGGGTCACCCACAACAGCGACGAAATCAGCCAGTCTCATAACCTTCTGCGCATGACAAAATACGAAGCACCAGAGGCCAAACAATGAGCGAACATAACATCACCGACCAATCGTTAATCATGGCATTAGCCCTTGTAGCTATTGCCCTGCTTATCAGCGGGAAAGAAAAACTCGGGTTAGAGAAGGATATTATCTGGAGCGTTACCCGTGCGATTATTCAGCTCATTATCGTTGGCTACGTACTTAAATATATTTTCAATATCGACCACGCGCTACTCACGCTATTGATGGTGCTTTTTATCTGCGTCAACGCGGCCTATAACGCGAAAAAACGCAGCAAAGGTTTAAGCCATGCTTTCGTTATTTCTCTTATTGCTATTGTGACCGGCACCGCGCTCACGTTAGCCGTTCTGATCGGCAGCGGCTCCATTACGTTTACCCCCATGCAGGTCATCCCCATCTCCGGCATGATTGCCGGTAATGCGATGGTTGCCGTTGGATTATGCTACAACAATCTGCGACAGCGTTTTGCCGATGAAAAGCAGAAAGTCCAAGAGATGTTGAGCTTAGGGGCAACACCGAAACAATCATCTGCTTCCATTATTCGTGCCAGTATAAAAGCAGCGCTGATCCCCACCGTTGATTCCGCCAAAACAGTTGGCTTAGTCAGCCTGCCTGGAATGATGTCTGGTTTGATTTTTGCGGGCGTCGATCCGGTCAAAGCGATTCGCTACCAAATCATGGTGACATTCATGCTGCTTTCTACAGCAAGTCTTTCCACTATCATTGCGGGCTATCTTGCCTATAAGAAATTTTATTCTGATCGTTCACAATTATTGTAGTTCACACTCCAATAGCAAAAAGCCCTGCATAATCAGCAGGGCTTTTTATTAGACGAGATATCAGCGATCGGTCATTTCACGCAGCGAGTACACTGCTCTGATTGGATCACTTGGAAGAAGTCATTGCCTTTGTCATCAACCAAAATAAACGCAGGGAAATCTTCAACTTCAATTTTCCAAATGGCTTCCATACCCAGCTCAGGGTATTCAAGACACTCAAGGCTCTTAATACTCTGCTGAGCCAGCACCGCCGCTGGGCCACCAATACTGCCTAGGTAGAAACCACCGTGTTTTTTACACGCATCCGTGACTTGCTGGCTGCGGTTGCCTTTTGCCAACATCACCATGCTGCCACCGTTAGCCTGAAGCAGTTCAACGTAAGAGTCCATACGGCCAGCCGTTGTTGGGCCTAAAGAACCAGACGCGTAACCTTCTGGAGTTTTCGCCGGACCCGCATAATAAATAGGATGATCTTTAACGTATTGAGGCAGGTCTTCACCGTTATCTAAGCGCTCTTTCAGCTTCGCATGAGCAATATCACGGCCAACAACAATAGTTCCGCTCAGCGACAGACGCGTAGAAACCGGATACTGAGAAAGCTGCTGCAATATTTCAGACATCGGACGGTTTAAATCAACTTTAACCGCTTCGCCCTCGCCGGCTTTGCGCAGGTGTTCAGGAATATATTTACCCGGATTGCTTTCCAGTTTTTCAATCCAAATACCTTCACGGTTAATTTTCGCTTTGATATTTCGATCCGCAGAACAGGAAACGCCCATACCCACTGGACACGATGCGCCGTGGCGAGGCAAACGAATAACGCGCACGTCATGAGCGAAATATTTCCCACCAAACTGAGCACCCAGCCCCAAATTCTGCGCTTCTTTCAGCAGTTCTTGTTCCAGCTCGATATCACGGAAGGCCTGACCATGCTCATTACCTTCGGTTGGCAATCCGTCATAGTATTTCGTCGAGGCCAGCTTCACGGTTTTTAGCGTAGATTCAGCGGAGGTGCCGCCAATAACAAACGCAACGTGATAAGGAGGACAGGCTGCTGTACCCAAAGTACGCATTTTATCCACCAGATAATTTTTGAGCTTGCCTGGCGTTAATAGCGCTTTGGTTTCCTGATAGAGATAGGTTTTGTTCGCAGAACCGCCGCCTTTAGCAATGCACAGGAATTTATACTCATCGCCATCGACGCTGTATAAATCGATCTGTGCAGGCAGATTGCTGCCGGTATTCACTTCTTTATACATATCCAGCGCCGCATTTTGCGAATAGCGCAGGTTATCTTCAATATAAGTGTTGTAGACACCACGAGACAGCGCCGCTTCGTCACCGCCGCCGGTCCATACTCGCTGGCCTTTTTTGCCTACGATAATTGCCGTGCCCGTATCCTGACAGGTAGGCAGAATGCCTTTTGCCGCAATCTCTGAGTTGCGCAGAAATTGCAGGGCAACATATTTATCGTTCTCGCTGGCTTCTGGATCGTCCAGAATTTGAGCGACTTGCTGCTGATGTGCAGGGCGCAGCATGAAAGAAGCATCATGGAAAGCATGCTGTGCAAGGAGAGTCAGCGCCTGCGGCTCAACCTTCAGGATTTCTTGCCCTTCAAACTCGGCAACGGACACATGATCTCGACTTAACAGATAGTATTCAGTCTCGTCTTTTTTCAGCGGGAACGGATCTTGGTAATGAAATGGCTTATTTGACATTTTTTTCTCACTTGCAACATCAGCTTCAGTAGATTCACACTCACGCGGCCTGTTCTTCGCCGGCTCACTGTGTAAAGAAAACACCACCACCTTACGTGTTTTTAGCCTGTTGATTCTTGAGCTAAATCCAAAATATACCCTCTAATTATAAAGGGGTACTTTTTGCATAGGTGCTTTCCGGCTTCACAGGGTGAGAACTGCGGGTACAGACTATTTGTATCTATATTTATTATCCCGTAGTTAACACAATGATTACAATCACTACAACCCGATCGGCATCTCAATGTGGCACATTACTTATGTAATGCGCACAAAAAAGCGGCCCTGAGGCCGCTTCACACAAATAATCTTGGTTATGCGTTTTTGTAGCGCACAGCCAGCGCGTTCGCGGCAACCATCGCTTCATAAACGTCATCCGCCGTCAATTCCATCGGCACATTGCCCATGGTATCACCGTCAGCGCAGGCAATTTCTGCTACCTTGCGCCATTCGGCCTCAACGAATGTTTTCAGGCCCATGTCCTGCAGCGTCAGTGGCAAACCAGCAACTTTGATGATACGTACGACTTCGTCGATTTCTGCACGCGGTGCATTTTCCAGCACCAACTGAGTGAGCAGGCCAAACACCACTTTTTCACCGTGCTGCGCGCGATGTAAATCAGGTACCGCTGACATACCATTGTTTACCGCGTGAGCCGCGGCTAAGCCACCGGCTTCTGCGCCGACGCCGCTGAGATAAATCGTCGCTTCAATGGTTTGTTCCAAAGCGGGCGTGGAGACTTTATTTTTCACCGCATCCATGGCTGCGTCGACGTTTTCACTCAGCAATTGATAGCAGAGCTGTGCTAAGCCTAGACCGGTACGGGAAGGCTTTTTCAAAACTAAATTGACACCGTCAGCTGCATAGCAGGCACGAGCCTCAAAGTAAGTGGCTAACGCATCGCCCACGCCTGCGGCAAAGAAACGCACCGGAGCAGCGGCAATAATGGATGTATCCGCAATAACGGCATCTGGATTTTGTGGCAGGAATAGATAGCGCTCAAACTCACCTTGCTCGGTATAAATAACGGCCAGTGCAGTGCACGGCGCATCGGTAGAGGCAATCGTTGGGAACAAAATGACGGGAAGTTTATGGTAATAAGCAACGGCTTTTGCAGAGTCTAACGTTTTACCACCGCCAATACCGACGATAACATTGGCCTGCTGAGCCTCGGCTAAAGCACCTAAGCGTCTGATCTCAACTTCGGTACACTCATAATTGAATTTCTCACTTGCACCCTTCAATCCGGCTTGTTTAAGCCCAGCGATAGCTTCGTCATTCACGCGTTGCAAAATAAATTCATCGCTGATAATAAACGCATTATCGCCAAAATCTTTCACGTAATCATGCATCTGCTGAAGAAGACCACGTCCAATGACAAATTTTTTCGGTGAAGTAACCGTGCGAGGTGTTTTATTCATGGTGACACTCCTAAAAATGGCAGCGTGATTTGCTGAAGGTGATTTTTGTTAGGAAAATATTTACCTTTTTTAAAGGATACGCTTTCCAAGGCCCCTAAACTACCTTCAGGAGAAATAAGCTAACCATTTAGGGTTATCATTTTATCAAGAGTATATTTTCAGATAAAAAGGGAGGTTTCGACGAAAAAACAAACGCTGAAATAGTTAAATAGCCTCATAAAATACTGCTGTTTGTTTATGAGATTTTTCTATTTCTGGTTTTATTCTAAACAAAAATTAAAGAATTTATTCATATTACAAATAGAGCTAAGCAACAACTTTATTTGCATAACTCCAAGAGTTACCATCTCAAACATGGCTTACTTTTGATGGAGTATCTGTATGAATATTGCCTATGATAGAAACAGAAATCCTTTACGTGTTGGTGCTCATGTTATTGAAAATGGCACACGTAGAGTCATGGTGATCACAGCAATTAACGATGAAAAATTGGCAAGAGAAAAAGTTCGCGCGGCAAAATGTGTGCTTTGTCATGGTGACTCCAACGCTTATGCCCCTCAAGATCTCATCTTACTTGGACATTAATAAACATTGAGACCAGCCTTCACTCTTTTATATAT
Organism: Hafnia sp.; assembly: GCF_036648275.1. Classification (NCBI taxonomy): domain Bacteria; kingdom Pseudomonadati; phylum Pseudomonadota; class Gammaproteobacteria; order Enterobacterales; family Hafniaceae; genus Hafnia; species Hafnia sp. Next base: position 68,170 of record NZ_JAVXIQ010000007.1, on the reverse strand, counting down.
GCAAAAAAGCCTGAACATTAATGCTCAGGCTTTTCTTTTGAGAAATAACTCAGATTAATCTTTTTTCTCAAGCAGGTGACGATAAATCAGGCCACCAATAATCCCACCAATAATTGGCATTACCCAGAATACCCACAGCTGTTGCAGCGCCCAAGTACCTTGGAAGATAGCAACGGCAGTACTACGTGCTGGGTTTACCGAGGTATTTGTAACAGGAATACTGATCAAGTGAATCAAGGTTAACGCTAAACCAATCGCTAAAGGCGCAAAGCCAGCTGGAGCACGTTTATCAGTCACACCATGAATAACGATTAAGAAGAAAGCTGTCAGAACAATTTCAGCCACGATAGCGGCCTGCAGGGAGAACCCGCCAGGTGAATGCTCGCCAAAACCATTAGATGCAAAGCCGCTCGCCGTTGCATCAAAGCCCGCCTTACCACTTGCAATGACATACAGAATTGCGGCACCAACGATACCACCAATAACCTGAGCGACAATATATGGCACAACTTCTTTCGCACTAAAACGACCGCCGGCCCACAGACCTAAAGTTACTGCTGGGTTAAAATGCCCACCAGAAATGTGGCCCACGGCATATGCCATAGTCAGAACGGTCAGGCCAAATGCCAATGCAACACCAGCAAAACCAATACCTAATTCAGGAAAACCTGCTGCTAATACGGCGCTACCACAGCCACCAAATACTAGCCAGAACGTACCAAAAAACTCTGCCGATAATTTTTTAAACATTACTACCTCAGCAATCAAAATAAGGGTTCATTGGCAGAGATATGTTTATCCCACTGCCAATACCGTATCTTTTATAGGCACTCTAATCAGGCATGTTCTATATAAAATAAAAACAAAAGATCGCTTGCTTAACTCTCTCCGCGTACAAACGATTATTACGTCCATGTCAAAATAAGCCTAACCCCCACACATCCCGTGTTGAGAAATAAGCTTTATTTAAATAGGTATCCAATTTTTTTATGTATTCTCCACAAGTTTCATTTTTTCTCAAGAAAAACTTGTTGAGATTATTCTGGGATAATCTTGAAAATCAGTCTATTAGTCTAATGTCCATTACATAAGCACCATTTATGCAACAACTCTCATAAACCGCTTAGTTAAATTCTATACGATCTTTGACTAATTGCCTTTTTTAGCAGAAAAATTTCACATTATTTTTTATGGATTGATATGCGGCTTAGAAATATCTGCTTTTTGGCAGACTTCAGTAAAAATCTGCATTCTTTCGCACGTTTTATCCACGGCAAAAACCATCATGTAGCAGAAGATAAGGAATCCAACGAGGCAGAATAGGATAAGCAGTAGTTTTGTTTTCATCGGCAGTTAGATAGACGTATGTATCGCTGTTAATGTGGGCTAGGCCAACAATATCAGAAGAAACTTAAACTAAGACTCTACAGACTTATGTCAGAACTATCAAACAGCACATAATGCTAACAGATGAAACGCACTCGGCACGAAAAGACACGCGCTACATGGAGGCGCCGAACACGTTTCTCTGTTACCACTTGTTCGTAGCCTCCAAGGATAGGATCGCTTGACGAAAGTTTCAAGCCTCTGCCGCCTCAACATATTGTAATCTAAGGATTAGGTAATAAAATCCTGCCGTTTAATCTGAGCAGTGTGAAGCGGTATCTCCCCTAACATACTGACATATCTATAAAATAAAAAAGCCAGCCGTTCAGCTGGCTCCAAAAAGTATGCTATGACGCGATAGGAACAATCGTACTCTTATAGCGTTCAAGCACGGATGATTTAGCATCCTGCGGGTTTTTCAGCGTCCAAAGATTACGATTGATACCATCATTCACTAAGTAGATAACACCTGTTTCTATCGCTGACATCACACAAAGCATAACGGGTTCATTAGTTGTGTAACCAATTTCGCCTTCAAGCAGACGCTGGTAATCTATATATCGAAACACGCCGGCCTGCACTTCATAAGACAAAATAGTTTTGCTGGTATTTACCGATGATAAAACCTGTCCTGTATTCACATCAACTACGCGCAGGTTAACCGCAATCTGATCAAGCTGATATTGCGTGCTAGCGCCAATACCAAAGAATCTTGCCCCTGCTCCCCCAGATTTCACATTGCTTTCATAGCCAATAATCGATCCTTCAACCAGCACATTCGCCGCAACTAAGGAAGAAAGCTGATGCTGGTTATTTACGGCAGCGGTGCCATTTTCTTGTGCTGCACGAATAATTTTTCGCTCATTTAGCAGGTTCTGTAATCCTTGGCGTTCTAAAGGAATAAACCACCCAGAATCCTTTAATGCGGAAACTAGCATAGCGGTTGCACTTTGTGGTACCGCGGTAGAAAAGTTACTGGCTGGATAAGGTTTAAACTGCCCCGTCTCATCTTGAATATTGTAAACCGAAACAAATAGCTTACCTGCTGGCTCCGGCAAATGCGTTAAATCTTGATAGCTTTGTGCTCGTGGCATTAGCGTAGGTTTCGCGGCTTGTTTAGGTGGTGCCGTCAAACATCCGCTTAAAAAAAGTACCGAAATGATCAATAAATAGCTGCGCATGGCTCATCATCCCGTTCTAATTGGTTTTAATGCTGGAGAGTCCATCAACTTCGATGGTTGAGGATTTTCCCGTTGTGCGATCAAGAATATTCATCGTTAATCGCCCATCGGTATTTTTCACATCGACAATAAAATCCTTGGTCACTAACCGTCCCGGTTTCCCTTGGCTGATATTTCCCATCAGATTTCCTAGCAATTGAGATTGAATCACGGAAGTAAAATTATCTAACGGTGAAGGCGTCGAAGTATCAAAGTCATAGCCATTGGGATCTTTATATGAATTTTGCGCATTAGCTTCGTTTAATAGGAACGAGCCATTGTTTGGGTTTCCACCAAAGTTAGGGTTAACAAACTGAAAAACCATATTGCCTCCCCAGGAAACCGGAGATATAAGCAAAGCGATCAGAGCTATATAGAAAATTCGCATGGGTACTCCTTAAAACTCATCAGCGGTTAAGTCACCTGTATTGAGCAGCGCTTTATCAATAGTTCGGCGCGATAAAGATTCACTAACGCTCTCAATAGCCACGGCGACGTCTTTGTCAAAGCTACGTTTATTTGGGAATAGAAAGGTTTGATAGACTGTATCCTGTTCAATTTTAATCGTGATCCAACTTCCCCAGCGCGCACTGGGTCTTTCACTGATAGTGAGTGTTCCGGGATATTCTTTTTCCCAGTTGTCACTAAAATCTCGATAAAATGCATGGCCAACGGACGTTACCGTGTGGTCAGTAATTAAACCTGGAACTTCAATTTCAGCCGCAGTTACCTGCTTTGCCCCGCAGCTCAAAGAGGCAAAGAGAATAAAAATAAGTATTTTTTTCATCGTTCAACGCCTGAGATTATCGTTAGCCCATGAAACGGCCTGTGTTCGGTTTTTCACCGAGATTTTTTTAAACAGATTGTAGAGATGTGTTTTGACCGTATTTTCACTGATAAACAATAGCCGCGCTATTTCCGTATTTGAGGCACCTACGCGCAATTTGTTGAGAATTTCTTTCTCTCTATTAGTTAACCCTGTTGATTCTTGGCTGTGATAACGATAATGCGAAGATTGACTAATAAGATAGCTCGCAACGCTCTGACTAAAATAACATTCTCCATTTATGACGCTTTTGATCCCCTCAACCAAAGATCGCTCATCCATAGATAAATAAAATACAGCACTAATATTTGGCCATGAGCCGATATCTTGGTATTGATAGTCGTCTGGTGTATTTAACAGAAGCAATCTATTTTTCTCTCGGCAGCGACTAAGCTCTGATTGCCACAGAACAGTCGTTCGTCTGTCAGCTTCCATCAAATCAAACAGGAATAATGTATTTTCAGTTGAATCATTTAAATATTTGTTGATGTTATGTATTTTGGCATTTACATCTAATATGGACTTAATCTGGTGCAGTAGCGCGGTCGCCTGTAAAGACGGCCTAGTAATTAAAACTAATGAGTAGTTTTGATTTGCTGCTTCATTAAGCATAATAACAACCTACCTAGATGCGACGCGCAGCGCTCTCTGCTTTATAAAAACAGATTGATGACGCGCTACATTTCCGCTGCTGTGTAAAAGGCAGTGCACAAAATAATGAAAAATGCACAGAGTTAAATTGTATATACCATCGTTTTCTTCGGGCATATTACATGATTCAATCTAGACATTGGCGCATCCAGCGCAAGTGCTATTTGTGTTTCAAAATGTTTCATGATATTTATAAATAATTCTTATAGTTAATTTAAATACCAGAAATGCTTAATAATCCTTTCACATTTTCGCACTAACAATAAAATTATCATTAGTCGATAAGCTACAATAAAAAATAAAAACCCTTATTAAATAGATAATTAAGAAAGACATATAACATGCATACTCCCTTTTAGTTAGCTGGCTTGGTATATATTCATTTGTTTTTCTTAGGTAAGTGGTATCAAGATTGTATCTTTACAGTGTCATTATTCATCAAGCTGGTCATCATGCTTCCGCATGAATTTGATATGGCTGCTTGCTGTGTTGACAACCCTTGCGATATCTCATGGACTATATGTGTGGGATCGACCATCCAATACAAGCAACGCTTGTTTCTTTACGTAAATCTATAGGCAGAAAAAGTAAAAATTTTATTTTCTTTTGCTAACAAGAAGTAAACGACAAAAATAATACTTTTTCATGACGCCTTCTTTTCAAAATACAACTTATAGGTGAGATATTTAATTTTTCTTCCGCACATACTCAAATCGTAAATCGGAATATTCTTGAAAAACACATCAGGAAATCAGGTGAGCGCTTTACAGGCTTGTTTTCTTACTGACCGAATTACGTTAGGACGGCAACATGAAAAAGTTAGTTGTAGCAACCGCTCTGCTACTTACGCCTTATTTGGCTATAGCGAATAGTGATTTGGCACATTCTGAAATAATCACAGGCTTTAGTGATATTAACAGTAACTACAGCCAAAGCACGGCAATTAATCAAATAGGAAGTGGTAATAGAGCATATTCAAATCAACAAGGGATCAATAACCACGCGGTTATTGTTCAGCAAGGAAACGGAAACCAAGGCAGAATCAATCAGTCAAGCAGCAATAACAATGCGTTAATTGCCCAGCGTGGCACGGGGAATTCTGCGGATATAACACAGCTTAGCAGTAATAACACCGCCGTTATTGCTCAGCTAGGCAGTGGGAATAATGACTCCATCATTCAAGACAGCTTTGGTAACTCTGCTTATATTTTTTCTATCGGAAAAAATAATATAACGCAAATTAACCAAACGGGTACGAACCGGTCCGCCGGTGTAGTACAAAATGCATCAGGCATGGCCATTAGAGTTACACAACATTAGTTATCGTTTATCTGATACACACATCTGATTCTATAACCAACGGGGTAACATCATGAATAAGTGGAAAATCATCGCCGCATCAAGCTTTGTCTTCGCCATGAGTAATGCAATGGCATTAACCAACCCGGCTTACGTATTTCAATTAACACCTCAAACAGGTGCATTAGGCGGAGAAGTTCAAGTTTACCAGCAAGGTAGTAATAACTATTCTAACGTCAACCAAGACTCCGCTATTTTATCCAAAACCTCAGTATCACAATCAGGTGGGTTCCTAGGCGGTAGTAATAATAGCGCCACGGTCAATCAAAACGGGAATATCAGCTTGGTTGATATTAACCAGAGCGGCAATGGCCACTCTGCGACTTCGAGTCAAAATGGTGATTGGTCAGTCACCGAAATTTCACAAAGCGGTCTCTTCGGTAATTCAGCAACAACCAGTCAAAACGGTGACTTCTCCAAAACAGCCGTATCGCAGTCTGGCCTTGGTTTAAACAACGCCGTCACTACGCAAAATGGTGATGCAGCCGTGATTGTCGTTCGCCAAAATGGTGCATCTAACTACGCCAACAGCAGCCAGAATGCTAACTTCTCCTACTCTAACGTTAACCAGATTGGTCTTGGCAACGTTTCCTTTGTAAGCCAGAACTAGTTACGTCGCCATCCTATAAAACAGGGCTAAGCCCTGTTTTATTTTTTTATTCGGAGCCTGAAATGCATACGCTGCTTATCGCTTCTCTGCTTTCTAACCAGCTTTGGTTTGATACGACACAAGACGGTCAATATTATGTTCTTACGCCCATGGCTTCTGTCACGACGTCGTGCCTGTGTAATATTGACGTTGATGTGATTCGCCGTGGCATCCATGGTGAAAGCACTTCTCGCCAAAAAGGGGCTATTCAGCTCATGGCAAATCAAAAGCAAGCTTTGGGTCAGATGAGTTTCCCCGTTCAACAAGGAGACTGGCTACAGATCACTATCGTATTAAGCGACGGGGATAAAATGCGGATTGAAAAACAAGTTATTCTGCCGGATAAAGTTTAAGACAATATGCTTTGCTCCAAATAAAAAAGGAAATGCCTTTTCAAGCATTCCCTTTCGCTACCCACAGTTCTCAATAATTAAACGGTCTTAAATTCTGCTTCCGCATCGGCAAAGCGCGTTTGAATCGTTTGAGAAGGTGTTTTACCCATCAGGCTCACAACCACAATTGCGACGCTGGCAAAAATAAAGCCAGGAATAATTTCGTACAAATTAAACCAGCCATACTGTTTCCATATAATGACCGTCGCCGCACCGATAATCATTCCCACCAGCGCACCGTTGCGCGTCATTCTTGACCACATCACCGAAATCAGAACGACCGGGCCAAAAGCAGCGCCAAAGCCCGCCCACGCATAGCTCACCAAGCCTAATACGCGGTTTTCAGGATTTGCAGCCAGCGCAATCGCGATCAACGCCACCAACAACACCATTAAGCGTCCCACCCATACCAGCTCGCGCTGAGAGGCTTTTTTGCGGAAGAAAGCCTTATATAAGTCTTCGGTTATCGCGCTAGAACACACTAGCAGCTGACAGCTTAGCGTACTCATTACCGCAGCGAGAATTGCCGACAGCAATATTCCTGCAATCCACGGGTTAAACAAGATCTTCGCTAGCTCGATAAAGACACGCTCGCCGTTTTCGGAAACAGTTCCTGCTTGGCTTGGGTTATTTTCAAAATAGGCAATACCGAAGAAGCCAACCGCAACCGCGCCGCCTAGGCACAGAATCATCCATGTCATACTGATTCGGCGTGCATTGCGAATAGTATGGTGTGAATCAGCCGCCATGAAGCGCGCCAAGATATGTGGCTGACCAAAGTAGCCTAGACCCCATCCCATCAATGAGATAATGGCGATCAGATTTAACCCTTTGAACATATCTAAGTTTGCTGGGTTTTTAGCTTCAATCACCAGCATCGATGTATCAATGCCGCCCACGGCTAAAATAACGATAACCGGCGTTAAGATAAGCGCAAAAATCATCAGGCTGGCCTGAACGGTATCCGTCCAACTTACAGCCAAGAAACCCCCAATGAAGGTATAGATAATCGTTGCCGCCGCACCGGCCCACAACGCTGTCTCGTAACTCATTCCGAAGGTGCTTTCAAACAGGCGAGCACCTGCCACAATGCCAGAAGCACAATAGATGGTGAAGAACACCAAAATGACTATCGCCGAGATCACTCGCAGCAGTTTGCTGGTGTCTTCAAAACGACTCGTGAAATAATCCGGCAGCGTCAGTGCGTTATTATTGGCCTCGGTGTGAACACGCAAGCGCCCCGCCACCAGCTTCCAGTTCAGATACGCCCCCACGGTTAAGCCAATCGCGATCCAGCTTTCAGAGATCCCTGAAAGATAAATAGCGCCAGGCAGTCCCATTAACAGCCAGCCGCTCATATCTGAAGCCCCAGCCGACAGCGCAGTGACGACGCTACCTAAACTACGTCCGCCCAAAATATAGTCATCAAAATTATTCGTGGCGCGATAAGCCACTAAGCCAATGACGATCATTCCCAAGATGTAGACCAAAAAGGTCACCAACATCGGTGTACTTATCATGCAGGTGTCTCCGTATTTTATTTATGCCCAAGATTCAGGCTTTTTTATGCAAATTGTTTCGTTTTAAAAATCGGCCACATCGGAACGATGACATGGCCGAACCCCATCTCAAATAAAACCAACAAGGAAAATCTAAACGCGGCATCTTATGAACAGGCGAGTTTCATTAACAAGTTTTTTAACTTAAAAGTTACACAAAGTTTACCACCCATCACATTTTATGCGGCGACCGGTTGCAACTCAAATCCATTTGCATGCGCCAACGCAGATTGAGCAGAAAAATATCCCTTTAAATTATAATGAATTATTTATCTCATAGTGCAACTATCACACTGACACGCCCTCATTGTTCGCATTCTATCCGTTAGAGCAAAACCTGCGCTATTTCACACATTGGACACTTAAGTCATTTAACAAGATTGCACAAAGTTGCAACATTCATAATGAACGGGATATGCTCAGGCTCTACCTTAAAAAAATAAAACGGAGTAGGACGGCATGGGCACCACCACTATGGGTGTAAAACTTGATGAAGCGACTCGAGATCGTATTAAAGCCGCCGCACAGCAAATCGATCGCACGCCGCATTGGGTCATCAAACAAGCCATTTTCAATTATCTTGAGCGAGTAGAGAGCGGTAGCGCCCTGCCTGAGCTCCCCCTCCCTGCTTCAGATGCTATTTCTAACGACACCGAAGAAACCAGCACGCCTCAGGAACAACCTCTTCAGCCGTTCCTCGATTTTGCCGAACAAATTCTGCCGCAGTCGGTTTCACGTTCAGCGATCACGGCGGCCTATCGTCGACCTGAAAATGAAGCCGTCTCCATGCTGCTAGAACAGGCTCGCATGGCACCGGAACTCGCTCAGTCGACACACCAGATGGCGTATAAAATCGCGGAAAAACTGCGTAACCAGAAAAGCGCTAACGGTCGCGCCGGAATAGTACAAAACCTATTGCAGGAATTTTCGCTCTCGTCACAGGAAGGTGTGGCGCTGATGTGTTTAGCCGAGGCTTTGCTACGTATTCCCGATAAAGCCACGCGCGACGCGCTTATTCGCGACAAAATCAGCAACGGTAACTGGCATTCTCATCTTGGCCGCAGCCCATCGCTGTTTGTTAATGCCGCGACGTGGGGATTGCTGCTAACCGGACGCTTAGTGGCAACTCACAACGAATCTAATCTATCGAACTCGCTCAACCGCATTATTGGCAAGAGCGGTGAGCCGCTGATCCGCAAAGGCGTGGATATGGCGATGCGTTTGATGGGTGAACAATTTGTGACGGGTGAGACCATTGCTGAAGCGCTGGCTAACGCGCGTAAGCACGAAGATAAAGGCTTCCGTTACTCTTACGACATGCTGGGTGAAGCCGCGCTGACCGAAGCCGATGCCCAACGCTATATGATTTCATATCAGCAAGCGATCCACGCCATCGGCAAAGCATCGAACGGGCGCGGCATCTATGAAGGCCCCGGGATTTCGATCAAGCTTTCCGCCTTACATCCACGCTACAGCCGTGCGCAATACGAACGCATGATGGACGAGCTTTACCCTCGCCTTCTCTCTCTGACCTTGCTGGCTCGCAGCTACGACATTGGTATTAATATCGATGCTGAAGAAGCTGACCGCCTTGAAATTTCACTCGATTTGCTTGAGCGCTTATGCTTTGAGCCCGACCTCGCCGGTTGGAACGGCATTGGCTTCGTAATTCAGGCCTACCAAAAGCGCTGCCCTGCGGTGATTGATTATGTTATCGATTTAGCGCAGCGTAGCCATCGCCGTTTGATGATCCGTCTGGTGAAAGGCGCATACTGGGATAGCGAAATTAAGCGCGCACAGGTTGATGGGCTTGAGGGCTATCCGGTTTATAGCCGCAAGGTATATACCGACGTCTCTTATTTGGCCTGCGCCCGTAAACTGCTAGGCGTACCTAACGCCATATATCCCCAGTTTGCTACGCATAACGCCCATACGTTGTCGGCCATTTATCATCTGGCAGGACAAAACTACTATCCGGGTCAGTATGAATTCCAATGTCTGCATGGCATGGGTGAACCGCTGTACGATCAGGTCGTAGGAAAAATTGCCGACGGCAAATTCAACCGCCCTTGCCGCATTTATGCACCGGTCGGCACGCATGAAACACTGTTAGCCTATTTGGTTCGTCGCCTATTAGAAAACGGAGCGAATACCTCATTTGTTAACCGCATTGCCGATACCACGCTGCCGTTAGACGAACTGGTTGCCGATCCCGTCTCTGCCATTGAAGCCATGGCGGCCAAAGAAGGCGCGGTGGGTCTGCCACATCCACGTATTCCATCACCACGTGGGCTTTACGGTGAAGATCGTCGCAATTCACGCGGTTTAGACCTCTCCAACGAACAGCGCTTAGCGTCACTTTCCAGCGCACTGCTCAGCAGCGCCAGCACGCCTTGGGTCTGTACCCCCATCATTGAAGGTAATGTCTCGAGCCAAGAACAGCCTCAGGCCGTGATTAACCCAGCAGAACCGCGTGACATCGTGGGGTATGTGACGCCGTCCAGCGAAGCTGATGTAGAAGCCGCGCTGACTAGCGCCGTCAGCGCAGGTCCAATCTGGTTTTCAACGCCTCCAGCACAGCGTGCCGCTGTTTTAGAGCGCGCCGCAGACTTAATGGAAGACCAGCTACAAAGCCTGTTAGGCCTATTGGCTCGTGAGGCCGGAAAGACCTTCAACAACGCCATTGCCGAAGTGCGTGAGGCTGTTGATTTCCTACGCTATTACGCTCAGCAGGTACGCAATGATTTTGCCAACGACACGCACCGCCCACTGGGCCCCGTAGTTTGTATCAGCCCTTGGAACTTCCCTCTGGCGATCTTCACCGGACAAGTAGCCGCGGCATTAGCTGCGGGTAACAGCGTATTGGCCAAACCTGCCGAACAAACACCGCTGGTTGCCGCTCAGGCCGTTCGTATCCTGTTAGAAGCCGGTGTGCCAGCTGGCGTTCTGCAACTACTACCGGGCGAAGGTGAAACCGTAGGTGCCAAGCTGGTTGGTGATAGCCGCGTACGTGGCGTGATGTTTACCGGTTCTACCGCGGTTGCGGGCCTATTACAGCGTAATATTTCAGGCCGCTTGGATCCTCAGGGACGCACAACGCCGCTGATTGCCGAAACCGGTGGTTTGAATGCGATGATCGTCGACTCATCGGCGCTTACTGAGCAAGTCGTTACCGACGTAGTCGCCTCGGCCTTCGATAGCGCCGGTCAGCGTTGCTCTGCGCTGCGTATTCTGTGCGTCCAAGAAGATATCGCTGACCACACTCTGCAAATGCTGCGTGGCGCGATGGCGGAATGCCGAATGGGCAATCCTGAACGTCTCTCAACCGATATCGGCCCAGTGATTGATGCTGAAGCTAAAGAGAATATTGACCGCCATATTCAGGCCATGCGTGCCAAAGGACACGATGTTTATCAGGCTGCCTTTGACCATTCACAAGATAGCCAAGAGTGGCAACGTGGCACCTTCGTTAAACCTACGCTGATTGAGCTTGAAAGCTTTGATGAGCTCGAGCAGGAAGTGTTTGGGCCGGTACTCCACGTGGTTCGCTATAACCGTCAGAATCTTGACGCACTGATCGAGCAAATCAATGCAGCAGGTTATGGCTTAACGTTGGGCATTCATACTCGTATCGATGAAACCATCATTAAAGTCACCGAGCAGGCTAAAGTCGGTAACCAGTACGTCAACCGTAATATGGTCGGCGCGGTAGTCGGTGTGCAACCTTTCGGCGGAGAAGGTCTCTCGGGCACAGGGCCAAAAGCCGGTGGGCCGCTGTATGTTTACCGCCTGCTGTCTAGCCGCCCTAACGACGCCGTATGCCGTACTCTGGCACGCCACGACGGTGAGCAAAACATCGACACCACGCAACGCCAACCGCTATTGACCGCTCATCAAGCACTCTTAACGTGGGCACAGCAAGAGAAAATGACCGAGCTTGCCCAGCATTGCCAAGAGTTCGGTGATTGGTCACAAGGTGGCACGGTTCGTCTGCTACAAGGCCCGACCGGCGAACGCAACACCTATGCACTGCTGCCACGCGAACGCGTACTGTGCCTATTCAGCAATGAACAGGACGCCTTAATTCAGTTAGCCGCCGTACTTGCGGTAGGCAGCCGAGTTCAGTGGATAGACAGCGAGGTTCAACGCACCCTCTATCGCCGCTTGCCAGCACCCATACAGCAGCAGATCAACGTGGCTAAATCATGGGATGCCGACGGTGTTGAGTTTGATGCAGTGATCTATCACGGTGACTCCGATCAGCTACGTAGCCTGTGTGAACAAATCGCTGAACGCCCAGGCGCGATTGTATCGGTACAAGGCTTCTCACACGGTGAAACAGGCATTCTGCTTGAGCGTTTGTTGTTAGAACGTTCGCTGAGCGTGAATACCGCCGCCGCGGGAGGAAATGCGAGTTTAATGACTATAGGATAATGATGGTGAGTTCGGTGTAAGGTTTTATCCGGTGTTAAGTTACGTCCGCCTAATGCACTATTTCTCACATAGGCATTGTGCCGGCGTCCGTGCAAGAGGGCTCAATCGCCGCCCTCTTGCATCTCGGCTTGGCACCGTTCTTCAGCCTGCTTCGCAGGTCCCCTCATCTCGTCATTCCGGCTTTAACGGAGCGAGCGACAATCGGCATCCATGCCTCCGTCGCTCTTTTGCCGACGTCCAGTCGGCAAATCCTAGCCTGCATTCCTCTATTCGGCTGAAGAACAACGTGCCGGATAAGGTCAAAGACAAAAGACAAAAATTTTATCTGTTTTTTAGTCCAAGTCTTGGCAGAAAGAGCAACGCTAACAGGATGTTAGCGTTAGAGGAGGAGGCGCCATGGATGGCGCATGCCGACTCGGCGCGGAGATGGCCTCTCGGATAAAAGCGCGAGAGTGCAGAGACCACGCGCTGGTGGTCTCTGCCCGTATGCCTTCACCGATGCGGCATTGAAACTCGATATGGACAGGCAGGCGGAATCTTTAACCGTTGTGACATAAGCGTCTGACGAACGAAACCATCACTCAAATATAACTCAACGGCTCATCCGCTAACTTCTTCCCTAAAAACTTCTCCAAAAATAGTTTGGTTCTTGGGTGTTGAGGATTGGCAAACAGCTCTTTCGCCGCGCCTTGCTCTACGATCCGGCCTTCGTCCATAAAAATAGCTCGGTTGGCCACATCACGGGCAAAACTCATTTCGTGGGTCACGATCACCATAGTGCGGTTTTCTTCTGCCAGCGCGCGGATAGTGCTTAACACTTCGCCCACCAGCTCAGGATCTAGCGCCGATGTTGGCTCATCAAACAGGATAACTTCCGGCTGCATGGCTAACGCACGGGCTATCGCAACACGCTGCTGCTGCCCGCCCGATAAGCGTTTAGGAAACGCATCTTCTTTGCCCTTCAAACCGACTTTCGCCAGCAATTCACGCGCTCGCGTAACCACTAGGTCGCGCTTTTCTCCCTTCACCACCACCGGCCCTTCAATGATATTTTCCAATACCGTGCGGTGCGGGAACAGGTTGAAGTTTTGGAATACAAATCCTACTTCTTGGCGCAGTTTGCGAATTGCGGCTTTCTGACGCCCCAACGGCTGATCGCCATGGATGGTAACGTCGCCCACTTGAATCGTGCCGCCGTCAGGCTCTTCTAATAAATTAATGCTACGTAACAGGGTCGTTTTGCCTGAGCCGCTTGGCCCAATAATCGTAACCACCTCACCCTTTTCAACCGTCAGATCAACACCGTGCAGCACGGTGTTTCCGTTAAAGGATTTTGTCAGATTTTTTACTTCAATAGTGCTCACTGTAGCTCCTAAACGGATAGGCCTAAAATTAATACTTTCGGGGAGGGATAAGACCAGATTTGCCGCATTCACCCGATATAACCGCAACTGTAGCAACTCATCGCGATGAATAAAAAATTTTGCCGGAATAAGGTTAGATTGATATGGAATAAAAAACAAAAAAGCCACCGCATAACGATGGCTTTTTTATTCTGACAACGAGGCTAGCAGACCGCTTCTTTTTGCCAGTTTAGATACTGATCGTACTTACGTAGCGCAATGCGATAGTTATTTTGATTCGCATCGGCAATATGTTCAATCATATCCCATTGCTTTTCACTGCCGCAGAACTTCTCTGCGGGGAAATCACTGGCACGAAGCATATCGTCCAAGCGACGCAAACGCACAATATACTCGCGAATTGAGCTGTGGCTCATTTCCGTTTGCTCAAACAAATATTGTTTAAAATCGAGAATATCAAAATAGTCTGCGTGGCAATGGCAATAGACATCGCTGCAGAAACGGCACAATGCGGTGAGTTCCTGCTCGAGTTCTTGCCAAACTCGGTCATCAATCAGTTGATCCATACCTGCAAGCACTTCACGATCGAGAATTTTCCCGCGAAATACCAAAGACATACGATCGAGCGATTTACCACAATGAGAGCAATCGCACTGACTATGTTTAAAATCTTTCAAATAGCGACTCAAAGGTCGTCTTTTTTGTAGGGATGCCGTCATGACAACATTTTCCATTTCATTGAATAACTGTTGGCGTTGGCGTATTAGCTTTGGCTAGCCAGCTTAGTGCGCAAGCGTTTGATCGCTTGGCTGTGTAGCTGACTGACGCGAGACTCTCCGACCTCAAGCACCGCACCGATTTCCTTTAGGTTCAGCTCTTCTTGGTAGTAAAGCGTAAGAACCAGTTTTTCACGTTCCGGCAAGGCTTCAATCGCAGTAATCACGTGCTGGCGCAGATCCCCTTCTAACAGCTGTTTAAGAGGATTGGCATCCTCATGCTGTTGGAAAACAGGTTCGGCACTGTCGCCATGCTCTTCTCGCCACTCATCATAAGAAAAAAGATGGCTGGTGTTGGTATCCAACAAAATCTGCTGGTACTCCACCAAAGGCATATCCAATTCTTGCGCTATTTCGGTTTCTGTTGGTGCGCGATGCAGACGCTGCTCGGCACGCTGCATAGCCGCTGAAACTTCACGGGCATTTCGACGCACGCTGCGCGGAACCCAATCACGACTGCGAAGCTCATCGAGCATCGCACCGCGAATGCGCTGAACCGCATAGGTGGTAAAGGCCGTCCCCTGCATGGCATCGTAGCGTTCGACCGCGTGCAACAGCCCAATACCTCCGGCTTGAAGCAGGTCGTCCAGTTCAACGCTTGCGGGCAGGCGAACCTGCAAACGCAGCGCTTCATGGCGCACTAGCGGAGCGTAGCGCTGCCACAGGGAATTTTTGTCGATCACGCCGTCGGCGGTATACAATTCACTCACGTTGACAGAACCCGGGTTGATGGATGCCCGGCTATTATCTAACCCTCACGCGCAAGCCAATGGCGCGATTAGTCAGCAAAAATGCCCCCTTTTCTCACGTTGCCTTTCCGAGAAGACGAAATTGCTCAGTTATTCATCACGTCGTTGATGTGAAAAACCCCGCATACCGCGGGGTTTGATTTATTCAATGCTGGCGAATTATTAACGCAGCAGAGTCAGAACGTTCTGAGTAGACTGGTTAGCCTGAGCCAACACAGAAGTACCTGCCTGCTGCAGAATGTTTGCACGGCTCATGTTAGACACTTCGGTCGCGTAGTCAGCATCCTGAATACGAGACTGGGAAGCAGTCAGGTTGTTAACGGTGCTGTTCAGGTTGTTGATAACAGAATCGAAACGGTTCTGTACCGCACCCAGAGATGAACGCAGGCCATCAACCTGAGACAGAGCATCATCAAGCTGTTTCAATGGATTAATAACATTTGTGTTTTCAGTTGTAGCAGTAACTTTACCGTCAGCAGCAACAGTTGCATCTTTATAAATTGTTTTTCCTGCGGTATCTGTGGTCTTAACGATATATTTATCAGTACCACTGCCATCGTTAAATTTGTGCAGTTCTTCGCCAGAAGCTAGTCCTTTAACAGTAACCGCATCTCCTGCAGGCTTGTTAATTACAGCTGCAGTACTGAAGTCACTATCGGCTTTACCCGTTATTTTTGTCGCAGAGTCATAATCGATATTAGCTTTACCTGAGGCATCTAATGTCACATCATAGTAAGTATTGGTACCAGCATTATCATTTTTAACAGCATATTTGGTGTTACCGCCACCTGCATCATACTGAACAAGAGTGTTTGTACCTGTAGGAGTAGTACCTGACTGAGTGCCCATTGTCGGTGTTATGGTTGTTGCCGCACCAGGGATGCTAGTAACTTTAGCTCCAACTTTATTCAAAGTATCGCTGACATCAAAGTCACCTAACTTCAATGTATCTTTATTCACATTTTTTAAATCAATACTGATAGTTTCACCATCGTTAGCCCCAACCTGAATAGTCAACGACTGGTCTTTACTCAGCACTTTCACGCCGTTGAAATCTGTTTGCGACGAGATACGGTCAATTTCAGATAAACGCTGGGTAATTTCGTCCTGGATGGATTTCAGGTCACTACCAGAGTTAGAACCGTTTTGTGCCTGTACAGCTAAACGACGAATATTTTGCAGGTTGTCGTTCACTTCGTTCAGAGCACCTTCGGTGGTCTGCGCCAGAGAGATACCGTCGTTGGCGTTACGAGAAGCCTGAGTCAGGCCTTTGATGTTCGCTGTGAAGCGGTTAGAAATCGCCTGACCCGCAGCATCGTCTTTCGCGCTGTTGATACGCAGACCAGAAGACAGACGCTCAATAGCGGTACCCAGTGAAGACTGAGATTTGTTCAGGTTGTTCTGAGCCATCAAAGACAGGCTGTTGGTGTTAATTACTTGTGCCATAGTGAGCTTTCCTTACGAATCATCTGCGATAATCGCATCTTAGTTAATGGGTCGGGCCTGATTGCCCTACGGCGTCAGCCACCGTCCACTCAGGTATCGGCGCTCCCCCATTAACCTTTAGGAAATTTTTAAATTATTTTTTTGCGTAATTCCGCTGCTTCGACAATCGCTTAAATAAGGCCCACTTTTCGTCTTCTATCGTCCCATCACTTTTTCATATTATTTTGTAAACTTTTTTCCTACTGAGCCGATAACGCGTATAGCGCATGAAAATATATAAGGAAAATACTGATGGCTTCTATTTCTTCTTTAGGGATCGGCTCAGGTCTCGACTTAAACGGGCTGCTCGACAAACTGTCCACGGCAGAACAGCAACGCTTAACGCCCTATACCACGCAGCAAACCAGCTATAAAGCACAGCTGACGGCGTATGGCACGTTAAAAAGCTCGTTGGAAAAATTCGATAACCTAAGTAAAGATTTGGCCAAAGCCGATTTCTTTAATACCACCAAAGCATCGACTCACGATCAGTTTACTGTGACGACGAATGCTAAAGCGGTTGCCGGTAACTACAGCGTCGAAGTTTTGCAATTAGCACAAGCGCAAAGCTTAACTACGCAACAGACTGTAACTGATCAAGCGGCACAGTTAGGCACATCAGGCGCTAGTGGTCGTTCCATTGAACTAACCCAAGGTACACCGCCGAAAACCACCACCATTCCTTTAGGTGATGGACAGACTTCACTGCTAGAAATGCGTGATGCTATTAATGGTGCAAAAGCGGGAGTTACTGCCAGTATCGTTCGCGTCGGCGATAACAGCTATCAGTTGGCGTTAACCTCTTCATCGACTGGCTCAGCCAATCAGATGACGGTAAAAGTGAATGGCGATAGCAAACTGGGCGATCTGCTTGATTTTGATCCTAGCGCACCATCAACCTCACCAACGGCCATAAAGCAAACGGTAGAGGCTAAAAACGCCGTTATCACCATGAACGGCACCAAAATTGAGCGTAGCAGCAATACCATTACCGATGCCCCACAGGGCACCACCATTGAGTTAAAAGCCAAGACCAAAGTCGGTGAGCCACAAAACCTGATTTTGAGCGCCGATAACTCAGGTGCGATGGACAAAATTAAAAGCTGGGTAGATAGCTATAACTCCCTGCTGGATACCTTTACTTCACTAACTAAATACACGCCGGTAAAAACCGGTGAAGCGCAGTCAAAAACCAACGGTGCGTTATTGGGTGACAACACTTTACGTGGCGTGCAGGCAGCGATTAAAGGTGCTCTGAGTTCAGCTCAGGATAACCCTGAACTCAAAGGTCTCGGTAATTTAGGGATTACCACCGATGGTAAAACCGGCAAATTAACCGTAGACAGCGACAAACTCACTAAAGCCTTTACCGATCATCCAGACCAAGTGGCCAACTTCTTTGCTGGCAACGGAACAGATAGCGGTATGGCAACCAATATTCACAATGAAATTCAAAGTTATATCAAGGCCGGCGGCGTGATCGAATCAACGACAAAAAGTATTAATACCAACTTAGATCGCCTGAGCGTTCGTATCGACAGCGTTAGCGACAGCATTCAGGAAACCATCGACCGCTACAAAGCCCAATTTGTACAGCTGGATACCATGATGTCGAAACTCAACAGCACCAGCTCATATTTAACACAACAGTTCACCGCCATGAACTCATAGCACAGGTAACAACACATGTATAAAGCGACGGGCTCACAAGCATACGCTGAGATTGGTTTGGAGAGTGGCGTGATGAGCGCCAGTCCTCACCAGCTCATCGTAATGTTATTTGACGGGGCGCATAGCGCCCTAGTTCGCGCCCGCCTGCATATGCAGGCGGGACAAACGCAGCTCAAAGGGCAGTCAATCACCAAAGCCATTAACATCATTGATAATGGATTAAAAGCGGGACTTAATCTGGAAAAAGGCGGAGAGCTTGCAGAAAATTTATCAGCGCTGTATGACTATATGGTTAAACGCCTGTTACATGCTAATCTTCATAATGATGAAGTTACAATCCAACATGTCACGGACCTGTTAGATAACATTGCCGATGCGTGGCGTCAGATCGGCCCACAATCTCAACCTACTCAGCAGGACCACTTATAATGTATGGAATACAGCCTTTGTCACACGCGTACCGTCATATCCTTTCGCTCAGCGAAAGCATGCTGGAACTTGCTAAGCGTTCTGAGTGGGACTCGCTCGTTAAACTGGAGATGGAGTATCTGCAAGCGGTGGCAAAAACCACCGAGCTGATGCCAATTTCCGAAGTAGACTCCGCGATGCAGGCGGAGCTGCGCCGCATTTTAGCTAAAATTCTCGATAACGAAGCAGAAATTAAGCGCCTACTTCAGGCGCGCATGGATGAGTTGAGCCAGATAATAGGAAAAACTTCACGCCAACAAGCCGTCACCCACACCTATGGGCAATTTTCTGACAACGAAGGGTATCTTGGCGATTTGCTTTAATTTTTTTATTCAACACCAGTCATTTCCATACTCAGGCATAAATTTTAGTAAAACGCTTTAAACAATAATATTCCAATAAGAAAGACAGCGAATGATTATATCAGCCATATTGCTATGGCATTAATAATCAACATTAATTTTTAGTAAAAAGCGAATACGCTTAACTACATTACTTTTAATAAAAATTATATTCCAGGTGAATTAATTAGGAATGGTCACGTCGGTATAGTGCCCATTCATCTATTCTCTCTCCCGTTGGCAATAAACAGTCCGTGCTCACACCAAGCTCTGTTGTTTTATTAATTTCTTTGCCTCCCAGTTTTAAACAATACACTGAGGCCGGATTTGGCATCCCGATCGCTCCCTTTGCAGGCGTTGCATCTACAGGAGGAACCGTGTTACCTGACACACAACCAGCCAACATAAGGCCGCTCATCCCAACAATTGCCAACATACGTACTTTCATCATTTTGTTAATCATCCTAAGAAAACCAAAAAACATTCTCGTTTTTCTCACCCGCAGAAACAGGTAATTACTCCTGTTCATTATAGGGTTTATCATCAAAAACGTTAACTTTTTATATAAAAAATAAATGAATTATATAATTACATTATTTGAAATAATTTATTGGTTAAAAATAGTGAAACTAACACCACAAAACTAATCAATTTATAGGTAAACCTATGAGATTCTGCTATATCTTAGCTTGCCGCTTCTCTCATTTGGAAAAGGATCTATGGCTACGCTTCGTAATCTTAAAACTGCGCTATTAATCGGCGCATTGGCTCTAACCGGCTGTGCAACCAAAACTGCAACTCCTGAACAGTATTCAGGTTTTTTAAAAGACTATTCAAACCTAACAGAAACTAAGTCATCTTCAGGTTTGCCCGTTATGCGCTGGGTTGATCCAAGCTTTAAATCCAGCCACTACGACAAACTGATTTACAACCCAGTGACCTATTATCCTGAGCCTAAACCTACCACGCAGATTGGTAAAAACGTGTTAGATGGCGTGCTTAACTATACTAATACCAAGCTAAAAGCGGCGGCGGCCCAGCGTTCTACGCTGGTGACACAGCCTGGTCCAAACACGTTGATTTTCCGCGGCGCAATCACCGCGGTTGATACCAGCAAAGAAGGATTACAGTTCTATGAAGTGATCCCAATTGCAATGGTTGTTGCAGGTACACAAGCCGCAACCGGCCACCGCACCATGGATACGAACTTGTTCTTCGAGGGTGAGTTAATTGACTCTCAAACCAACAAAACAGTAATGAAAGTGGTACGTAAAGGTTCAGGCAAACAATTGTCTAACTCAAATCAGCTGCTGACCGTAGATGATTTGAGAACTGTCATTGATAACATGGCAACCGACGCCACGATGTTCGATGTGAAATAATTCATCACAGCGAGCAAAAAAGATATTTCATAGCCAGCCGTAAATCACGGCTGGCTTTTTTTATGCCCTTTTCCGTTGGTAGAACATCGAGGCAAAAAAAATCCCGCACCAAACGGCACGGGAAACCATACTAGAAATTTGAAAACAAACGTTCTGAAGCAATGAGCCATGGGTTTGAGCAATCTGAACGATTCCCCATCGCTGTATACAAGATTATATAGCGAGTGAGTTTAAAGTGCAAACACCCAATGCAAGCTCAATACGTTAGCGTTTTTTTACTGCGTAGGAGCAGGTGTAGGCCATGCGTTTCAGCGTTGGGACAGTGCTTGCTAGCGGAGGAATTTGTGTCGCATTATCAAAGCCATTTTCTTTGCAGTAGCTTAACGCATCGGCGTCCATCGCTGCTTTATTCACTTTTTCAGGATCGTAACGATAGATAACAGCCTGATTGGCTTCATGCTCATCTAATCTCACAAAACCATTTGGTGTACTTACACACCCAACCAAAACGGCAGGTAACAACACGGAGAACAGTGCAGGTAAAGACACGGGTAACAACGGAGAAAGGGTATATTTCTTCATAAGAATCTCACACAAGGTTTGTTCTTATGATAACGGCAAGTTGTTACTTCATAAACCAGATAAATACGAATAACCCGACCAAACTGAAAAAAGACCACTTTCGCGGTCTTTCCACATCACCTGATTACAGTTTAAACAATCCTTTAATCACAATCTTAGCGATGGACGGGTTGTTTTCTTTGGCTCCGTTAATCAAATATTGATTAATCGCGGCCAAAATTTCATGTGGAGAGGGTTCTTCTTTTTCAGCACTGACAAGATGTGAGCCATTCCCCTGATAAATGACTTCGCCATTGATATCTAAACCTTCATAGTAACTAATATAGCTAACCTTCATATCAAATCCCGTATATTTTATCTGATTTATAAATCGCTGTTATGCCTAACAGTACGTTAGGTCATTATTTTATCATCTAAAATTGGGTTAGATATGTAGACTCTCTTACAATTGAATTCAATTTTACAGCACAACAAATATCATATTTTGGTCAGCATAGGTACCGATACGCCAACCACAATATGATATTCTTCCAAACAGATATTGTTACCAACCACACACGTTAGTTTCTTCGTCGGAGTCATAGCCGCGAACGATATTGATGAGATCTTTAAGCGCATCAGATGACGTAGCGGGATCTTTTAAATCTTCAAGCGTTGAAAAATGTTTATCCACTGACACGCCATTATTTTTATTAGTGACTGTCAGTGTAAAACCTGCACCATTATTATTTTTATCATCGAGATTATTAATAAGTTCAATAACCAATCCGGTCGCGACATCTGGAATGTATAATGCCATCGGTTTAAGATACGTTTTCTCTGCGCTATGCTGGCTACTCTCATTAGAGAGAGCAATTGCATAACCTTTATTCTCAACTGTATTTTCAACTGTCATTATACTGCCCTCTTACTCTTCTAATAAAATATTGGGATCAACGTAAAAATCTACGTTAAACACCGTATCATCAGATAAGGCTTCAATCCGGTGCCATTTTTCGGGAGGAAACACGCCAAACTGCCCAGCCTCAATGGTGAGCGTTTCGATAGCTTCAGGGCTGGTTTCGTCTGCATAGCCGTAATAACGAATAGTCCCCTGCATCACACACAGTCGAGGATAGACACCTTGACGAGTGCCCGCGTCTAGATGGCGTTTCCAAATTGAAGCGGGAGCCGTCTCTTTCGTCCACAAGGGCGTCGTGCGTGTATGAACATAGTTGGTTGGTATAATGATGCGTTGCATATTTAAACCTCATATTAACTACCGCTCAGCAAGAATATGGGCAGTACATGTGAATATGATGCATATCATATACCTTTTATTGAACAACGTTAAACGATTAACGTGAAGACATATATTGTTTCAACATTATAAAGCTTATCCTAATACCTCTTTCTATTTACACTAAGAGATAGGCGTCACCCTCTTAAGGGTTATACGCAAGCGCATCACTATTTTTAAAATCCGTGAATAAAATTAAAGTGAGGATAAGAATTATATATTTACAATACTCTGCATGGAATTACATGAATTAAGAATATTCTGAGGTAAATAAAAATTAAACAGAATAGACCTATTGTTCTTTTTTCATACAAACAATCTGAGAAAAACTATCCCACAGTATTAGCATGGTTTTAGAGCAGTCCGTTGCGGACGAAGAATATCGACAGAAAGTGACATCTACGAACCGCTGTGTGCTGGGCGCGTATCGTCGTCTAAACAGTTACAAGGAAGATAAACAGACACTAATCAATGCGATAGCGGATACACCAAAAAGTGAGCCGAGCGCTAATAGCAAATACATCTGTTTGATTTTATAACCCATATTGCCGCCTATGCTTATCTGAAATGAGGCCTACCTAATAGGTTCCGACCATTATCTTCAAATACTAGCCACGCAACGTACACCTTACAATCATACTAATCCGATAATGGTTCCGCTCCCTTTGTTCGGTATAACATTGCAACGCTGTTCATCATTCACACAATACTGACTCAAAGATAAACGCTGTTAACATCAAGTGTAGCTATCAACGACACAACGCCACCTAAACAACTCGATGAGTCGATATAAATAATAATTCGTAAGATTTAAATTGCCTTATTAAATAATCTATACACCCAAAATAATTTAAGTTGCTTAAAGTATGAGGGGGATAAATCACCCAACTTCGCCGCCAGCGTCGCACCAAAGCAAAGTTGAGTGGTTAAGATTAAGCATTACAAACAGATAACTAAGACGATTAGACCTGCATATTCATAATGTCTTGATAGGCCGCAACTAAGCGGTTACGCACCTGAATCCCCATCTGCAGCGAGATCCCTGACTTTTGCAAATCAACCATCACGTCGTTTAACGCTACGCCCGGCACGCCCATTTCAAAGTTTTGCGCCTGAATCTTGGCATTATTCTGCGTATCACTGATACGGTTCACTGCGGCTTTAAGTTCAGCGGCAAACGCCCCCTGTGGGGCCTCACTGTTTTGGCTACGGTTTGCAGCTGATACAGCCGTTGCCTGAAGCTGCTGAAGTACACCTTCAATACCCACTATCGCCACTGCCGATACCCTCTTTGTCTGTGTTTACCAAATGGCTTTTACCCATAAGGCATCACCCTAACATAGAGATCAAAGAGTAAAGCCGCTAAATAGACGCAAAAATAGGGCCTTATTCTCCCATCAAATTCCCTCTCTACGCAGAATAATACCCTGCCTACTTTTGTAAGCCGCAGACCTTCCAAGAAAAGGCTCTGATTGAATACATTTCGCTGATAGCGCGTCAGGGAGTTCGTTTTGCAAGACATCAATTTATTCCGAGATTCTTTCTCGGCCCAACTGAAAGACAAGGTAAGCACATGAACGCTTCAGCCAACGGTAGCGCTGGCACCACAGCAAAAAGCGGGGATGGCGGTTTCGCTAGCATAGTGAATCGTCTGCGTGCTAACCCCAAAATTCCACTGCTCATTGCCGGTGCGATTGCTATCGCCGTTATTGCAGTACTGGCTCTGTGGGCTAAATCGCCTGATTATCGGGTTCTTTATAGCAACATCAGCGATCGGGACGGCGGTGCTATTGTCACCCAACTCACCCAGATGAACATTCCCTATCGCTTCACGGATAATGGCACTGCGCTGTTAATTCCGGCGGAAAAGGTTCACGAGACTCGCCTACGCCTCGCGCAGCAAGGCCTGCCGAAAGGAGGAGCCGTTGGGTTTGAGCTTCTGGATCAAGAAAAATTCGGCATCAGCCAGTTCAGTGAGCAAATCAACTATCAACGCGCGTTGGAAGGCGAACTTTCTCGCACCATCGAAACATTAGGCCCCGTTCAGACAGCGCGCGTCCATTTGGCACTACCAAAACCTTCACTCTTTGTTCGAGAACAAAAACAGCCTTCAGCATCCGTTACCTTAAATCTGCAACCAGGCCGCGCTTTAGATGAAGGACAAATCAACGCCATTGTCTATATGGTCTCCAGCAGCGTTGCAGGCTTACCCGCGGGGAATGTCACCGTGGTCGATCAAGGCGGACACCTGCTGACTCAGTCAGACGGTACTGGCCGCGATCTCAACGCCACACAGTTGAAATACGCGAATGAAGTCGAAAGCCGAATTCAGCGCCGCATCGAGGCTATCTTGCAGCCGATGGTCGGCAACGGCAACGTGCATGCGCAGGTTACCGCGCAAATTGATAACGCGGTTCGTGAACAGACCGACGAAGAGTACAAACCGAATCAGGGCACTAATCAGGCTGCGGTTCGCAGCCAACAGCTGAGCGACAGCTCCCAGTCCGGCGGTCAACTTTCTGGCGGCGTTCCTGGTGCATTGACCAATCAGCCTGCACCGCCTCCGACGGGGAATATCACGAATCCTCCGCAGGCTGGCGCAAATGCCAACGCGGCCAATGCGGCGAATACTCAGCGCCCTGCTTCCACCATTGACACCAACGGTCGCCGGAGTAGCTCAGCATCCAATGCACGCCGTGATGAAACCATCAACTATGAAGTGGATCGTACGATTCGCCACACCCAGCAAAAAGCGGGCAACATCGATCGTCTGTCGGTGGCCGTCGTCGTTAACTATGGCACTAACGCTAGCGGTAAAAGCATTCCGTTAACACCACAGCAAATTGAGCAGGTCACGTCGCTGGTCCGCGAAGCCATGGGCTTCTCCGCAACACGCGGCGACACGTTAAACGTGGTCAATACGCCGTTTACCGCCGATGTTGAAGACAACAGCGCTGTTCCGTTCTGGCAACAAGCAAGCTTCTTTGATCTGCTGATGACGATCGGGCGCTATCTGTTGGTTCTGATTGTAGCCTTCATTCTGTGGCGCAAACTGGTGAAACCGCTGTTGAACAAACAGCTAGCTAACGCGCAGCCTGCTCGTCGGGTTGAGCCAACGCCAATTGTCACCACGCCGGTTCAACCAGCTAAACCAAGCAATGAAGAAGTGCAGAATCGTCGTAAAACACAGCAACGTGCCACTGCTGAACAGCAGGCACAGCGTGTCCGTGATATGGCTGAGCAAGACCCTCGCGTGGTTGCGCTGGTCATTCGCCAATGGATGAGTAACGAGCAATGACCATGACCCCAACTGAAAAAAGCGCCATTTTATTGATGACCATCGGTGAAGACCGCGCGGCAGAGGTGTTCAAGCACCTCTCTACCCGCGAGGTGCAGCATCTCAGCACCACGATGGCGACCATGAGTCAGGTTTCTCACCAGCAGTTAGGCGAAGTGCTCAACGAGTTTCAAGACGAAGCCGAGCAGTACGAAGCGCTCAGCGTCAACGCCAGTGACTATCTGCGTTCAGTATTGGTTAAAGCGTTAGGTGAAGAGCGTGCTTCTAGCCTGTTGGAAGACATTCTGGAATCACGCGAAACCGCCAGCGGCATCGAAACGCTCAACTTTATGGAGCCTCAGGCCGCAGCCGATATTATTCGCGATGAACATCCTCAGATTATCGCCACTATTTTGGTGCACCTGAAACGCGCTCAGGCCGCTGATATTCTGGCTCAGTTTGACGAACGCCAGCGCAACGACGTGGTACTGCGTATCGCAACCTTCGGTGGCGTTCAGCCGACGGCACTCCAAGAGCTGACCGAAGTCCTTAACGGTTTGTTAGATGGTCAAAACCTCAAGCGCAGCAAAATGGGCGGTATTCGCACGGCGGCAGAGATTATCAACCTGATGAAAACCCAGCAGGAAGAGTCTGTCATCGAAGCCATGCGTATCTACGACGGTGAACTGGCGCAGAAAATTATCGACGAAATGTTCCTGTTCGAAAATCTGGTCGACGTCGACGATCGCAGCATTCAGCGCATCTTGCAGGAAGTGGAGTCCGAATCTCTGCTCATCGCCCTCAAAGGTGCCGACGAAGCGCTGCGCGAGAAATTTATGCGCAATATGTCGCAGCGTGCGGCCGATATTCTACGCGACGATCTCTCCACGCGCGGGCCAGTTCGCCTATCGCTGGTAGAAAGCGAACAGAAAGCGATTCTGCTGATCGTTCGCCGATTGGCGGAAAGCGGCGAAGTTGTGATCGGCGGCGGCGAGGATGCTTATGTCTAATCCTCCTAACCCGAAAGATGGATTCCGCAAAGCGGTATTCCCCAAAGCCACCATTGAAGAAACCAATCAGCAATGGCAGCGCTGGGAGATGCGTGATTTTTCAGCGCCGCGTAAGCCTAAAATGCCCGCGTTTAAAATGGAGCCCCTGCCTCCTGCTGCGGAGTCTACCCCCGCAGCCATTGCGCAGGCTGAGTTAGAACAGCTACGTGAAAATGCCCAAATGCAGGGTTACCAGCACGGATTACAACAAGGCGAAAAGCAGGGCTACGATGCAGGCTTTCAGCAAGGCCTCAACGAAGGTCGTTCTCAGGGATTGCAGCAGGCGCAAACTGAGCAACAACCCGTACTCGACCATTGGCGACAGCTTGCTCAAGAGTTCCAGCATTCATTGCAGGCCATGGACAATGTGATTGCCGCACGCCTGATGCAAATGGCGCTGACCGCCGCCAAGCAAATTATCGGTCAGTCGCCGGTGTGCGATGCCAGCGCGGTGCTGCAACAAATTCAGCATCTGATCAATCAAGAACCGCTGTTTAGCGGCAATTTACAGCTGCGGGTGAATCCGCAAGATTTGCCGATTATTCAGCAACAGCTCGGCGTACAGTTAGCACAGCAGGGCTGGCGTTTACTTGCCGATACCCAGCTACACCGCGGCGGCTGCAAAATCAGCGCCGAGGGCGGCGAACTTGACGCCAGTATCGCTACCCGTTGGCAAGAATTATGCAAACTGGCGGCACCGGAGTTGCCACTATGACCCAACGCCTCAACACGTGGTTAGGCACCTTAGATGCCTTTGAAAAGCGCATCCCCCAGATCCCACCTGCGCGGCGCTACGGTCGTTTAACCCGAGCGACGGGGCTGGTTCTCGAGGCCAGTGGATTACAGCTGCCTATTGGCGCAACGTGCCTGATTGAGCGCTATGACGGCGTGAAAATTCAGCAGGTTGAAGCTGAAGTCGTTGGCTTTAATGGGCAGCAGCTGTTTCTCATGCCGTTAGAAGAAGTTGATGGCATTGTGCCTGGGGCGCGAGTTTGCTCACAAAGCGGTGGTTTACAGTCCGGTGGTAAACAGCTTCCGCTTGGCCCGATGCTACTAGGACGCGTGCTCGACGGCGCCGCAAAGCCCCTTGATGGACTTCCTCCACCGGAAGAGGCCGATCTCGGCGGGCTCACCACGCTGCCTTTTAACCCTTTGCAACGCACGCCGATCGTTGACGTGCTCGACGTTGGTGTTCGTGCCATTAATGCCCTACTGACCGTGGGACGTGGACAGCGTATGGGGCTTTTTGCCGGTTCCGGCGTGGGTAAAAGCGTACTGCTCGGCATGATGGCGCGTTATACACAGGCCGATGTCATCGTCGTGGGGCTGATTGGTGAACGTGGCCGTGAAGTTAAAGATTTTATCGAGAATATTTTAGGCGACGAAGGCCGTAAACGTTCGGTGGTTATCGCCGCACCGGCCGATGTCTCTCCCCTGCTGCGTATGCAGGGAGCCTCTTACGCCACGCGCATTGCCGAAGATTTTCGCGATCGCGGCCAGCATGTGTTGCTGATCATGGACTCCCTCACCCGCTATGCCATGGCGCAGCGTGAAATTGCACTGGCTATCGGTGAACCGCCAGCGACCAAAGGATATCCACCGTCGGTATTTGCCAAATTACCGGCGCTGGTTGAACGTGCAGGTAATGGTACTCACGGCGGCGGTTCGATCACCGCGTTTTACACGGTACTCACCGAGGGTGACGATCAGCAAGACCCTATCGCCGACTCGGCGCGCGCTATTTTGGATGGGCACATCGTTCTGTCACGCCGCCTAGCCGAAGCGGGACACTATCCGGCAATTGATATTGAAGCGTCGATCAGCCGTGCCATGACGTCGCTTATCAGCGATGACCACTACGCCCGTGTCAGACGCTTTAAACAGCTACTTTCGAGCTATCAGCGCAACCGCGATCTCATCAGCGTGGGCGCTTATGCCAAGGGTTCTGATCCGCTATTGGATCAGGCCATTACACTTTATCCGCATTTGGAAGCGTTTTTGCAACAAGGGATCTTCGAGCGCAGCGGCTATGCCGATGCCTGCTCAAGTCTTCAGGCTTTGTTCCCTGCATAGGGGCACTAAATAGGCATCTCTGCACGCTGGATAAGCTCAGTGCACACGCAGAGATAGGAGGTAAAAATGTCTTCACCTATGGGCACGCTACGTGACCTTGCACAGCAAGATGTTGATGATGCCACCACCGCACTAGGCAAGTCGCAGCAAGCGTTTTTACATGCAGAACAGCAGCTAACTATGCTGCTCAATTATCAAGATGAATACCGCCAGCGTCTCAATCAGGGGATGAGCGGCGGAATGGATGCATCTAGCTGGCGAAACTATCAGCAGTTTATTCGCACATTGGATCAGGCGATTGACCAACATCGCCTACAGTTAAACCAGTGCAATGTCAGGCTCGCGACCGCCACGCGTTGCTGGCAGGAAAAACAGCAACGCCTGAATGCTTTTTGCACGCTCCACGAGCGCCAAGAACATCAGCTAAAAATGCAGCTCAATAAACAAGATCAAAAACGGATGGATGAGTACGCCCAGCGTGCCGCCATGAGGAGAGAAAAATCATGACGTCCCCACTGCTCGCTGCTGCGATAACAAATCCTACAGCAACCAATGCGAGTGCCTCGTCGGCCAAATCATCGAAGAAAGCGGCTGCGCCTTTCTCTGACGTGCTGTCTCAGGCACATTCACCGAGCAAAGAGAATCGAGCACCACACGCAACAGCCAATAAAACGACTTCAGGTTTAGCCGAAAAAACAGACCTTAAAACGTTGCAGGCAGCGCTGGCCAAAACGCTAGAAAATCAGTCCGCTAAGGGTGAAGATGCACAGAAGCTATTAGGCCAGTTGGCAACACTGGATCCTAAACAGCAGCAGAAATTACTGGCATCACTGAGCACCGCGCTCGCAGATAAAAAACCTGCGGGCAAAGGCGATCATCTGCCTGCGTTGACGGAGACAATAACAGACAAAAGCACTGAACAAGCGGGACAAGCCGCCATCAGCGCTTTGTTTGCTATGCTGCCCGATGCTTTGCCAAAAGTTGCCGTGTCTGACACCGCAAACAGCGCTGAAATCAACGATGCGTTGAATGCAGCCACATCCGATCGCGCATCTCCCCTTATGAATTTGCTTACGGGTGAAGATAAAAAAGATGCCAAGCTAGATCTTGGATCGTTATTGAAATCCGATAAGCCAGATACCGATACAGACAGTCAGCAATGGGATCTCTCGTTAGCCACGGTGCCGGGTAAAAAGAGTGATCCATCAGCGCTTAAATCTAGCGTTGAAACTAGCGCTACACCGCTAAACACCTCCGAGATTCCGCTGAAACTGGCCCCTCAAATAGAGGATGCTCGCCTGCCGCGCAGCGATCTCAATCTTTCGCAGCAGCCAGCACATACGCTAAGCCAAGCGATGCACAATATTGCGGTGAGTAGCCCGGTAGTTGCCCCACAAGCAACCGCGGTTCCTGCCGCGCCGATGCCAACGCCGGTGCTGAATGCTCAGTTAGGCAGCAGTGAATGGCAGCAAGCATTGAGTCAGCAGATCCTCATGTTTAATCGCAGCGGCCAACACAGCGCCGAACTGCGCCTGCATCCACAGGATTTAGGATCGCTGCAAATCAGCCTACGCATCGATGACAACCAAGCGCAGCTGCACATGGCATCGGGTCACAGTCAGGTACGCGCAGCGCTGGAAGCCGCCCTTCCCCAACTGCGTACCGCGTTGGCAGATAGTGGTATTCAGCTAGGACAAAGCAGCGTAGGCAGCGAAGCCCAACCGCAGTGGAACGGTGGCCAGCAAAACGCTTCCGGCGGATTTAGTGTGGATGGGAATAATGACGATAGAATCGTTACTACCAGCGTTTCGGCTAAGTCGGTGAGAGTTGGGGGAGTGGATATTAGTGTTTAAATTTCATTTAATTAGATTGAGTGGAGTTGCGATGTATGGTTTCGGCTGCCTGTTATCTGTGCCATAAGGTGTAAGGTTTCGACCGCCTATCAATAACCGCTT
Organism: Hafnia sp.; assembly: GCF_036648275.1. Taxonomy (NCBI): domain Bacteria; kingdom Pseudomonadati; phylum Pseudomonadota; class Gammaproteobacteria; order Enterobacterales; family Hafniaceae; genus Hafnia; species Hafnia sp. Next base: position 37,243 of record NZ_JAVXIQ010000007.1, on the reverse strand, counting down.
TCATATTTAGCCAAGTCGAAGGCGTCCGATGAGAGCCCCGTTGCGCGGGGGCTCTCAACTCGCGCGCTTTTATCCGAGACGCCATCTCCGCGCCGGGTCGGCATGCGCCATCCTTGGCGCCTCCTCCCCTAACGCTAACATCCTGTTAGCGTTGCTCTTTCTCCCAAGACTTAAACTAAAAAACAGATAAAGGTTTTGCCTTTTGCCTTTTGCCTTTTGCCTTTTGCCTTTTGGGTTTGACCTTTTCCGGCACGTTGTTCTTCAGCCGAAGAGAGGTATGCAGGCTAGGATTCGCCGACAGGGATGTCGGCGAAAGAACGGAGGAGCCAGGATGGCGATTGCCGTTCGTTCCGTTAAAGCCGGAATGACGATATTCGGGCACCTGCGAAGCAGGCTGAAGAACGGTGCCAAGCCGAGGCGTCGGAGGGCGGCGCTTGAGCCCTCCGACACGGACGCCTGCACAATATTGATGTCTGGCTGGATATATTAGGCGTACGTAATATGCACCATGACTAAGATACCTCAGTAGTAGCAATCAACAGCCCAAACATTAACCATCCGCATGGTATCCACCGCAATTAACCCCATTTTCACCCTCTATTCCCCCCATTGAACACCCGCGAGCCAAGGATAATAGACAACACAAGTAAAATTCATGTGCGCTTCTTCGCACCGTAACAGGAATCATCCCCTTATGTCTGAAACCACACTCCCCAAGAACACTAAGCGGCGTGCCAAGTGGGTATGGATACTGTTAATTCTTATTGCTGCGGGTGCTGGTGGCGGTTTTTATGGCTGGAAATACTATCAGCACCAAGAATCCCTCGCCGAAAGCAAACCGGTTCCACCGCCGATGCCGGTATTTATGCCTCTCGATACCTTCACCGTTAACCTGATCAGCGACGGTGAAGATGCCGATCGTGTGCTTTACATCGGTTTAACTCTGCGTTTACCCGATGAAGCAACGCGTAAACGTATGAACGATTATCTGCCTGAAATGCGCAGCCGTTTACTGATGCTGCTTTCGCGCCAACACGCCGCCACGCTGGCCAGTGAACACGGTAAAACTCAGCTAATGACTGATATTAAAGCCGTGCTCATGCCGCCAATTGCTCCCGGTCAGCCAAAGCAGATCGTTAGCGACGTGTTGTTTACAGCCTTTATCCTGCGGTAATCACTATGTCTGATAGCATTCTGTCACAGGCTGAAATTGATGCGTTGCTGAACGGCGATAGCGACAATGGAAAGCCTGACAACGAAATTCCGCTCGCGGGCAGCGAAAGCGACGTTCGCCCCTACGACCCGACCACTCAGCGTCGGGTGGTACGTGAACGTCTGCAAGCACTGGAAATCATCAACGAGCGCTTTGCCCGTCAGTTTCGTATGGGGCTGTTTAACCTGCTGCGCCGTAGCCCTGACATCACGGTCGGTGCGGTTAAAATTCAGCCCTATCATGAGTTCGCCCGTAACCTTCCGGTGCCAACCAACCTCAATCTTATTCACCTCAATCCGTTACGCGGCACCGCGCTTATGGTGTTTGCGCCAAGCTTAGTGTTTATGGCGGTGGATAACCTGTTTGGTGGTGACGGTCGCTTCCCAACCAAAGTCGATGGACGTGAGTTCACCCATACCGAACAGCGCGTGATTAAACGCATGCTGCGCTTGGCGCTGGATGCCTATCGCGATGCGTGGAGCGCCATTTACAAGCTTGAAGTGGAATACGTTCGATCTGAAATTCAGGTGAAATTCACCAACATCACCACTTCACCGAACGATATCGTGGTCACAACGCCTTTCACGATTGAAGTGGGTGCGCTGAGCGGCGAATTTAATATTTGTATTCCTTTCTCGATGATTGAGCCACTGCGCGAGCTGCTGGTTAACCCACCGTTAGAGAACTCGAAACAAGAAGATCAGCACTGGCGCGATACGCTCAGCAAACAGGTTCAGCACTCTGAACTGGAGCTGGTGGCCAACTTTGTTGATATTCCTTTACGCCTGTCCGAAGTCCTTAAGCTTCAACCAGGCGATGTATTACCCATTGAAAAACCTGAAAAACTTATCGCCAATGTGGATGGCGTTCCCGTTTTAACCTGCCAATACGGCAGCCAAAACGGACAATATGCACTGCGCGTAGAACGATTAATCAACCCTATTTTAAATGCTCTGAGCGAGGATCAGCCCAATGAGTGACGTCAACAAGCCGTCTGCCGAAGGTCATGACGACGCCGCCGACCTGTGGGCGGAAGCGATGAACGAACAGCAAACCACCGAAAATACCTCGGCGGGAAATGCTGCGGATGAGATTTTCCAAAATCTTGATAATCCATCGCCGTTAGCCGGCAATCTGCACGATATTGATTTGATTTTAGATATTCCGGTCAAACTGACGGTGGAATTAGGCCGTACCAAGATGACCATCAAAGAGCTGCTGCGTTTGTCGCAGGGTTCGGTGGTTGCGCTTGACGGTCTGGCCGGCGAACCGTTGGATATTCTGATTAACGGTTATCTGATTGCCCAAGGTGAAGTCGTGGTGGTTGCCGATAAGTTTGGCGTCCGTATCACCGACATCATTACGCCATCTGAACGCATGCGTCGTCTGAGCCGCTAATGATCCCCGCTACTTCAACATCCAGCGCGCCTGCGGCACCCGCGGTGCCAACGGGCAGCGTACTGACAGAGGTTGGCAGCACGCTGGGCGCCATACTGCTGCTGATTTTGGTTATCGGCTGGCTGGTTAAACGCTTAGGTTTTGCGCCTAAAAACAGCCGCAATAGCATGCTTAACGTGCGAGCAAGCTGTTCGCTCGGCGCACGTGAGCGCGTGGTGGTGGTTGAAGTGGACAATCAATGCTTGGTGCTCGGCGTAACCAGTCAGAGCGTCACGCATCTGCATACTTTCACCGCCCCCCTTGCTGAAGATGAACCCGTTGAGAAAAAACAGGACTTCAGCCAGATTTTCAAGCAGGTGATACAGCAACAATTTGGTAAGCGCGGAGATAAGTCTTAATGCGCACTCAGCGTTTAATCCTTGGCCTTGGCGCCATAACATTACTTCTGGCTAGCCCATTGGCGCTGGCGCAGCTGCCCGGCATTATTTCACAGCCGCTGGCAAACGGCGGACAAAACTGGTCGTTGCCGGTTCAAACGCTGGTTTTCCTCACCTCATTAACATTTTTGCCCGCTGCATTGCTGATGATGACCAGCTTTACCCGCATCATCATCGTGTTGGGATTATTACGCAGCGCATTAGGCACGCCGTCTGCGCCACCCAATCAAGTGATGCTAGGGCTGGCGCTGTTTCTCACCTTTTTCGTGATGTCACCGGTGTTTGATAAAATTTATCAAGACGCCTATCAGCCTTTTAGCCAAGACAAAATCACCATGGACGTCGCCATGGATCGCGGTGCCCAACCACTGCGCGAATTCATGCTGCGCCAAACCCGTGAAACCGATCTGGCGCTGTACGCCAAATTAGCCAATCTGCCACAGATGTCGGGGCCAGAAGACGTACCGATGCGTATTCTGCTGCCCGCTTACGTCACCAGCGAGTTAAAAACGGCCTTCCAAATTGGCTTCACCATTTTCATTCCCTTTTTGATTATCGACCTGGTGGTTGCCAGCGTGTTGATGGCGCTCGGGATGATGATGGTGCCACCTGCCACCATTTCGCTGCCGTTCAAATTAATGCTGTTTGTCTTAGTCGATGGTTGGCAGTTGTTATTGGGCTCGCTGGCGCAGAGTTTTTACAGTTAACCGCCTCACTCACTGAGTAAAAAATATGACTCCAGAATCCGTAATGGCGCTCGGTTATCAGGCGATGAAAGTGGGATTGGCCTTGGCGACACCGTTGCTGTTGGCCGCGTTAATCAGTGGTTTGGTGATCAGTTTGCTACAGGCCGCCACCCAGATTAACGAAATGACGCTGTCGTTTATTCCTAAAATTCTGGCGGTGTTCGCGACGATGGTCATTGCAGGACCGTGGATGCTCAGCCTGTTGCTAGATTACATGCGCACCCTTTTCACCAGCATTCCCTCCATCATCGGCTAACGCGGGCGATGATCTCATTTGATACTTCCCAACTGGCCTTATGGCTGGGTCAATATTTCTGGCCGTTTGTGCGTATGCTGGCTTTAATCAGCACCGCACCGCTGCTGAGTGAAAAAGCCATCAGCAAAAAGACCAAGGTTGGCTTGGCGATGGCAATTACTTTTCTGTTAGTGCCTAATTTAGGCAGTAATCCGACGCCGGTGGTTAGCATTAGCGGCCTATGGCTGGTTACCCAGCAAATCTTGATTGGTGCCGCACTCGGCTTAACCATGCAGTTTGCTTTTGCCGCCGTTCGCCTCGCGGGCGAAGTGATTGGTCTGCAAATGGGGCTTTCATTTGCCACCTTTTTTGACCCTTCCGGCGGTCCCAACATGCCGATTTTGGCGCGCTTGCTTAACCTGCTGACCATGTTGTTATTTCTTAGTTTTAACGGTCATCTGTGGATGATTTCTATTCTGGCAGACAGCTTTCAAACCCTGCCCATCAGCGAGCAGCCGCTTAACGGCAACGGTTTTTTGATGCTGGCTCAGGCCGGTAGCCTGATTTTCATTAATGGGCTGATGCTGGCGCTTCCTCTCATTACCTTACTACTATCGCTCAATACCGCGCTGGGGCTGCTCAATCGCATGACGCCACAACTCTCTATTTTCGTGGTGGGTTTTCCCCTCACGCTCACCATCGGTATGCTTTCGCTTAGCCTGATGATGCCAATGCTGGTGCCCTTCAGTGAACATCTCTTCAGCGAGATTTTCGAGCGCTTAACCCAAGTGATCGGTGGTATGCAGGGATTGTGATATAGCCGCTTCGCGTAATTCTCTTGCATAAAAAAGCCCCCGTTATTGCTAGCGGGGGCTTTTTGTCTATATCGAGTATGACGGAGATTAGCGAAGCATCTGGAACAGAGACATGCCCTGCATATCCGTAAACGCTTTATACGATGCTTGCAGAGACACCTGGCGCAGGCTGTAGTCTGAAATGGCCTGATACCAATCAACGTCCTGTGTTTGGCTGATACGGCTGGTGTAGGTCATGGCGCGTTCGCTGCCTACCGCATCCAGAGAGTCCAGCTCTTTCAGGTTAGTCCCGAGCTCAGCGCGCACCTGCGAGACGTTATTCAAGGTGTTACGCAGACCGCGGTTGGCTGAGTCAAGTGCATCACTTACGCCCTTTTTCACCGTTTCATCCGCGCCTGCAATCGGGGTTTTTAGCGCATCAATCGCCTTTTGCAAGGTGCTAAAGATATCGCTATTCACCGAACCATCGGGTTCTTTTACCGGATTGCTGGACGCTTGTTGGAACACATCTGAACCGGTGTGGCTGATAGTCATATCCCGCGCAGCATCAACTTTTTGCGTCACAGCGGTATCGCCGCCCTTATAGGTTACGGTCACGCTGCCAGTCACCGGATCGGTCACTTTGGTGAAAGGCGCGGTATCATTTTTGAAGCCGGCAAACACGTAACGGCCATTGCCGTCGGTGCTGTTGGCCAGATTCAGTAGCTGATCGCGAATACCTTCCAACTGTTTGGCGATAGAAGCGCGGTCATCATCACTTTTGCTGCCTGAAGAAGCGCCATCGACGAGTACCGGCGTGGCATCTTGCAGGGAGGATGTCACCTGCTGCAATACGCTCTCTTCCAGCGATACGCCTTGGCGAGCATAGCCGCGCGCCATAGTATATTGGTCGTTTTGAGCCTGAGACTGCTTTAAGCCAACCAGTTGCGATGCCGCTAGCGGATCATCTGAAGGGTTGATCACTCGCTTGCCGCTGGAGAGCTGTTGACCGACGCGCTGCCATTCAGACTGTGCATCGGTGATACCACCCATATTCTGTTGGTACATCATGCTGGTGCTAAGACGCATGGAATAACATCCTTCTTATCGAATATTAAGCAGAGCGCTAAATAGCGTCGTCGCCGTCTGAATAACCTGAGCATTTGCCTGATAATACTGCTGGAAACGCATCAGATTGCCGTACTCTTCATCAAGGTTTACACCTGAAACCGACTGCTGTTGTAGAGCCAGCTGTTTCACTACGTTACCCTGTGCGGTGCTATCCACTTTCGCACTGTTGGTTTGGTTACCGACCGTGCCGACTAACCCTGCATAGGCTTCGTTGAAGGTAGATTTGCCACCCACGGTCTGCGCTTTTTGCAGATCCAACATTTTCTGGGCGTTGGTGTTATCACCTTTACCGGTGGAATCAATCACCAAGTTGCCGCCTGCATCGTACTTCGGCGTACCCGCGCCAATTTTGGCCGCATCGGTAATCGCCACGCCAAAACCTTGTACCGCGCTTGAGGTGGTTTTCAGCGTGAAACTGTCGTTCTTCGCTGCTGCTGGCGCAACCGTGACTTCCAAACCATCAAACTTCAATTTGCCATTCGCATCAGCCGCAAGGTTGGTGATTTTGCTGTTGTCGGAAAGGCGCGTTATCTGCCACTTGCCATCTTTGTCATATTCCAAACGGTAATCTGTTGCCTTCGTTTGGCTAACATCCGTGTAGGTGGCCGAAATAGATGCGCCCGCCGCTTGGCTATTATTGCTGTTAGCGTAAGAAGAAGGCTGACCAATGGTGAAGAACGGCTCGTTGGTCGTGAGATCGCCATTAAGATCGACACCGGCTTGCTGAACTTTATTAAAGCTATCGGCCATAGAAAGCGCGATCTGCCCAAGCTGGTTACGCGCGTTATCCAGCGCGCCGCTGCGGAACTGCAATATGCCGCTCAGGCTGCCGCCGGTGATGCGACCTTCAGGCACTTCGCTGGCCGCTCCTGACCCTCGGTTATAGCCAACCGTCAGGCGCTGAGGGTTGGCGCTCGACGGAATAGCTTCTAGCTTGTAGCTAGTTCCACCCTGTACCAGCGATAAACCACCGGCAAACGAGACGCTCATTGAGCCCTCTTGCATGGTGATTTCTACATTCGCAATCTGATTCAGCTCGGTGGCCATCTGATCGCGCAGGTCGAGAAGATCGTTTGGCGCGTTGCCACCGCTTGCGCCGGTAAGGCGTGAGATTTGATCGTTAAGGCTGGCAATCTGTTTGGTGTAATTATTGATCTGTTCAACGCTGTTACTGACGGTCAGATTCGCGTTGCTCTCAAGATTCTTCAGATATTCATCTGTGGTTTTAAACTGATTCACCAAGCCATTGGCCTTGGCTAATACGGTTTGGCGTGCTGCCGGATCGCTAGGGTTGCTGACTAAATTTTGCAGGTTAGAGAAGAAGTCCTGCATATTCGCCGACAGGCTGTTGTTGCTATCCGCCAACAGGTTATCGATTTGCGATACCTGCTGGTAATACGCAGTGGTCGAAGCGTAATCGCTCTGCCCTTGGCGCAGTTGGTTAACGATAAAAGAGTTATATTCGCGGTTAATGCCGCTCACGTTAACACCGTTGCCGATAAAGCCCGTTGGCGTGCTGGTTCCACCGCTCTGTGCAAAGCTGACGGTTTGGCGGTTATAGCCTTGGGTGTAAACATTGCTCAAGTTATTACTCGCGACGCTCAGCGCGGTCTGTGCGGCGCTTAGTCCACTCATTGCGCTGTTGATTAAGTTAGCCATTCGGGTTCCTTTAAACTTAAAAAAGCCTCACGTCATCACGCGGCAAGGCTCTTGTTGTTGAAATTGTTATCGGCGGGGTGGCGGTAAACTTGAGGGGAAACTGTGGCTCAAAGCGAACTTATTTTGCCGTTTTTTCTCTCTCAGGCTTTCGAGGTTGAAATGAAATACCCCCTCCCAGCCTCCCCCTTGCCAGGGGGAGGAGCATATCGAGATTTCATGCAACTCCAGCGGTTCTCCGAGAGGAAGAACGCACCGAGATTTCATACAACTCCGTTCGGTTCCCTCCCCTGTCAGGGGGAGGGTTAGGGTGGGGGCTACCCACTAAAACAACTTCTCCAAATCCGTGGTATAGGCCTTCACCGCCTGCGCCCCTGCATTTTTAATCTGTCCTATTACCTGCACTAATTTGCTGGCGTAGTTCGGGTCAGTGGCGTAGCCCGCTTTTTGCAAAGCGTGCGCGGCCTGCTCTGGCGTATTGGCATTGGCGACGTTGGCATACCGTGGATTATTGGTAATCAGTTGAACGTAATCGCTGATCGCTTCCAGATAAGATCCATAAACGCGGAACTTGGCCTTCACTTTGTGCGCCGCTCCGTTTTCATATTCCGTGGTGGCGATCTCCGTGGTTGGGCCGTCCCAGCTTTTTCCTGCTTTGATACCAAACAGGTTGTAGCTGCGCGAGCCATCCGGCGTAGGAATTTCACGCTGTCCCCAACCGGATTCCAGCGCGGCCTGTGCCACAATCAGCTGATGTGGAATCCCGCTTTGCTGGCTCGCGACCCGTGCCGCACCGCTTAGCTGAGTGACAAACTCCCCGTTGTTGGTTGGCATCGGTGAACCATTCTGCGGAATACGCGGCATCGCACGGCGCATCACCTGTTCAAGCGCCCGAACCGGCATACTTTGGATAGTCTCGCCATCCAGCGCCATCGGGGTGCTTCCCACGCTGTCTGGAATAGTCGTTTTACTACCGGAGAGCTGCTGAACCAGCATATCGGCAATGCCTAAACTGCCCGACATCTCCTGCGCGATCTGCTGGTCATACATCGACGTATACAGCTTGGTTTGTTCGGTGCTTAGCTCCCCATCCTGAGGCAAGGCCGCACGCATGCTTTTCAGCATCATTTGTACGAACATCCCTTCCATCTGCTTAGCGGTTTCACGAATCGCTTGTTCCGACCCCGCGGCCGTATGGCGTTTGAGCTGGTTTAGCGCCTGCGCGTCATACGCTGCACTTCCTAGAGAGAAGCTATCATTCATCAGATAATTTCCAATTTGGCACGTAAACAACCGGCACTTTGCATGGCTTGCAAAATGGACATCAGATCGTTAGGCGTTGCGCCCAACGCATTCAATGTGCGAACCACGCTGTTTAGGTTGGCGCTAGAACGAACCTGCTGAAGCGAGCCCTGTCCCTGCTGAACCGAAATCTGTGTATTTGGCGTTACCACGGTTTGCCCGCCGCCAAACGGCGTATTTGGCTGGCTGACGGTATTTTGACGATCCACCACTACCGATAAATTCCCCTGCGCAACGGCACAAGAATCCAGCTCAACGTTGCGGTTCATCACCACCGAACCGGTACGCGAGTTAACGATAACCTTGGCGTCAAAGCTGCCGACAGACACTTCAATGTTCTGAATATTCGCCAGCACCCGCACCTGATTACTGTTGCCCTGCGGCACCAAAACCTGCACGGTACGAGCATCCAGCGGCGTGGCCGAACCCATTCCGCCAAAACGATTAATCGAATCGCTGATCCGTTGTGCCAAGCTGAAGTCTTCATCATTAAGCTGAAGGTTGATGATATTGCTGTTACCAAAGGTGCTAGCAATTTCGCGCTCAATGGTGGCACCACCGGTGATACGTCCGCCCGCTAGCTGGTTCACCTGAACGCTGCTGCCGCCCGCCGAGGCTCCGGCTCCGCCAACTAAGACGTTGCCTTGCGCAAGCGCATAAACCTGATTATCAACCCCTTTCATCGGCGTCATCAGCAACGTGCCGCCACGCAGGCTTTTCGCATTACCCATCGAAGAAACGACGACGTCAATGTTTTGTCCCGCGCGCGAAAACGCGGGCAGCTTGGCGGTTACCATTACCGCAGCCACGTTTTTAAGCTGCATGTTGGTTCCCGCCGGCACGGTAATCCCCAGCTGTGACAACATGTTGTTCAGGCTTTGGGTGGTAAACGGAGTTTGCATGGTTTGATCGCCCGAACCATCTAACCCAACGACCAACCCATAGCCGATAAGGGCGTTATCACGTACGCCCTGAACGGTCGTGAGATCACGAATACGCTCGGCGCTCGCGCTTTGTGCCACCAGACCAAGACACACGACCAATCCAACCAATAGCGTTTTTGTCCAGTATGCTGCACGCATAGAGCCATATTTCAGTAAGCTCATTTTTATAAAACCATTCCTTATCAACATAGGGTCAGACCTTATTAATACGGTGAAAGGTTGAGGAAGAATCGCTGCAACCAACCCATGTTTTGCGCTTCGTTGATATACCCGCTGCCAACATATTCGATGCGCGCATCAGCCACCTGCGTGGAAACCACGGTGTTGCTGCCGCTGATGGTGCGAGGATTCACGACGCCGGAGAAACGAATAAATTCGGTTCCTTGGTTAATCGCAATTTGTTTTTCGCCCACCACTTTCAGGTTGCCGTTGGCTAAGACTTCGGCCACGGTCACGGTAATAGTGCCGTTAAAGGTGTTGTTCGCGTTGGCTCCACCCTTGCCGCCAAACTGGTTGTCACCCGACATATTCATATCGGCACGCGCGTTGCCAAACAGCCCTTCCAGATAGCGCGGCGTGGTCGCCACCTCGAAGCTGGATTTGCCGTTACGGCTGGCGTTCGCCGAAGAGCTTTTGCTGGCGCTGACGTTTTCTTGCAGTGCGATGGTGAGCGTATCGCCAACGTTGCGTGGGCGGCGATCCTCAAACAGCGGCTGGTAGCCGTAGTTCATCGGCTGCACGCTTTGGAAGATAGAACCATTGGCAATTGGCGGTGCCGCTGGTGCCGGTGAGGCAGTGGTGGCTCCCTTCACGATTTGATCGTGAGGAATATAGGCACAGCCGGAAAGCAGTAAAGCCGCACTCAGTGCGGCACTTATAATAAGTTTGCTTGAAACCCCCTCCCAGCCTCCCCCTTTGCAGGGGAAGGAGCCGATCGCGTTCCTACCGTCCCCAGACATTAGGGGTAAGGTGGGGTTATAGCGTACGTCTGACGTCTCAATAAACATGCGGCTATCAGTCCTTAGAGCTGCGTTAAGCGCTGCAGCATCTGGTCAGACGTTGTCACGGCTTTACTGTTGATCTCATAGGCACGCTGAGTTTGGATCATGTTAACCAGCTCTTCGGCCACATTAACGTTAGAGGTTTCAACATAGCCTTGATACAACATGCCAGCGCCATTCAGGCCAGGCGTGCTTTCGGTCGGAGCACCGGAGCTTTCTGTTTCTTGATACAGATTTTCACCCACGCTCTCCAAGCCCGCGTCGTTGATAAAGGTGGTTAGCGTCAGCTGTCCAACCTGTGTGGTCGCGGTTTGACCTTGCTGATTCACGCTCACAATACCGTCACGGCCAATGGTCAGCTTGGTGGCGTTAGCAGGGATGGTGATCGCAGGAACCACTTGAAAACCACTTGAGGTTACCAACTGACCATTTTGGTCAACTTGAAATGAACCATCACGGGTATAGGCCAGCGTGCCGTCCGGCTGCTGTACTTGGAAGAAGCCTTGGCCTTTGATAGCAACGTCACGGCTGTTGTCGGTTTGCGACAGGTTGCCTTGGCTATGCAAGCGCTCGGTGGCGACAGGACGCACACCAGTACCAATCTGTAAGCCCGAAGGCAGCGTGGTTTGCTCGGAAGATTGTGCTCCCGGCTGGCGCAGTGTTTGGTACATCAGATCTTCAAATACCGCACGTTGGCGTTTAAAGCCGTTGGTGCTGACGTTCGCCAAGTTGTTGGCGATAACGTCCATGTTAGTTTGTTGGGCCTCAAGCCCAGTTTTTGCGATGTACAGTGAACGGATCATTCAAACACTCCTACAGTTATTCCAATCGCGCAGCGGCTATTAACTCAATGACAACAGCTGGTTGGCTTTTTGTTCGTTGTCATCCACGCTGCGAATGACCTTCATCTGCATTTCAAAACGGCGGGCGTTGGCGATCATATCGACCATCGTATCCACCGGTTTAACGTTGCTTCCTTCCAACACGCCGGGCATCAGACGAACCTCAGGATCGAGCGTCAGCGTGGCACCGCGTTGCTGCTGTGCTTCAGCCGTGAGATGAAACAGGCCATCGTCACCGTGCTGAACTTCCTCCGCCGTGGCTTTCACCAGCTTTAAACGCCCAACCTGAGTCGTGGTGTTCGGCTGGTCGCCCGCGCCGAGCGCGGTGATGGTGCCGTCTGCCGCGATAGTGACTTCAGCGCGATCGGGAATCGCGATTGGGCCGTTATCGCCAATCACCAAATTGCCCTGCGAGGTCAACTGCCCCGCGGTGTTGATCTGCAAATTACCGTTACGGGTATAAGCTTCCGTTCCGTCGGCATTACGTACCGCCAGCCAGCCATCCTGCTGTAAAGCCACGTCCAGAGGGCGTTCGGTATAGTCCAGCTTGCCCATACTCATGTCGTGCATCGGCGTTGACGCCGCGACCAACGTGCGGGTTTCAATGCTATCGCCTTCTACCGGCACGGCGCGTAGCGCTGCCAACTGTGCACGAAAGCCGGGGGTGCTGGCGTTCGCCATGTTATTGGCGGTTATTGACTGCTGTTCGAGGGTTTGGCTTGCGGCCCCCATCGCGGTATAAATCGCGTGATCCATAGCATCTGCCTGTTACCTCTGAGCGCAGCAAGTTTCCTCTGCGCCCAGAAGATGTGGGTAAGTGATAATTAACGCAGGTTAACCAGCGTTTGCAGGATCTGATCCTGCGTTTTGATGGTCTGTGCGTTGGACTGGTAGTTACGCTGGGCGACAATCATGTTGACCAGTTCTTTACTCAGATCGACGTTAGACGCTTCCACTGCGCCGCTGGTCAATGCGCCCAAGCCGCTTGCACCCGGAACCCCCACAATCGCCTGACCAGAAGTCGCGCTCTCTTTCCACATGTTGTTGCCCTCAGACTGAAGGCCTTCTGGGTTGGCAAAGTTGGCCATCACAATCTGAGCAAGAAGCTGAGTTTGCTGGTTGGAGTAAGTACCGGTGATGGTGCCGTCGTCGTTAATCTGATAGCCGGTCATCTCACCTGCGGCATAGCCGTCTTGGCTCTTGGCGGTCACGCCGTCTTTACCGGTGTTTTGCTGCATAGAACCGGTGAAGGTCAGGTTAAAGTTTTGCGCTGGCGCGCCGTTGTTAGCCGCCATGTTCAGTGCTAAAGGCGTGCCGGAATTTTGCAGCGTGCCGTTTTGGTCAAACTCTAATTTACCTGCATTTTGTGGGGCTACGGTCGAGGCTGCGGCGCTATCAACGCTATACACGGTCCACGGAGTAACGGTGCCCGTCGCTGGTGGGGTTGCTGCGGTAGGTGTTCCCTTCACAAAATAGAGATTCATGTTGTGGGAGTTGCCCAGCGAATCGTAGGTGGTGATGGACGTGGCATAGGTATAGGAATCAACGTCGTCCACTTTGAACGGGTTATTCTTCGGTACTTCATGCGCCGAGTTCAGGTTCATGCTCATGTTGCCTGAAGTACTGGCCTTGGCCGGCATCATGCCGGTTGGGATCTGAATCGCTGAAGGCTGCGCACCCTGCTGAATGGTTGGCGGTGAGCCTGCTGCCGGATAGCCGGTCAAGAACACGCCCTGCGCGTTGGTCAGGAAGTTGTCCTGGTTTTTGGTGAACTGCCCATTACGCGAGTAATACACGCCACCGTTGGCATCTTGCATACGGAAGAAGCCGTTGCCGCTGATAGCCACATCCAAACCACGGTTGGTGGTGGTGGTGATACCGTCGGTGAAGTCCTGCTGTACGCTGGCGACTTTTACGCCTAGACCCACTTTTGAGCCTGCAAACATATCGGCAAAAGTTACCGAGCCGGATTTAAACCCTACGGTTTGTGAGTTAGCGATATTGTTGCCGATAACGTCGAGGTTACTGGCGGCGGCGTTTAAGCCGCTGACTGCTTGGTTGAATCCCATGTGAGGTCCTGTATCTGAAGGTCAAAATAAGCGATTAGATAAATCCGTCAGTGCTACAAAATCTGGCGTACGTCATCAAGCGAAGCAGTGCCCGCCATACCGAGTTCCAGCAATGCACCATTGCCGTTTTTGGTCACACCGTTAACCATGCCAAAGTGCAGCGGCTGAACCACCATCGGCTGGCCTTGATTGGTTGCGCTAACGCTGAAGGTGTAAGCACCGTTTGGCACATTAGTGCCGTCGGTTTGCGTACCATCCCAGGTGTAGCTGTGAACGCCCGCAGTTTGGGTGCCCAAATCAATTTGTTTAACGACCACGCCGTTGGCATCGCTGATGCTAACCACAACGCTTTGCGCGCCACTTTCCAGCTCAAACCCAAACGGAGTGGTGCTGGTGGTGGTATCGCCTTCGTTTTTACCAGCCAAAATATTTTTGCCTGGGATCATCACGCCATGACCAATTAAGCTACTGGCCTGTAAAGACTGGTTGCTATTGATCTGGCCGGAGATAGAACCCAGCGTGGTATTGAGTTTTTCAATGCCGCTCACGGTGTTGATCTGCGCCAGCTGACTGGTCAGCTCATTGTTTTGTAGCGGATTAGTGGGGTCCTGATTCTTTAACTGCGCAACCAGAAGCGTCAGGAAGCTGTTGCTTAAGTCCTGACTGTTTTGGCTGGTTAGCCCGTTACTGCTGTTGGTTTTGTTGGTTGCGCTAGAAATATCAACCGGATCATTAAGCGAGACAGAAACTGCCATAGCGCCTCCTGTTATTGGCCAAGCGTTAATGTTTTCATCATTAACGATTTGGTGGTGTTGAGGACTTCGACGTTTGCCTGATAGCTGCGTGAGGCGGCGATGGAGTTCACCATTTCCCCAACAACGTCAACGTTAGGCATCCGCACATACCCTTTGGCATCGGCTAACGGATTACCCGGTTGGTACACCAAACGCTCTGGCGACGGATCGTCCACCAGCTGCGAGACTTTCACTCCGCCGGTTTCCTGCCCTGGCGCAGCCTGAACTTCAAATACCACCTGCTTGGCGCGGTATGGCTCGCCGTCAGGTCCGGTTACGCTGTCGGCGTTGGCCATGTTGCTAGCCGCCACGTTCATACGCTGCGACTGAGCCGCTAGCGCCGAACCGGAAATATTAAAAATGTTGAGCATCGACATGGTCGTTATCCTTGTTGCAACACAGACATCATGCTTTTGATCTGCCCGCTGATAACGGTGAGATCGGTTTGGTAACGCAGACTGTTATCAGCGAACTCTGTACGTTCACGATCCATATCTACGGTATTGCCATCCAGCGAAGGCTGATCGGGCACGCGGTAAAGCATGTCCAATTCAGGCGGCTGGAAATTCTGAGCTGGGATATGACGGCTGGAGGTGGTGGTCAAAGAGACACCGCTGCCGTTCACTCGGCCTTGTTCAATGGCTCGCGTGAGCTGTGAAGAAAAATCAATATCTCTGGCTTGAAAGCCAGGGGTATCAGCATTGGCGATATTGGCAGCCAGGATTTCCTGACGCTGTGCGCGTAGGTTTAAAGCTTCTTGCTGAAAACGTAACGCAGCATCCAGTTTATCGAGCATACCTTCTCCGCTAAGTGGTTTAGGACGCGCTGCCGCCGCATACAACGGGCCAGCAGATCGTCAAGAATGACAATTTGGAGTGGATAGCATAGACGTGGGTGAATACAGACGATGGGAGGAATAAGCGCATAATGCGGCGCTATTTGTGGCCTTTATTTTGCGGTGAAGACGTTAGACTAAGGAACTTAAGTTATCCCAATACCGTCATAATCGCCTGCGGAGGCCATATGTGTTTTGGCTCATTAAAGCCGCTATTCATCCTGAATGCCGCCCTCTTAGGGGGGTTATTCTTGCCAGCCGCTCAGGCGGCATCAGCGCTTGAAGAAGGGTTACACCAATTTTTTAGCCAGCAATACAGCGCTGTGAATCAGCAGGTAAACGTCAATATTCGATCCCCGCAGTCACAATGGCCGAAGTGTGAAATGCCACAGTTTTCTATGGCCTCTTCGGCGCGTCGCTGGGGAACCGTGAGCGTGCTTGCCCAATGTCCGCAAGATAAACGCTATTTGCAGGTGGAGGTTCAAGTCATGGGGGAATACCCCGTTGCTCAGTCTCCGCTGACACGCGGGCAACATATTAGCCCCGCTGATTTTAAAATGACGCAGGGGCGTTTGGATAAACTCCCGGCGGGCAGCATTATGGAAATAAGCCAGCTCGATAGCGCGGTATTAACGCGTGATTTAGCCGCAGGCCAAACGGTCACCGCATCAATGATACGCCGTTCGTGGATAATCAAAGCGGGCCAGTCGGTGCAGATTTTGGCTCAGGGAGACGGCTTCAACGTCACCAGCGAAGGGAAGGCGCTCAACAATGCGGCTATCGCCGACAGCGTTCGGGTACGCTTAGCATCAGGGCAAATTATCACCGGCAAGGCCACCGAACAGGGCTCAATAACGCTGTTAATGTGATCGTTTTAGGTAATGGTCGCGTTTTTTTCGTATTTTTTGAAAAAAAAGTGCAATAAATCGATCGAAACAAGCAATTATGACTAAAGTTATTGGCTGCCGGGCCGATGGTACAAACAGAGAAAACACGTTGTCGCTGTGTTTAATGACAGAACAGGCTAGCGCCAACTAACCAGTGAGATAATGACAATGAGCATAGATCGCACCCATTCGCTGAGCGGTGTAAGCCCGATTCAGCCAAGAGAAGCATCCGAAATTCAGCAACAGAAACGCAAAGAGGCGACCAGCCAACCTGCAGTTGATGGCGCACAAGTTAAATTGAGCGATGCGCAATCACGCTTGATGCAGCCTAACGGCCAAGATATCAACGTTGAACGCGTTGAAGCATTAAAGCTAGCTATCCGCAACGGCGAGTTGAGCATGGACACCGGTAAAATTGCTGACGCGCTGTTGCAGGACACCCACGATTTACTGAAATCAAACGACTGACAGGTAGTCATCTATGCCCGGAACGTTAGACGTGCTGCAACACATGTTGGACACCCTGAAAACGCTTGAAGTTGAGCTTGAAAACGAACAGTCACTATTGTGTGCCGGTCGTGTAGACGCAGTGCGTTTGCAGGCCGCCACATTAGAAAAAGAGAATCTGCTCGCCACGCTTCGCCATCAGGAACAGCATCGTCATAATACCGGCGATCAAGCCCCCTATTCAGAAGATGCCGAACTTTCCACGCTGTGGCAAAACATCATGGATCTCACCAAGAGATTACACGACATGAACCAGCACAACGGCATGCTGCTCAACCAACACCTCACCCGCAACCAAGGCGCGATCGATACGCTGAAAAGCCGTCATGGGCAATCGCTATATGGCCCCGATGGGCAGGCGCAAAGCGGGATGATTACGGGTAGGAAGTTGAGTATTTAGTTCGTACTTTCAAAAATACCCCCTCCCAGCCTCCCCCTTCGCAGGGGGAGGAGCAGATCGAGATATTCTTGTATCTCGAAGATAGCATTTGTACTTCCCCACCTACGGCAAAGATAACTTCCCTTTTTAAAAGAAAAGCAGATCGAGGTTTCTAGATATCTACACGGTTTGGTTCCCTCCCCCATTAAAGGGAGGGGTGGGATGGGTATTAGCGCTCGTCTATGTTTAAAAAGGTGGGATATTTTGCCTCAGCGATAATTCACAATCACCTGCTGACTCACCACACGCACAGGTGGGTAAATCACGCCTTTGCCTGGGATTTGTAGCGTCATTGTTAGCGGAGATATAGCAGATTCGCCTTGTAGCGCCGAGCTTTGTCCATTGGCGCTATCCAGCCAAAAGCAACGTAGCGGAGAGCAAAGCTGCACTGCTAATCCTGCTGGTGCAGGATTTAGTAGCTGATAGCGCCAAACCACATCTTGAATCGTGGCTCCAGCAGGAATTCCCACGCTAGGACTTAACGGGCGTGACGTGACGCTCACGCCTTTATGGCTGAGCGTTGCGCCAGTGCTATCCGCCGACCAACTGCCGCCAGCGGCGCTGGCAGAGCAGGAAAATATCATCAGAAGAGTGAGCGAAATTGCGCGTTTCATTATGCTGAGCCAATGGTTGACGTCATCCGTATCTGGCGGTTGTCGCTGATTTCCATATTCGACAATACCACCAACTGAGGCAACGAGCGGTGTAGGAAGCGCGCGAGCAGTGGGCGCAGCGCGTGGTTGACCAGCAATACCGGCGGTGCGCCGAGCAATTCCTGACGCTGTAATGCCTGTTGCGCCTGCTCTAATAAACGATCGGCCAAGCCGGGTTCTAAACCACCACCGCCTTGTAATGCCTGCAATAACAGGCGCTCAAGCGGTGTGTCCAAACCAATGACCTGAATCTCGCCTTCGCCTGGGAACCACTGTTGGGTAATCGCACGGCCTAGCGCCACGCGGATCACCGACGTCAACTCATAAGGATCGCTTTGCGTCGGCGCATGTTCAGACAGCGTTTCAATAATCGTACGCATATCGCGAATCGAGACTTTTTCCGCCAGCAGATTTTGCAGTACTTTGTGCAACGTCGTGAGGGTGACGGTGCCCGGAATCAGATCGTCGGTCAGCTTAGGCATTTCCTGTGTAACGCGCTCTAACAGCTGCTGGGCTTCTTGGCGACCAAACAGTTCGCTGGCATGATTTCCAACCAAGTGGTTGAGGTGCGTTGCCACTACCGTGCTGGCTTCGACCACGGTGAAACCTTGAATCTGCGCCTGTTCACGCAGGGCGCTATCAATCCAAATGGCAGGAAGCCCAAACGCGGGATCGACCGTGGCTTCGCCTTCTAAGGTTCCCGCCGCACTGCCCGGATTAATCGCCAACCAGCGGCCCGGATGTGCCTCACCGCGTCCCGCTTCAATCCCTTTGAGCAGAATACGGTAGCCTGACGGGCTTAGCTCCAAATTGTCACGGATATGTACCACCGGCGGTAAAAAGCCCATGGTTTGTGCAAACTTCTTACGAATGCTGCGGATACGCCCAAGCAATTCGCCATTTTGTTGGAAATCGACCATTGGAATCAGGCGATACCCCACCTCTAGACCCAGCGGATCTTCAAGCTGGACATCTTCCCATGTAGCTTCAACCACCGGAGGCGCTTCAGGGATAGCTTGTTCGGCCTGCGAAGGTGCCGCACGCCCTTCTCGCTTGCTGATCCAATAGGCAATACCCAGCAATGCGGCGGTGAACAGCAGGAACACCAGATTTGGCATCCCCGGAACAAGGCCTAATAGCCCGAGCACCGAAGCACTTAAAATCATGACGCGCGGATTGCTAAACAGCTGGGTTACCATCTGCTCGCCAACGTCTTGATCGGTACTGACGCGGGTCACGATCACACCTGCCGCAGTGGAGATAACCAGCGCAGGGATCTGAGCAACCAGCCCGTCACCGATGGTTAGCAAGGTGTAGGTTTCAGCCGCTTGCCCAACGGGCATACCGTGCTGAATAACCCCCACCAGCAGCCCGCCGACCACGTTGAGCGCCATGATCATCAGCCCCGCAACCGCATCACCGCGCACAAATTTACTCGCACCATCCATGGAACCGTAGAAGTCGGCTTCCTGCGTCACTTCGGAGCGGCGTTTTTTCGCCTCATCTTCACCAATCAAACCGGCGTTGAGATCGGCGTCAATCGCCATCTGTTTGCCGGGCATACCGTCTAAAACAAAGCGAGCCCCAACTTCAGCAATACGCCCCGCCCCCTTGGTGATAACCATGAAGTTGATCAGCACCAAAATGATGAAGACCACGATACCAATGGCAAAGTTACCGCCAACCAAGAAGTGACCAAACGCTTCGATAACCCGACCCGCTGCGGCACCACCGGTATGCCCATCCAGCAAGATAACGCGCGTTGATGCCACGTTCAGCGAGAGTCGCAGTAAGGTGGAAAACAGCAGGATGGTGGGGAACGCCGCAAACTCAAGCGTGCGCTGGGTAAACATCGCCACCAGCAGAACCATAATCGACAGCGCAATGTTGAAGGTAAACAATAAATCTAGAATGAATGGCGGCAGCGGTAGCACCATCATGGAAAGGATCATCAGGATCAGGATTGGGCCAGCCAGCACCTTCCACTGGGCTCCATTCATTCCCTGTATGCGTAATAACGCAGCCAAATTACTCATCGGTGGTCTTCTCTCCGGCAAAATCCAGTGCTTCCGGCACTGGCAAGTTTTGTGGTTTCTTCGGTGCTAATCCGCCCTCTTTCTGCCAACGTTTTAGCTGGTAGACCCACGCTAAAACTTCGGCAACCGCGGCGTAAAGCGTGGCGGGAATATGGTGCCCAATCTCGCTGTGTTTATAGAGCGCACGGGCGAGCGGCGGTGCTTCTAGCTGAGGGATTAGATGCTGATTCCCCAGCTCTTTGATACGTAGCGCGATTTCTCCGGCTCCTTTCGCTAAAACTTTGGGAGCGCTCATTTTGTTTTCCTGATACTGCAAGGCCACCGCATAGTGTGTCGGGTTGGTCACAATCACATCGGCCTTAGGTACATCGCTCATCATGCGGCGACGTGCGGCAGCACGTTGTTGCTGGCGAATGCGTCCCTTGACGTGGGGATCGCCCTCTTGTTCTTTAAATTCGTCTTTGATTTCCTGCTTGGTCATTTTGAGTTTGCTGATGTTGCTCCAGATCTGGTAGAAGACGTCGAACGCCACCATTGGCACCAGCCCTAATACAATCAACAATCCGCACATGCCAATCAGATGCAGCGCATCGCCCATTGCGTCAAGGGGCGACTCAGCAATAAGCGCCAGCATTTGTCCCCAGTAGTGCCAGATAAACCACCCGGCAACCCAGCTAACCAGAACCACCTTCAGCACGCCTTTCAACAACTCCGCTAGCGCCTGGCTGGAAAACAAGCGCTTTAATCCCGACAGCAGACTCATCTTGCTTAAATCAAACTTGATCGAACCCGGATTAAAGAAAAAACCTCCGATCAGCATCGGTGCCGCCCAGCCGACCATCATCAGACCCAGCAGTACAGGCATGAGCGCCGCCACGGCCTGCTGTAATAAATTGCCAAGCTGGCGCAGCATCTGTTTGTCATTGCTAATTAATAGCTGGTCGAACTGTAAACCCTGCGAAATCATCGCCGAAAGCTGGCGCGCCAAATGCTCTCCGCCGATCAATAGAATAGAAATACCCGCCGCCAGCATCAGCATCGAGGTGAGCTCACGCGAACGCGGTACTTGTCCCTTCTCACGCGCTTTTTCAAGTTTGTGGGATGTGGGGTCTTCTGTTTTTTCTAGATCGCTATCTTCTGACACCGCGCAATCCCAAGGCTTTTGCTAAAGATGAAAATTAGTCAGTGCATAGGATGACAGATGAGAAAAAAAGCCATGGCGAGAATAAAGGGGGGAAATTTAGGTTTATTGCGGGATCGTTTGGGGTTGCTCCTCCCCTTGCTTGGGGAGGAGGTAAAACAAAAAGGGACACGGTGCTAGAGGTTAGCAATCAACCACTTTGGTTAAGTCGCTCTTCTCTGCATCCGCGCTATCTTGAGCGAAGAAATCCAAATTGAAATAGGTGTCTTCGGTTAGCAGCTCGACTTTGTGCCAGTATTGCGGCGGTGAAACGCCAAATTGGCCTGCATTGATAGTGACTTCAATTTCTGGCGTCTGCGCCTGTTCGTTGGCAAAGCCATAATATTTAACTGCGCCCTGCATCACAGAAAGTCGGCCATACACACCGGCTTTGGTGTTGTGGTGGCTTAGCAGCGCCGCAGGTACGGTCTGACGATTGAAGAACGGTGTGCTACGAGTAACATGATAGTTTGCTGGGATCTTGAACATAGTCTTCACCTTTTCACTTTATATTGAGAGCTGACGCAATAGCGCCAAGCCTTGCATCTGTGCGGTGCCGCCCGCGATATAACCCACTAACTTTTCGTCGCGATAGGCTTTTGCCAATAGGCTGTCGGCATCCTGTTCTATCTGCCAATCCACGTCGGCAGCCCGTGTTTCCCCCGCTAGCTGTAACGGGAAACGCGGCGTTTTTACATTGACCGGCATCACCGGCAGCGTGACGTGGGTCGGTTCACCCGCGATCGTTTTTGCCAACGCGGCGGCACACTGAGAAATCGGCTGTAAGAACGGCCACAAGCGACCATCGATCTGCGCCACATCACCCAATGCGTAAATATAGGGGTCGGAGGTGCGAAGCTGGTTATCAACCACGATGCCTCGTTCGACGTTCAGCCCCGCCAGTGCAGCAAGCTCGCTGTTAGGGCGCAGGCCTGCGGCACAAATAACATGGTCGAATTCGCGAGTTTCTCCGTTGGTGAACGTGGCTCGCAGGCCTTGAGGCAGACGCTGTAGCATCTCCAACGTGTTGTTCAGTAACAGATCGCAAGATAGCGTTTGTAACGTTTGTGCCAGTCGCTGCGCGGCAAACTCAGGCAAAAGGCTCGCCAAAAGCTGTGACGAAGGATCGCATACGCTGACCTGTTTACCCGCCACGGCAAGATCGTGCGCAATTTCAGTCCCGATCAAACCGCCGCCGAGCACCAAAACTCGCTCGCCTTGCATCATTCGTTCACGCAGGTGGCGATATTCTTGCAGGCTGTTGAGCGTTTTGATGTCATCACTTGCATCTCCCGCTACCGGAGGAACAAAAGCGCGAGCCCCCGTGGCTAAAACCAGTTTGCTATAGGCCAGCGTGCGGCCGTTGACCACAATCGTTTGTTCTGCTGGGTGGATTTCCTCAACGCGCTGTTCGGTGAGCAGCATCATTTTCAGCTCTTGGCGCAGTTCCTGAGCGGTTTTGCGCGTCAGTTGCTCTGCGCTTTGTTGCTGGCTAAAGGCATGGCTTAGCTGTGGTTTGGCGTAATCCACGCCGTCATCGGCGCAGATCATCACTAACCCTGAGGTCGGTTGTAACCGGCGCACATTGCGCGCCAGTTGCAGCCCTGCATGGCCACTTCCAACAATAATGACAGGATGATTCTCAGCCATAGTCTGTTCCTCAGTCGGCAGGATAGAAGTCGTCTTTGCCCATCAGGCATACTGGGCAGAGGAAACTGTCTGGCACGTCTTCCCATGCGGTACCGGCCGGAACGCCCTGATTTGGCTCGCCCAGTTCAGGATCGTAAACCCATGAACAGGTACGGCAGATCCATTTACCTGAAGAGGATTTTTCTGCGCCTGCACAGCCGCTGTCACAACATGCTGGAGCACCAAGCTGGCGGGCAAATTCAGCGCCGAAGGCTTCACACTGAGCAACTGCGTCTTCGGTCGGTTTCCACTCGGCTTTGATGCCACGCATCATCATAAATCCGCAATCTTGCAGGCGTGAAGAGATACGGTCGACGGCACCACCGCTCCAGCCGTGGCTACCAAACGCCGCCGCGGCTTTGCCGGTAAAGCGCAGGCCCTGCATCTCTTCTAATAACCCTGCCACCTGCGGCAGCATCACGTTATTCACCGTTGGAGATCCCACTAAAATCCCTTTGGATTTAAACACTTCAGTCAGCACGTCATTCTTATCTGAGTTTGCCAAATTGAACTGTTTGACCACCACGCTAGGATCGGCCTGACGAATACCGCGAGCAATCGCCTCAGACATGGTGCGCGTGCCGTTCCACATGGTGTCGTAGATCAGAGTAATTTGGTTTTCCTGATAGCTATCTGCCCATTTGAGGTAGTTTTCAACGATCTGCGCCGGATTATCGCGCCAGATAATGCCGTGCGAAGTACAGATCATATCGAGCGGCAAATTCAGTGATAACACTTCTTCAATCTTTTTCGTGACCAGTTTGCTGAACGGCGTCAGGATATTGGCGTAGTATTTGATGCATTCGTTATACAGTTCGTTTTGGTCAATTTCGTCATTGAACAAACACGCACTGGCAAGATGCTGGCCAAAGGCGTCGTTACTAAACAGCAGAGCGTCTTCCGTCATGTACGTCATCATGCTGTCTGGCCAGTGCAACATTGGCGCTTCAACGAAGACCAATTTTTTGCCGTTGCCGATATCAATAGAATCGCCGGTTTTTACCACGCGGAAATTCCAGTCTTGGTGGTAATGGCCTTTGATAGAGTTCACGCCGTTGGCGGTGCAGTAAATTGGCGTGTTGGGAATTTTGGCCATCAGTGCAGGCAGTGCGCCGCTGTGGTCGCTTTCTGCGTGGTTGGCAATGATGTAATCAATTTTATCGAGATCGATTTCGCGCTCTAAATTCGCCACAAACTCGGCGGCGTAAGGCGTCCAGACGGTATCGATCAGAACGTTCTTTTCTTCTTTAATCAGATAGCTATTGTAGCTAGAGCCTTTGTGAGTCGAGTATTCGCTGCCGTGAAATTCGCGCAGTTCCCAGTCTTGTTTACCAACCCAGTAGACGTTATTTTTTACCTGAATAGCCATGACCCACTCCTGATTATTGCTCTTTCTTAAATATGCATTTCAAATGCGTCTTTGCAATTATAGTATTTAATATGCATTTCAAATGCAACTTAAAGAATGCACTTTTTCTTGAGGTAACCCTTGAGGGGTATCCGCGAGTTTTGGCGGTGAAAACAAAAAACGCCAGCAAGATGCTGGCGTTCGAGTTGTGAGTTTAGGCTCTTATCTCATTAATATTTCGACTAAACCTTCTGGAACAATCCCTCGCCCAGATAGTGGTTTTTATCTTTCACTCCCGGTAGAACAAAGAAATATCCACCGCCGATCGGTTTGATGTATTCCTCTAACGCTTCGCCATTCAGGCGTTTTTGCACGGTAATAAAGCCTTTATCCAGATCGTGTTGATAGCAAACAAACAGCAATCCCATATCCAACTGACCGGAGTTAGATACACCCTGCGAATAACTGTAACCACGGCGCATCATTAAGCTGCTGTGTGTTTCCTGAGTACGAGGATTAGCCAGACGAATATGCGCATCCAGCGGAATCACTTTTCCTTCAGGATCCTGGGTGTAATCAGGCTCGTCGTGTTCATGCGCCATGCCGAGTGGTGCGCCGCTCGCTTTATCGCGACCAAAAATTGTTTGCTGCTCTTGCAACGGAGTGCGATCCCAAAACTCCACGCGAAAACGAATAATACGTACCGCCTGATAGCTGCCCCCCACCGCCCATGCCGGTTCTTTTTGGTCAGCGGTAACCCACACGATGTCGTTCATCAGAGGCTTGTCGTCGGCGTTTGGGTTTGCCGTACCATCTTTGAAACCCAGAAGATTGATCGGCGTTTCTTTGCCATGACTTTGCGCCGCATGGGTTGAGATGAAACCTTCCCGCCGCCAGCGCACGCTGAGTAAGTCGGGCGTATATTTGATAATGTCGCGCAGTGCGTGGATCACGCTGTCGTTGCTGTTACTACAAATTTGTAGCAGCAGGTCGCCGTGGCAGATCGCCGCATCCAACGAATCATTAGGGAAGCGTGTCATTTTTTGCAGTTGAAGCGGCTTCAGCGCAGCCAAGCCAAAACGCTGATCGAACAGCGAATCCCCTACTGACACGGTAATCGTCAAATTATCAGGATAAATATCCGGCCCCATGATACCGGAATCCATCGGTGGCAATTTGGCATCCGCGTGCGGTGCTTCACCGCCGTGCGTCAAAAAGGCAATCCGCTCGGTGAGCAGTTTCATTAAGCGCTGTAAATCTTCAGCATTCGTCGCCAGCACGTCAAAGGCCACCAGCATGGCTGAAGCCTGCTGCGGCGTCAGTACGCCTGCCTGATGTTCCCCATAGAAGGGCTGTTTATGCCAGCGCGCATTCTCAGGGGATTTATCCGTCGCCAGCGGTTTGGTGCCGGTATCTGCTTTTACTGCTCCACCTAATACCAAGGCGCCGCTTAACGCGCCGGCGCCTAACAGTAAACGGCGGCGGGAAGGCATTTCTGCCTCCCCTGTCAGCCCGGTGATCGGGCATCCTTTACCACTCATTTCTCTAACCCCAGTATTTCGAATTCCAGTTTTGTGCAACTAGCGTTCTAAGCGCATCGAGGATCTTAATCGAGCCCTAACACACCACGCAGCTGTGCCAAATCTTCTGCCAACGCAGTGATCGGCCCTTTCATCGCGTTGCGATCTGCAGTGGTGAGTTTTTCGTAAGACTCATAGCCGTCTTTGGTGCGGTATTTGTCTAAGATGGAATCGACGGTTTTAAAGTTGGCGTCAATTTTGGCGAGCAGCTGAGGATTCGCTTTTTCCAGCATCGGACGCAGCAGATTCACAATCTTTTGCGCACCATCGACGTTGGCACGGAAATCCCACAGATCGGTGCGGCTGTAGCGATCTTCTTCACCGCTAATTTTGCTTGCAGCCACTTCTTCGATAAGACCTGCCGCGCCACCGACAACTTTACTTGGAGCAAAGGTCAGCGTCGTCACGCGGGTTTGTAGTTCGAGCACGTCTTTCATCAGACGGTCCGCATAACCGTCCATTCCTTTGGTGGTTTTGTCACCAAACAACACTTTTTCTAGACGGTGGAAACCGGTGAAATTAGGATCTTGAGCCTTTTGTTCGTAGTCGTCTTCACGCGCATCAATGCTGCCATCGAGATCGGAGAACAATTCTGCAATCGGTTCAATGCGTTCATAATGCTGACGCGTTGGAGCATAAAGTTTTTGTGCCGCTGCCAGATCGCCTTTTTTCACTGCATCGGTGAAGGCTTTAGTCTGCTCAACCAGCTGTTTAACTTCTTGCATGACATAAATTTTGTATTCTGCAATCGGCCCCACAAGCGCCATTGCGTCAGTCTTCACTGCGGCTGCGCCGCCGGCAGCTTGAACAATAATTTTTCCTTTTGGATTGCTGAGCAGCCCGCAAGTCATATCGTATTCGCCAGCTTCAAGGGTTGCCGTCATTTTTTGGGTGAACCCTGGGGCGATGTTTTCACGCTCTTCCACCACCATGACGCCTTTAAGGATTTCCCATTCCAGACCCTTTTGGCTGTTGTTATGCACGATGAACTGGGTTTTTCCGGCAGGAATTGTGAGCGTCATCGGCTCACACTGTTTGTCATTGACCGCGATTTTCACCTGCGGCAATGCGTCAGCGGCAAGTGCCGCGGTCGCAGGTAAAGTCAGTAAAGCTAAAGACAGCGCAGTGCGGCGAAAAGTCGTGCTAGACATAGAAATAACTCCCTGAAAAATAGGATAATAGTATTGAAAACTCATTAGCGTGAATGACCCGCTTTACCGTTCACCGCCGCAACATCTGCGCGCTGAGGCATGAAGAAGAAAATCAGAGCTGGGATCAGATACAGGAAATAGACCAACACTTCGCTCACCGAAGGCGCTTCTTGATAGCCTAAAATGCCTTCTAAAAAGGTTCCTAACAGTGAATGGGTTGAAAGCACGTCGGTAAGATTGAAGGCGATATCTTGCAGATAATTCCATAGCCCAGCCTCATGGAAAGCGCGGATAGCGCCTGCGGCAAGGCCTGCAGCAACAAACAGAATGAAGAGGCTTGTCCATTTAAAGAACTTAGCTAAGTGCAGTTTTATCCCACCCCAATAAATCATCATGCCGACGAGAATTGCGCAGACTAGACCCAGTACTGCGCCGATGGGTGCCTGAACGCCAACATCTTGCTGGAATGCCGCCAACAGGAAGAAGACCGACTCTAGCCCCTCTCGCGCCACGGCGAAGAAAACCATCGCTACCAGCGCCCAGCCCTGTCCTTTGCCTGCGCTGAGGGCGTTATCAATCGCACCTTCGAGATGTGCTTTTACCGAGCGGGAAACTTTACGCATCCAGAAAACCATGTAGGTCAGAATGCATACCGCGACCACGGCAACCAGTCCCTCGAACAATTCCTGCTGCTTTTGTGGGAATTCGCCGGTAGTTTCATTGATGAAGATACCCAATCCTAAACAAAGCGCAGCGGCGAGGATGACACCAATCCAGACGACGCCCAGCCACTGCGAACGCTGGGTTCTCTTTAGATAACTGGCGATAAGACTGACGATCAGCGCAGCTTCAAGGCCTTCGCGGAACATAATGAGGAATGGGACAAACATGTTTTTCTCTCTCGCCTGCGCAGGATGCGCATGTAAAGAACCGTAAAAATAATGATACCGATTATCATTACGGTTAATAAAAAAACAAGCGTTCACCTCATATTATTTGTGAATTAAAGTGTGGCTAGTTGTTACCTTCTGGTATTTGAAATGAAAATAACTTTTAAAAACAAAGCAATGAGTTTTTTAAGTGAGCAATTTTTTGTGACATCCGAAAAAGTGATTCGAGTGAACCAATAGGCATCTGCACCAGCGGAAAGTTATTCAATTTTTATCACTATAGACATCGGTTCTTTTCACTATTTATCTGGCCTAGCTTGGTCTATTTTATAATGCATTCGTTATTTGAATATCTTTGAATATCCAAATATTCAATAAGATAAACAGTTTCTGTTTATTATTTAGCCTGATGTATTGAGGAGAGAAGCATGAGTTTTTCAGTTGGTGATAGCGTGCAAAAAACCAGCGGTGGCCCACGTATGACCGTTGTCGCGGTTAACGACAATGAGATTACCTGTTCATGGAATGAACTAGGAAACGAAAAACAGGAAACTATAACGGCTTCCCATCTGGCCCTCTATCAAGAAGACGGTGATTTTGGCGTTTGCTAATTACTGCCAAATTTTCATCTAATCAGCCCAATGATTTAACGCCGCATTGATAACCCAAGCGGCGTTTTTTTATCAAAAAATACCCATTCCCTTTAGTCACCTTGGCTATTTTCACTCATTGAGTTCTCACAACGTTCAGCCTTGATAGCTTAAGGCTATCTTAAGTTTGGCTCGCTAATCTGCCCCACTATAAAGCGGTTTTATTTATTACGCTTAATTCTTGTCCACTGTTGTATAAGACATGGTCATTTAACAGGTTTTGGGGAGCGTTTATCTTGCAGCGAAAGGCGTTGAGAGTCAGTTTTTTATCACTGACCATTATTTTGGCCATTTACTTTACTCTCGTAGTTAACTTACCGATTTTATTGCATTTCTATCGGATTCTGACCTCGCTAGATAACTATAAGCTTGGCTTTGCATTTTCAATCCCACTGGTGCTGATTGCTGCCCTGAACTTTGTTTTTACTCCGTTCACGTTTAAACCGATTTTCAAACCTTTCTTTTGCATCATTCTGGTGGTCAGCGCCTTTGCTAGCTATGCGCAATTGAAATACAAGATCATTTTCGATCGCTCAATGATTGAAAACATTTTTGAAACCAATCCCGCCGAAGCCTCGTCGTACTACAATTTCTCGGTGGTATTGTGGGTGTTATTCACCGGCATTCTGCCCTGCGTGCTATTAATGAGAACCCAGATTATCTATGCGCACGGCTTTCTCGCCCGCTTTGGGCTGCGCTTAGTTTCTATGCTGGTGTCACTTTTGATTATTGCGCTGGTCGCTAGCCTCTATTACCAAGACTACGCGTCCGTTGGCCGTAATAACCGCTCGCTAAATTTGGAGATTGTGCCAACCAACTATCTCTATAGTGCTTCGCAGTATATTAATCGCCGCTATCTGACCAAACCCATTCCGTTCCGTAAGATCGGTGACGATGCAAAACTGGTGCAAAAAACGGGCAGTAAACCAACGCTGGTCTTTTTAATCGTGGGGGAAACTGCTCGCCATCAGAACCAGCAATTACAGGGATATGCTCGCCCAACCAATCCTTATACCAGCCAAGAGCCCGATCTGATTTATTTCTCTAAGGTCAGTTCATGTGGCACAGCAACAGCCATTTCAGTGCCTTGTATGTTCTCGAATATGCCGCGTACGCACTTTGATAATAACATTGCCCGCAACAGTGAGGGATTGATGGATATCTTGCAAAAAGCAGGGGTGTCCACTTACTGGAAAGACAATGATGAAGGATGTAAGGGGGCCTGCGATCGCATCCCAACACAAATAGTGCCAGCGAACAGCGACAAAAATCTTTGCGATGGTGAAACCTGCTACGACGCCGTGCTATTAAACGATTTGGATAAGCTCATTCCAGCAGATGGGAAAAATAAGACGCTAGCATTCCACCTTATCGGCAGCCATGGTCCAACCTACTATAAACGCTATCCTAAAGAGTTTCGTTTCTTTGTCCCTGACTGCCAGCGCAGTGATATTGAAAACTGCACTCAGCAAGAATTAGTGAATACCTATGATAACACCATCAGGTATACTGACTATGTTGTTAGCCAGTTCATTCAACGGCTTAAAGGATATGAAAAAGACTATAACGTCGCGCTGTATTATGTGTCTGACCACGGTGAATCATTAGGCGAAGACGGCTTGTATTTACATGGAACGCCTTATAAATTTGCACCTGATGAGCAAACTAAGGTGCCAATGGAAATGTGGCTATCAGATGGCTTTGTTCAAGTCAATGGAATTGATCGTGATTGTGTCGCCAAGCTTGCCAAGACGAACGACTATTCACACGATAACCTATTCCATACCATGCTAGCCATGATGAATGTGCAAACCAAGGAATACGATCCTAGCTTGGATATTCTTAAAACCTGCCGAGTATCCAAGCCGTGATAACGCCATGAATAGGATGACCGTTATCACAGTTTGAATTATTAGAAAGCCACGTATGCATCGTGGCTTTTTATTTTAATTAAACTACTCATAACAAATATACCACATATCTGTGAGTTAGAGAGCGGAGGAAACCCCGGCAATAAAACTTCCGCCATAATATCTTTGTATTTATAAGTAATAATACTCTTGCGGAATAATCTCTTCCGCAGATTAATACCCTGAATAAACCCGCCTCCACTTCATATTTGTTTTTATAATGTAAATTATTAGTTTAATTGAAAAAACAGATAATAAATGTCACAATTAAGCCATTCAGAGAATATTCAGTTCTACTGTAATCTACAGATATCATTCTCCTATACGCTTGAATGTATGCGGTGAAATTATATTTTTACATTAACTCTAACCGACTAATGCGAACTCGCGATGGCTTTTAAATTCAGCTCAAACTTGAGAAAACAAATAACGGCGTTTATTGTCACTCTGCTTTTTTTCCCCATCGCTCGCAGTATCTCTCCGCATGCCGTTATCTATTACGAGAATGTTCATTTAGCTTATTTACCCGTCAGTTTAGCGACGGCAATGATCCTGCTATTTGGGCGAAATGTATTAATCCCGCTGACGGCCGCGCACTGCATCAGCTATCTGATGATCCCTTTCTTCACACCCTCATCGGCAGTGGTAATGACCTTGAGTATCGTTATCCCCTTGGCTGGCTGCTCATGGATTGTTGAGATAATTTTAGGCAAACGCTGGCGCTATAATATCGGCAATAAAGGGATCGGCGTACGCCTGTTTTGGCTAGGGCTAATTGCCCCATTCTGGATGAAGGTCATGATTGTGGCTTGCGGCACGCTCATCGACGCACCGCCAACGCTTGAGCGCTATTTTAGTCTGAGTGCAGATGTCTATACGCTGATTAATATTCAAAATCTAATCATCGCTGCGGTTATCTTTAGCGTCATATTCTATTACGGCATAAGAATGTTGTTAAATTGGCGCTATGCTCGAACCTTTTTCTTGTTTGACCTAAAGTCGGCAGTGAGCAATGAGGGGCGCTTAATCAATATATGTTGGTTTGTATTACTTGCCCTATTCTTGATTGTATTTTGCTTACCCTTCAATACAGTGTTGTTTTCAGGCTTTGTTGCCCCCGCGATATTTGTTCATTTTAACTACGGCATCAAACGCTTTAGTACCCGCTTAATCATTATGCTATGGTCGTTTACTGCTCTTATGCTACTGACCTATAGCAAAAGTTTTTTGCACATCGCCAATAATGCCTTTGAGCTTACCTTTATCTCCTCGGTATTTATCGCGTTCACGGTTTCTATTTTTTATCTGTCGATGATGTTTAAGAAAAGTGATTGGATGCAGAAAGTCTACGCGCTAATGGCCTTAACCGATCCCATGACAAAGCTACCCAATTTACGTGCGCTCGAACATCATGTCCGCGCACATCCTAAAGGCGTGCTGTGTCACCTGCATCTTTCCAGCCTTGAGTTGCTTAGCCGCCATTATGGGCTTCGCATGCGGATCCATTGTAAACAAAGCATTGCTGCCATCATCAATAGCCACTTAGACAGCGGTGAGCATGTGTATCAATTGCCTAGCTGTGATTTACTTATTTTTCTGTCCGGCAGTGAATACGAGAATATTCCCCGTTTAAATGCACTCCGCCAAAAGCTCAAAGAATATCCGCTAAGCTGGAATAATATTCAGGTTGAACTGCACTATGGATTGTCTTACGGCGAATTCAATCGTGACACCGATAACCTTCATCGCTGCATTGGCCAGCTAAGTTATCTGTGCGAAAAAGCATGCGAAGAGGATCGTCTATTATGCCTCGATGAGGGCAATCAGGTCGTCGCAAGTCAGGTGTCAGACCGTGTGGTGCTATTGCAAAAAATCAAAAATGCCCTTAATGAAAATAACATCATGCTGCATGCACAGCCGATTGAGCACAAAAATGGCACCCGCTATTACGAAATTTTGGCTCGCCTAAAAGATAACAATGAGATTATTACGCCAGATAAGTTTATTCCTTTAATTGCAGAATTTAACCTGAGCCCACGCTTCGATCTGCTGATGGTAGAAAACGTGGTCAAATACATACGGTCGCAAAACCTAGATACAGAAGAAATATGCTTCTCCGTTAATCTGATGCCTCTAACGTTGATGCAGCACCGTATTGCCGAGCGCATCATTGCTATTTTTGAACAACACCACGTTCCCCCTTCTGCCGTTGTTTTTGAAGTGACCGAAGAACAAGGCTTCATCAATGCCGCAGCTGCCCACCATTGCATCAGTACGTTACGCGACTATCATTTTCAAATTGCCATTGACGACTTTGGTACCGGATTTGCCAACTACGAGCGTTTAAAAAAGTTGAATGCCGACATCATCAAAATCGATGGTTATTTCGTCAAAAACATTACTAGCAACCGCGTTGATCAGATGATCATAAAATCTATCTGCGAAATTGCGGGGGAAATGAAATTAAAAGTCGTCGCGGAATACGTGGAAACACAAGAACAGCGCGATGTATTGATCACCTTGGGCGTAGAGTATCTGCAAGGGTATCTTTTAGGCAAACCCGAACCTTTAATTATTACATAGCCAACATATTGATTTATTTATGCAAGCGAGCAACAGCGTGGGCTTAATCACAGACTAATTGTAAAAAAAGTGATTATCTACGCGCCTTAGTTTACTGTTTTATCCTTACGCTTTTTCATGATAAAACAGTGGTGAATAAACCATCATGTTGCGAGCATTCTAATGATTAAGTGGCCTTGGAACGCAGGTGAAAATCGCCCTCTTGCCAATTATCCCTGGGATGAGGCGTTAGCTATTCCTCTGCTTGCAACCCTCACACCAGCCGAATCGCATAAACTAACGCTGATTGCCTCAAAATTCTTACAGCTGAAACGCATCGTTCCATTACAGGAGCTCTGTCTTTCCCCCTTGCTTGAGGCTCGCATCGCGTTACTCTTTTCACTCCCCGTGCTCGAACTTGGTATTGATTGGCTTGATGGCTTTCATGAGATTCTGCTCTACCCTGAGCCTTTTATTTTTCATGAAGAATGGCAAGATGACATCGGCCTCGTTCATACCGGCCCTATGGTGCAAGCAGGACAATGCTCGGCGCAGGGACCGGTTATCTTGAACTTGATGGATGTGAAAGACTCTTTCGATCTTTCTGGCTATAACCTTATCATCCATGAAACGGCACATAAGCTCGATATGCGTAACGCTGGCGTCGCTACCGGCATTCCTCCCATTGCGCTTAAAGACGTTGCTCAGTGGGAATATGATCTGCAAGCGGCGATGAACGCGATTCAAGACGAAGTGGACGTTGTCGGAGAGGCAGCCACCAGCCTTGATGCTTATGCAGCAAGCGAGCCAGCAGAATGCTTTGCAGTGCTTTCTGAATACTTTTTTAGTGCACCGGAACTACTCTACGGACGGTTTCCCGCCATGTATGCACATTTTGTAAAATTCTATCAGCAGGACCCACTTGCTCGACAGCAGCACGCACAGGCAAGCGATCTGTGCGCCATGAATGTTAAATAGCTATTCGCGCTGTTCTCTCATTGACCAGAATAGTACGTTGGAAATGACGCTGGGAGAATTCAGGATCGTGGCTTATCGCTATCACGGTAGTTCCTTGCTGACGATTTTCTGCCAACCACGCGTCAAAAATACCCATCCAATATGGATCAAAATCTCGGCTCGGCTCGTCTAAGAGTAGTAAGGGGGGCTGCATAGCACATAGGCACGCAACGGCGACCATACGGCGCTGTCCGCTGTGTAAATCGAGCGGATGTTTATTCGCAACGTCGGCTAAGCCACATGTTTCGAGGGCATGGTGAACTCGCTCCTCAATAATTGCCGACGACAAATGCTGTAACCGCAGGCCAAACCGGATTTCATCTCGTACTGAACTATGGAACAACTGACGTTCAACTTCCTGAAATAAAAAACCAATGTGGGCCGATTTTTCTACTGACTTCAGTTGCGCAAGATCTACGCCATTCAAATACACCGCTCCACTGCTCGGTTTAAGTAAGCCCGCTGCGAGCCGAAGCAGAGTCGATTTCCCCGCACCGTTTTCTCCGGTAATCACCCATTGTTCACCATGTTTGATATGCAAGTTTACGTCTTGAAGGCAGTCACTCTCTGCCTCCCAACCAAACCCCATATTTTCTATGTTTAGCATCGCTGGCAGCCTCGCATAAAAGGAGTAAACACCTGCGCTATCTCATTGAGACTCTGAGTTTCTTGCAGCAGCACCGTTTTCAGTTGTTCGGGTAATACCACTTGTTGCATTAATGACGCAGGAAGCGCCTCATCAAAAGGGCTAGAACTGCCTTCTTTCAATAATACGCGCTGCGGGCAATAATCTGCCGCAGGGAAAAGGCGATGTTCAAGCATAACCACCGAACACTGCAACTCTTGCACATAGCATTGAATAGCATCCAGCACTTGATACGTTGCCTCTTGGCTTAACCGCCCTAACGCCTGATCGAGCACTAATAATTTTGGATGCATAACCAGAGCACAGGCGAGTAATACCCTCTGAGCCTCCCCACCCGATAACGTTTGGGGGTTACGTAACCTTAGATGTTGGCACTTAAAACGCGTTAGCGCTGTTTCAACCCGAATCATTATCTCAGCGACGGGCAACGCTAAATTTTGTGGACCAAAGGCGATTTCATCCTCAACGGTAAAGCAGCAGCCCGAAAACTGTAAATAGGGCGACGGCTGGACCCATTGCCGAGTATGTTTCATCTCATTCTCGAACAAAATGTTGCTACCCAATACCTCGCCCCTGCCTTGAACATGCCGCAACGAGCGCACCTCAAGCGCGCCAACCAAAAATTTAGCCAGCAGACTTTTTCCAGAACCATTACCCCCCAGAACGGCAAGCCATTGCCCTTCTTCCAACTTTAGGGTTATAGGCCCTAGCTGAAAAACACCATGCACATCCACCACTAACCGATCGATATCGAGTGATAAAGCCAAAACGCACCTCCTTCTACGAGCAAACAGCAAAGTAAAACGACGCGTAAAAGGGGTTCCCAGCGATGTTCGAAGATAGGTTTCAGCACGGTGCGATGTGGATAGCGACGAAATGCCCGCGCATCTAACGCAGAACTTCGCGTGGTTAAATCATTGAGGCTTTGCAGTAGTAGAGGTGAAAGCAATGGCACAATCGTTTTCAGCCGCTGAATAAGGGTGCCATCAAAACTCACGCCACGCGCGCTTTGCGCCTCTTTAATCGCGGCTAATTGCTGCTTAAGCTGCTCCTTAAGTAGCAGAGGGCCAGCACACAAATAAGCGATGCCAACTGGTAAACGACTAGAGAATAAGGCAGCAACAAACAGCTGAGTGGGTACCCTTTGCAGCCACAGTTGGGCGGCGGCAAAGAACACGAGCAGGCGTAGCCACAATTCAACGGCAAAGATGGGAGCGGCAAAACTGATTTTGTCACTATGAGAAAACAACGATTGCAGCCAGTGGCTATGAACGAGCCACAGCCCCATTCCCATGGGGATCATAAATGCCATCACAATTTTGATACGCCAGCGAGCCGCTGGCCACATCATAATCATGACCACAGGCACTATGCCCCACCCCATGAGAATCGGCAGAGGTAGAAACAGCGCGCTAACGGAATACCAGAGCCAGAGCGCTAGCCATGTGAAAGCATGCATTAACGTATCGGAGCGATATGCGGGAAATTATGGCGCGTGCGCTCTGGCATGCGGCGCAGAAGCACCCATACAATCAACACGGTTAAGATTTTATCAATGAGATTCACGCCGACAACGGTGAAGGCAACGGACTCTTGCAGCCCTTCGCCCACAGCATGCAAATAAGCCACCACGAAATCAGCACCGCTTCCTGTCGCACCACCAAACAGATAAGTTCGAATAGGCACGGCGACTACCGTTAAACACAATGTGATAACTACGCCAGTTATCACTACACGGCCAAACGATTTAAACCACCCCGCACGCGCCATCACACCGGCAACACAGCCAATAACCATGGAAACAGGCGCAAAAGCAGCCGCAATCGGGCCAGTTAAAAGCCCCCAGAGTAGGTTAGTCACTAACCCTGTAAACAACGCAACCCAAGGTCCCGCCAGCACCGCGCATAGCACCGTGCCAATCGAATCTAAAAAAAGTGGCAGTTTAAGCATAGAAATCATCTGCCCTGCGATCATGTTAATCGCGACACAAATAACAATCAGAACTAAGCTACGGCTAGAAAATTGGCGTTTCTCTTTCATTTACTCTCATCCTTAAGATTATTGCGGGGTGCGATAGCTAATTCTTCGTAGCCAGATAAAGCACAGTGCTGACGCGAAAAATCGGCATCACACAGCTCACCAATGATGACTTCTAACGTCGTTCTAACGATATTTCCAGGCATAACGTGGCCGCCGATCATCCGTCCAGTTTCATCGGCAACCGACATATGCAGATGTTCGAATTGGCTATCTAAAGTTCCGCCGAGGGCGATAACTTCAAATTTCCCTTCAATTAAGCTAGTGCGCTCGCATCCAGCGTACCGTAATGAAACGGTCGAGAGGCTTCCAACCACCGAAGCGATCCAACCAGCTTTAATATGATTATTGGCAATAAACTGCCTTAACTCGGCAATTAACTCTGTTCCCGGCAGCAGTCTGAGGGGATAGAACTGGCTCGATGAGACTAAATCCTTAGCACGCATAAGTATTCCAGTATGTGATTAAACCGCACAATAGTAAGAAAAATAAAAGAGTTACTTTGCGATAAAGAACAAAGTTTTAGCTTTTTGTGCACTTAATCAGCAATCAATCTCACTATTTTAATTAGCCGTTGACAGTCACCGCCGTGCTCGCTAATATCTGCCCCGTTCAAACGATTCCTCTGTAGTTCAGTCGGTAGAACGGCGGACTGTTAATCCGT